>CAZXVT010000216.1:0-7225 GCA_964644015.1 uncultured Maribellus sp.
GGGTGGTACAGCAGCATCAGTTTTGAAAATCCTTTGCCGTTTTCATCAATTTCGATGGGAACAAAATCGCTGATGATATCGGCAATTTTTTGCAGTGAACCAAATTGCTGTTTCGTGTAAAAATTCAGCAGAATTGCAGCAA
Source organism: uncultured Maribellus sp. (assembly GCA_964644015.1). Classification (GTDB taxonomy): domain Bacteria; phylum Bacteroidota; class Bacteroidia; order Bacteroidales; family Prolixibacteraceae; genus Draconibacterium. Next base: position 143 of record CAZXVT010000216.1, read on the forward strand.
TTTTATTCAGATTTTCAGCCGAATAGGCTTCCAGTAAATTATTTCTGAGTGTTTGAATTTCCATGAATTTATTTTTGCATCGCCTGTTTTCTCAACTCTTCCGGCATTTTTTCGATGGCGTAGCGAAGTGCGGTTCGTGGCATCACCGCTTTTTTACTCATCACATATTCAAAAACGGCTTGCTGATGTGCCTGACTGGCAGCTTTCAGCATCCAGCCGTAGCCTTTTTGTACCAGATCGTCGCTGTCCAAAAGCAAAATATCGGCAATTTCAAAAATGTCGTTCAGAAATAATCCTTTCCGGGCCGGAATGATGAGCGAAACTGCGGCGGCACGTTTTGCCCATCGGTTTTCGGAGTGCGCAAATTCTTTTAGTTTTGAAATAAATTCAGGGAACATCATCACAAAATCGCCGACAGTGTGGTTGCAAAGCGTGTCGCACGATGCCCAGTTGCTCACGTAGTTTTTTATCCAGCGTTCCAGTGTTTCAAAATCGGCGGGCTCCAGTTTTTTACCCAGTTTTTCAGACCACACACAAGCTACAAACGACTCTTCCATGTACCCCGACTGCCAGAGTTTTTCGCAGGCAGCCAGTATTTCGGCTTTTGGTTTGTCCTTAATTTCGGCAAAAAAATCTTTGGCGATTTTCTGCACCGATGCTGATTTTACACCATAAACCGTAATCTGTTCTTTAAAGAAGTATTCGCTTTGTTTACGGGTTTTTTCGTCGGCACTGGATGAAAGTGCTTCCCTGACTTTTGTGATGATTGCTTCCATTGTATTATGATTTTATATTTTTTCTATTTCCTTAAAAAACGCTTCCAGTTTCTGTCTGTCGAGTTTGCCAACCGAGCGAACGCCGCTGCAAAGGTCGATTCCGAAAGGCTGAACGTTTTCGATGGCTTCGCGCACATTGTGGCTATTCAGTCCACCTGCTAGAAATACCGGTACTTTCACTTGTTCCCTGATTTGCCGGCTGAGTTGCCAGTTGTGCACTCTTCCTGTGCCACCCAGTTCCTTGATATTCAGGTTCGGGTTGCCGCTGTCGAGTAAAATTGCATCCACCGATTCCGAAATTTCGATGGCTTCGGCAACCGAATTTTCATCCAGAACATGAATAACCTGCACCAGCTTCACTCCGGGCAGTTCGTTGCGTAAAGTCCGGTAATCGCGGTCTTCCAGCGCATCCACCAGTTGAATGGTAGAGGTGTAAACTTTTTTGTAATGACTGATAATATCTTCCGGTTTCGTTTCACTTGTCAACAAAAAAGTGGAAACTGCCGGTGGAATTGAGCTTGCAATCCGGGCAATCAAATCATCGTCAATCACACCGGGACCGCTGGGCATTTTGCCGACCAGTCCCAGCGCCGAAGCACCAAGATCAATGGCTGTTTTTGCCTCTTCAGTGCTGCTGATGCAGCAGATTTTTACACGAACTTTTGTCATTTTCTATTGAATTAGTAATAAAAATCAGTCACAAATTTCCACAATTTTATCCACCCATTCAAATGCTTCTTTGCCAAACTGAAAATCGTCCTGCGTGTTTACTTCGGCTGTCATCGCAACAACCAGTTTTTTATCGGGAATAATACAGACATATTGACCGCCATGTCCATGCATGTAAATCATTTTCCGGCTCTCGTCTATCCACCACAAATAGCCAAACTGGAAAGAGTACATATCTTCAACCCTGACCGTGGTCATTTCCTGAATCCATTTTTTACTGACAATCGCATTTCCTTTCCACATGCCGCCGTCAAGCACCAATTGCCCGAATTTGGCCATTTCGCGTGGTGTTGACAGGATCCCAAAACCGCCCAGCGTGGTGCCGTCTTTGTAATCCATCCAATCCAGGTTTTTTATTTCCAGCGGGTTGAAAAGCACATCTTTTGCCCACTCACGGGTTTTCTTCCCGCTTGTTTGCTGAATAACACAGGCGACTAGCTGCGGGTCGCAATCTTTATACATGGTTTTCTCTCCTGGAGTTTTGGCAAGTGAGCGGCCTAAAATAAAACCGGTAATGTTGTCGGGTAATTGCCGTAAGATATCATCCGATTGTCCCGACAAACCATCGTTACTGTAATCAATCCCCGATTTCATGGTCAGGAGTTGTTCAATGGTGATGTTCTTTTTGTCGGAGTAATTTTCCGTTTCGTGTAAATAACGTCCAATACTGTCGTTTACCGATTCAATTAAACCCTTTTCAAGTGCAATTCCGGTGAGCAGCCCAACTACCTGCTTGGTACAGCTCCACACGGCGCGGGGTGTGGTTTGGTCGGTGTCGTCTTTTGTGTAGCTTTCAGCCACTAGCTTCCCGTTCCTGAAAACCAGCAGGCTGCGTGCCTGCCAGATGTCCTGGTCGGCGTGAAAATCAGCATAAATTTCTTCCAGTTTTTGCGCATCAATTCCTTCAATTTCTGGAGATGAAATCGTCCATGCGTCATTCAAAACTGCCGGTGTATTCGAAACAAACGGTTTCTTCAGTTCGTCTTCCTGCAGACAGGAAACCAGCAACGGGAGCATCAGTAAAAGCAGGTATTTAGTTTTCATATTATTTACTTTTTGGATTGAAGGTCAATTTAATGTTGTGACTAATCATCGATATTTCAGGTGTTTCAAAATATCCTGAATAATTAAAACAGTAGGCCCATGTAATACGGGAAGAAGGTTTTGGTTTCCACGACAATTCAAAATCGGTTGTATTGAATTTGTTCAGGGTTGAAAACTCAAAATCAGAATTCAGATGTTTGATGGCGTGTTTAAATCCGATGTCGTACCAGTAAGGATTGCGATAATCAGGTTGACGCGATGTAAAGCCGCAAAGCGTAACCTTTAACCTTGCACTCAGCGATTGATTAGCAACTGAAAAATTATACTGTGAATTTACTCCGAGACAGAAATTGGTAAACCAGTAGTCGAAAGCCGATTGCAATTGCGGGTAAAGTGTGTAATTGTATTCCAATTTCACCAGTGGACCAATTGCTAAAGTGTTTTTTTCTGAAGTACAGAAAAGATAAGAAATTTCGGCTGGTTTCAGGTAAATATCGAGTGCGGGAATGCCTTTTGAAAAAGGGATGCAAACACCGATTTCATTTTCAATACTAAGAATCCGGTTGTTTTCTGATTTGGCCCAGTAGTGGCCATATTTAATGTTAGCGCCACTAAATACCAGACCGAAATTGGCGCTTTCCTTAATTTGTTTAATTCCGGTAATCAAATTTGAATTACTTGTAATTTCCTTTTCACGGGCTGTAGATTGCTGTATAATCAGGAATATAAAAAGAAGAAACATTGTTGTTTTCATTGACTTTTTCAGCAGAAGTTTTTCCAAAAATATTCCTGTCAGGCAGGTTCCTGAAATAATTAATAATGAATGGCCTGAACAGGGATTTGAATGGCAGATTTTTGAGTATAAATTTTATTATTTGCTGTTATTCAGCTTATGAGCAAATAGTTTAGTAATATATTTTCGGGCAGTTTATAAAACAGCTTTCAGAAAATCGCCGTCAATAATCAGCAGTTTTACGCCGTTTTTACTGAACGAACGGTGCTCGCTGGCATCGTCAGAAACAATATAAGTCATACCGTGCGTGAGTATATTGGTTTCACCGGTTTTGAGCTGGTTTTCAACTTCACCTTCGAGACAGTGTACAATGTGACCTTTGCTGCACCAGTGGTCGGCTAAGTAGCCTGGCGAATATTCAACAATCCGCACACGCAATCCGTCAAACTGCAAGGTTTTCCAGAAAGCGGTGCCTGTTTCGCCTTTGTGTTCATTTGCTGGTATTTCAGACCAGCCGGTCACAAAAAATGGAATTGGTTTCATTGGCGACTATTTAAGTATCATTTCGAACTGGTTGACAAAGTTGCTGAACTCCTGTTTTTTCAGTACTTCAGTCAAATAGTTGTTCTCTTCCACATTCAAAACGATGAGATTTTTGCTTTCGGTGTGTTTGGCGAGTTCGTTAATTAAATGGGCCTCCAATCCCCAGTTTTTCCATTCTTCCAAAATTCCGATTTGGGGAATATCTCCTTTTGTTTTGTGAACATACCCGTAACAAAGCAACCGGTTGGTGCACGAGAGCGAAACAAGCGTGTAATTTTCCTTTATATTGATAACCGATTGGATTTCGTTTTGCCAGGTAGGCGTGAAAAGGTTGTATTTTTTTTCTTTTTCAACAACTGTTGCCGGATTGACAACTGAAACTCCAAATCCGCGGTCGGGAACCGGACGAAGCTTCAGTTTTTCAATTTCGAAACATTCCAGTTTTCGGGTTTTTGCAAATCCGTATTTTTCGTACAAGTTGATGGCTGGCGTATTGTTTTCGAGCACTTCGAGTACAAAACGGCTGACACCTTTTTCTTTCAGCAATTGTAAAAGTTCTTTCAGCATCATTTCGCCGACTCCTTTGCGCTGATATGCTTTAATCACACCGGTGCTGCCATCGTAGCAGGTTTTTACGCCATCTTTTTCGCGGTACCCGGTTAAAATAAAACCCACCAATAAGTCGCCGTCGAAACAACCCACCGACCAGTCGGGGTTGAGGTCGCGGGTGACCATCATTTCGCGCAGTTTTTCAACGGGCATGTCAATTGGTACTTCATATTCCGAAAAAGCGTCGATAAATGCTTCGTGAATTGTTTCAACCGAAGTGCCCGACAATGTTCTGATTTGTAAATTTGTATTATTCATTTTCTGTTTTTCCGATAAACCAAATAATGCATCCAATTCGTTTTCTATATTCAACATATTGTTTTCCAAAAACCTTCAGCAATTGCACCTCTTCCTCCTTTACAAATATCAGTGTGGCAATGCACATTACAGCCGCCGAAAGAAAAAACAGCCAGTTGTTCAGAATCAGCCAGAGTGATGGAAGAATAAACAATATCCAGCACGAATAAATGGGGTTGCGCGAGAAGGCGTACATTCCGGTTTGCAGCAGGTTTCCCTTTGGGAAATTACGTGAGAATTGAACAATCGACGAAACGAAAAGTACAAAGCCCAGTGAAAGCCAAATCCATCCGGCAGTTTTTACCGCCGGATTGTTAATGAGCGGCATTTTGAAATACGCTGCTACCCATATTTCTGATATGATTGCAGCCAGCAAAAACGGAGAAGTGCGTAACATAATCCGTGGTCCAACGCCACGGGCATCCAAACCCGATGCTGAAGTAAAAAATTGGTTCATGGTTTTAATTTTTAGGATGAATTTTGGTTGCTGATTTTAATTTTGCGCAAACGCCGATTCATAAACCGGCATTTTATTGCGCGAAGTTGCCCGTGTTGATTTGCTAATTTTCTTCTGAAGTTTAATGTCACCGATTTCATTTTTCACAACATTCTTTTTTACAATCACATTATAAACACGGTAGTTATTGTATCCGTCAAGACTAATGTCGAGAATGTAATCTCCGGGTTCGAGCATGGTAAGTGTGAATATGCCTTTGTTGTTGGTAAGCGTTCCAACCACCAGTTTCTTCCCGTCGGACGTATAAAGGTCGATGGATACAGATTGAAGCGGATTGCCGGTTGTACTATCAACAATCCGTCCGCAAATCTGGCCTTTTTCCGCAATATTGATGCTGCCCATGGCTTTTGAGGCAGTGGTGAGTAACAACATAAGTGTTGTACAAACCAAAATGGCAATGGTTAATGTTTTCATGACTATGTTTTCGTTTTCTTGTTTTCTGACCTATCAAATTTCAATAATTAAAATGAAGTACGCCAAATTTTTCAGGTGAACGGGCGATTTTTAAAGACGAATGACGAAGAGGGGTGATTGGGGGGGAAAGTGAATGAGTAAATGAGTGAATGGGTGATTGAGTTATTCAGTGGATGGGGGCAATGAGGAATTCGGTTACGGGATACGGGATGCGAGTTTCAGGTGGTCAGTTTTTTATGCGTAGTCGATAAAAAACTTTGCGCCCTTCGCGAATTCTTTACGTCTCTTGCGTTAAAAAACAGTTACAGGTTGCAAGTTACCGGCTAAGGATTTGGATCAGAAATCAAACATCCAGTATCCGTCATCAACTTCTGTTGTAAGTGTGAATGGTTTGAAATACGACTGAATAAATAAGCATCAGGCAGGAGAATCATATTATCTTTTCAGACTTTTTCCCCAGAAACTGAACATATTTTTCAAATTCTTTTTCAACCTGTTTTTGAATGGTTTTACCTGGTTTCCCAAAATAGTCAGTTTCAAAAATTGCTTTTCCGGCTTTGATTGTGCGTTTCCAGACACCAATCACCTGGCCGTTGTGAACGATTACAGGTCTGAAAAATCCGTTATTGGAAACAACTTTCAGATGATTTTCATAAGTTAATGTAGCCGCCCGGTTTTTGTAGCTGATGATAAACTCATCGTAGGCTGGCAATAAATAAATCGCCTTGTTTTCAGTGTTCGGAACTGAAAATTCCGAATGAAACCAATAAGTTTCTCCATCTACAATTTCAGCCACAAAATCAGTTTTAATTGCATCGATTGCCTGCCTGCACTCTTTTACCGGCAATCCCGACCACCACGCAAAATCGGGCAGTGTAGCAGGTCCGTGACTGGTGAAATACCTGCGCGCCAGTTCGGCTGCAGCTTCTTCACGATTTAAAAGCTTTTTTACAGGTACTCTTTCGGCGAGTAGGGCATAAGTTTGTTTTCCGGCTTTGGTGGGGCCGCTTCCGATGATTCCGTCAATTTCAGCGCGCATCAGAATGTGCGAAACACGGTTGTTGTCGTTGCTGAAACCTGCGTCAGCCAGAAGTTTTACAAGTTCTTCGCGGGGCAGGAAATTACCGTCGCGCAACCACTTTTCAAGCAGCGAGTTGCAACATGTAAAAGCGTCTTCGGTCAGTTCAAGTTCACGGTCGCGGGAACGTGACAGCGTTTTTATTTGCGGTGCCGATAGTTCCAGCATCCAGTAAACATCTTCAGCCGAAACCAGATGCCATGTTGGCCGCAAAACATGGGTGCGGATGATTTCGCCGCTATCGATAGCCGCTTCCACCGACTTTTCGGTTGAACCCGGCAACCGCACACCCAACGCCCATTTCGAAGCCGGAAAATCCTGTGCCTGAACAGCGCCCATCCAG
>CAZXVT010000217.1:0-7073 GCA_964644015.1 uncultured Maribellus sp.
TCATTGCCATTCTTTAAATTATACTAATCAGCAAAATAATTCTTTGCAACTCAAACTTACAAAAAATCAGTGTATTTCGATTTTTTTCCTGATTGATTCCGTTTATTTTTTGTTCACCTACCCTTTTTTGTTTCAACAAGCACCACACCGTTTGCACCCCGTGAACCGTAGATCGATGATGAAGCATCTTTCAGAACATCAACCGATTCAACATCAAGTGGAGAGATATTTCCAAAATCGGATTCATTTACAATAACTCCGTCAACCACCAGTAATGCGGCATCCGACTCAACACCCTGAAAAGTTTTATTGCCCCTTACCACAATTTTCTTCCCTTCAACCCGCACACCGGCAAATTGCCCCTGAATTAAATCGTACATATTTGAGTAAAGCGAAAAATCGACTTTGTTTTTGTTCAACGAAGAAACAGAGTATAATAAATCGCGGGCGCTTAATTTTCCATATCCAACATTTACATATTTTTCAGCCTGATTAAGATTTTTGTCGCCATTTCTCAATTTCAGGTTAACCAATAATAACCGTGTTGCTTTGGAGATATTTATCTTTTTCGTGAAGAATCCGTCAGCCTCAAAGTTGATTTTATCTTCTTCGTTGCATAACACAAGAAAACGCCCGAGCGAGTCTGTCAAAACATTTTGCCCGGTGCTTTTTACCATAACTTTAACACCAACCAACGGGATGCTGTCAAATGTTGTAACTTTTCCGACCAAAGTTTTGTCCTGCGCAAATGCCAGTGTTGTAAAAAGAAAAGGAAACAAAAAAATCAAGGCCGATTTTGTAATTAAATCTTTCATGCCAATGCATTTTTATCAATTACCAAATTTATGAATCAGTCTTGTAATTCATTCAAATGTTTTGTAAAATGTTCACGCTGATCTGAATAAAAACCATTTTAAACCCCGGAAGTCAGACGAATACAAAAACATACTTTCAACTCTTTTGTTATTGCTAATAAACAGACAAACGATGCTCGAAAAGTTAAAACAACGGTGGAATATTAAAAGCAATTTCCAGGTAATTGTTATTCTGGTGGTATTTGCGATTACAGGAAGCACAACTGTTTACCTGAAAAAAATGATTTTTGATTGGGCGGAAATCAATGCAGAAACACCATTGGTGGCAAAAGTGATTTTTTATATCGTTGTGATTCTTGCAGTTTACAATGTGCTTTTACTGATTATCGGATTTATTTTCGGCCAGTTCAGGTTTTTCTGGGAATTTGAAAAGAAATTTTTCTCCCGGCTTTTATTCCGTAAAAAGAGAGTTGTTGTTAAAACCGACAATTAAATATTTGATTCAGTAACCATGAGAACACTATTGATAATATTATCAGTCATAATACTTTCGAAAATGACGACAGGAAAAGAACTTGAGAAAGCAACACTTGGAGGAGGCTGTTTCTGGTGTACCGAAGCAGTTTATTTTGAACTGAAAGGTGTAACAGATGTAAAGCCCGGGTACAGCGGCGGGCATGTAAAAAATCCTTCGTATCGCGAGGTATGCAACGAAACCACCGGTCATGCCGAAGTGGTGAATATTACATTCGATCCCTCGGTGGTTAGTTTTGCTGAAATTCTTGAAGTGTTTTTTCTCACACACGACCCCACTTCCCTGAACCGGCAGGGAAATGACGTGGGAACGCAATACCGCTCGGCCATTTTTTTCCATAACGAAAAACAAAAAGAAACTGCTTTACAAATTATTGCCAGTCTTGAGAAAGAAAAAGCATACGACAAACCGATTGTTACCGAAGTAACAGCATTCAAAGTATTTTATCCGGCTGAAGATTATCATGTTAATTATTTTGCACGAAATAAAAATCAACCCTACTGTCAGTTTGTGGTGGCGCCAAAAGTTGAAAAGTTCAGAAAAGCTTTTAAAGACAAACTGAAAGAAAAGTAGTGAGATTTGAATAGCGGATTGTCAATAAAGAAAGAGGCTGAAGTAAACTTCAGCCTCTTTCTTTATTGTTTTTGAATTTTTTACAATTCCCTGATCCAGATATTTCGGAAACTCACCGGGTTACCGTGATCCTGCAAAACGATTGGTCCGGCACCATGTTTTTTAACCGTGTATTCCGGAATACCAATGTATTCGGTTGGTCCGCGCATTTTTACGTTGTTTTGCACCAAAACACCATTCTGCAAAACAGTGATGGTTGGTGGAGTAAAATAAGTTCCGTCTTCGTTAAACCGGGGAGCCGTGTAAATTACATCGTAGGTTTGCCAAACACCGGGGCCTTTGCAGGCATTTACAAGCGGCGGGTGCTGTTTGTAAATACTTCCGGCCTGACCATTGCGATAAGTACGGTTGTTGTAATTATCCAGAACCTGGAGTTCATAAATTCCCTGCATAAAAATACCACTGTTGCCACGTCCCTGGCTTTCGCCAACCACTTCAGCAGGTGTGCGCCATTCAATGTGTAGTTGAAAATCGTTAAAAACACGTTTAGTCTGAATAGTTCCGGTTCCCCTTTTCACGGTAACACAACCATCGGCCAAAGTCCATTCCGCAGCTTCGCCTTTTCCGTTGGTCCATTCATTTAAATTGGTACCGTCAAACAAAACAATGGCATCCGAAGGCGCGTCAATTGGCGTTTGACCCGGTGTAACCACACTGATTTCAGGATCCCAGATTTCAGTCATTTCGGGTTTCATTTTCATGGGTTCGGGAGTCTGGGCAAAAACTGTTGCTGCTGCAAAAAGCAGAGCACCTGTAAAAAGTTGAAACTTCATTTTAAAAAGATTTTAGGTTTTTAATTGATTTATTTTGAATTACAATCCAAGTTCTTCCATGATTTTATCGATCCGTTCTTCAGCAATTCTCTCAGCTTCGTCATAACTAGTACGCGATTCAAGTTTACCTTTTACCTCGAAATAGAATTTGATTTTCGGCTCAGTTCCAGATGGGCGCACCGAGATTTTTGTTCCTTCGGCGGTAAAGAACTGCAAAACGTTTGATGTTATTTTCTGGTCTATTATTAATTCTTCGCCTGTTAAAAGGTTTTTGGCCACCAGTGTTTCGTAGTCTTTTACCCATTCAAGCGGAGAGCCACCCAATTGTTTCGGCGGGTGTTTACGGAAACGCACCATAATCTGTTCGATTTCTGCTGCCCCGGTCATTCCTTTCCGAACGATGTATTTCATTTTCTCTTTCGAGAAGCCATATTCCAGGTAAATATCCTGCAACAATTCATACAGGGTTTTACCCTGGTCAATGGCCCAGGCAGCAATTTCAGCCATCAGCGCACACGAAGTTACCGCATCTTTATCGCGCACAAAATCGGCTGGCATAAAACCAAAACTTTCTTCACCTCCCCCGATGTATTTTTTCTTTCCTTCGAGTTCGCGGATAATTTCGGCAATAAACTTGAAGCCGGTGTACACATCAAAATATTCAATATTGTTGCGTTTGGCAATTTCGGCAATCAGTTCGGTAGTCACAATAGTTTTCACCACATATTCATTACCTTTCAACTTGCCGGCCTGCTTCATTTTGGTGATAATGTAATAAATGAAAAGCATCGCCGTCTGGTTTCCGTTCACGATGATGTATTTTCCCTTGTCATTTTTCACCACCACGCCAATGCGGTCTGCATCAGGATCCGATGCCAGCACCAGGTCGGCATCCACTTCGTATGCTTTTTTAATGGCCATGTCCATCGCGGCCTGCTCTTCAGGGTTTGGTGAAATTACGGTTGGAAAATCGCCGCTCACCACATCCTGTTCCGGGACATTGATGATGTTGGTGAAACCGAATTTACGGAGTGCCGCGGGAATCATCTTCACGCCGGTTCCATGAATGGGCGTGTAAACGATTTTTATGTTTTTGTGTCGCTCAATCACATCGGGTGAAATGGAAACCGATTTGGCCATTTCAAGAAATTTTTCATCCATATCGGCACCCATGATTTCGATCAACTCATCCGGCCCGTTGAATTTGATATCTTCCGGTTTGATTTTAAGCACTTCTTCCACAATATTCTCATCGTGAGGTGCCACAATCTGCGAGCCATCGTCCCAGTATGCTTTGTAACCGTTGTATTCTTTCGGGTTGTGCGATGCAGTCAGGATAATTCCGCTCTGGCAACCCAGTTCACGAATTGCAAACGAAAGTTCCGGTGTGGGGCGCAGATCTTCAAAAAGATACGCTTTGATACCGTTGGCAGCAAAAATACGCGCGCTGCTTTCGGCAAACAATCGGCTGTTGTTACGGCAGTCGTGACCGATGGCCACTTTTATGAGCGGAAGGTTGGTAAAATTCTTTTTCAGGTAATTGCTTAACCCTTGGGTGGCTGCTCCCACAGTGTAAATATTCATGCGGTTGGTTCCCACGCCCATGATTCCGCGCAAACCACCGGTACCGAATTCAAGTGTGCGGTAAAACGAGTCAACCAATTCGGTTGTGTCAGGATTGTCAAGCAATGCCTGCACTGCTCTTCTTGTATTTTCGTCGTAAACAGGAGAAAGCCATTCTGCGGCTTTTTCGCGTACTTCCTGTAATAATGCGTTATCCATGTTATTCTGATTTTTTATTTTCAAATTTAAACGATCATTCTAAAAAACTCCTACAATTCGTTGAGTTTTCCGAGACAAATTTCAAGACTGTCCTTCCAGTAAGGAATTTCAGCACAATAGGTTGTTTTTATTTTTGTTTTATCCAAAACAGAAAAAGCCGGCCTTTTTGCTGCCGTCGGAAACTGGTCTGAACGAACCGGATTTACCCTGACATTCATCGCTGATAATTCGAATATTACTTTGGCAAAATCGTACCAGCTTGCCACGCCTTCGTTTGAATAATGATAAACTCCGGGAATAAAATCTTCTGGTTTTGCCTCGGAACCCGCAATAATAAAAAGTATCACCGATGCAAGATCGGCGGCGTAGGTTGGTGTTCCCACCTGGTCGAAAACCACATTCAGCAGACCGCGCTCGTGCCCCAGCCGTAACATGGTTTTTACAAAATTATTTCCGAATGATGAATAAAGCCAGGAGGTACGGATGATCATTGTTTGCTGATTGGCTGCCAGCGCACGATTCTCTCCATCCAGTTTTGTTTTACCGTAAACACTCGCCGGGCCAACCGGGTCAGTTTCTGTATAAGGTAAATGTCCCAAACCATCAAACACATAATCTGTGGAAACATGAATCAGCTTCGCATCTGTTAATTCCGAAGCCTTTGCCAGAAATTCAGGAGCCAGCGTATTTACTTTTTCAGCTGTTTCAAAATCTGTTTCTGCTTTATCAACAGCCGTATAAGCCGCACAGTTAACAACAAAATCAGGTTTATTCCTTTCAAAAAATGATTTTATAGAAAATGCATCTGTAATATCAAGCGTATCGGCATCGGTAAACAAAAATTGCCATTGCTGATATTCGGCTGAAAGTATTTTCAGTTCGTTGCCCAATTGTCCGTAAGCTCCTGTGACAAGTATTTTCATTGTTTGTAGTAAATAAAATTCATTTCAGCAGCATCAAAACCGGGGGCATTCCTGTCTTTTTCCGACACAATACTTTCATTCTCCGGAATCTGCCAGTTGATAGCCAGTTTTGGATCAAAAGGGTTGATACCTCTTTCCGATTCTTTGTGGTAGATATTATCGCACTTGTAAGAAAATACGGCTGTTTCGCTTAAAACAGCAAATCCGTGGGCAAAACCACGCGGAACAAAAAACTGTCTTTTATCCCTGTCATTCAACTCAACTCCATACCATTGCCCGAAAGTGGGTGACCCCTGTCGCAAATCAACAGCCACATCAAAAACCACCCCATGCACCACTCTCACAAGTTTGGCCTGTGCGTTTGGATTGAGCTGGTAATGCAATCCACGCACCACTCCGCGTACCGACTTCGATTCGTTGTCCTGCACAAAAGCCGACGTGATTCCTGCCTCAAGATATTTTTCGAACTTGTATGATTCGAAAAAATAACCTCTTTCGTCGTTAAAAACCGACGGTTCAATAATCAGCAATCCCTGTAAAGGGGTTTCTATTACTTTCATTTAAAACGATAATATTTGTTTTTCGGCCAGACGTATCAGGTACTGACCATATTGATTTTTACTAAGTGGTTTGGCTAAATCAAGCAACTGTTCCCTCGTGATAAAACCTTTTTTATAGGCAATTTCTTCGATACACGAAACTTTCAGCCCCTGCCTTTGCTCGATGGTGGCAATAAAATTGGAAGCCTGCAATAAACTGTCGTGTGTACCGGTATCAAGCCAGGCAAAACCACGACCCAGCAATTTAACTTTCAACCTCTTTTCTTCGAGATAAAGTCGGTTCAGATCGGTAATTTCCAGTTCACCACGTTTTGACAGTTTCAGGTTTTTGGCTTTTTCCACAACATCATTCGAGTAAAAATACAAGCCAGTTACTGCATAGTTCGATTTAGGGTTTTCGGGCTTTTCTTCAATACTGATTACATTTCCCTTCCCGTCAAATTCCACAACACCATATCTTTCAGGGTCGTTGACATAATAACCAAAAACAATTGAGCCGTCTTCAATACTGGCAGCTTCCTCCAGAATGCTTCTGAAATTATAACCATAAAAAATATTATCGCCCAAAATCAGGCAGGCATTATCCTCGCCAATAAATTCTTCACCCAGGATAAAAGCCTGTGCCAGCCCGTCGGGCGAAGGTTGTATTTTGTAAGCTAATTTTAGTCCCAGTTGAGAGCCGTCGCCAAACAGGTTTTGATATAAAACAATATCAGTTGGTGTAGAGATAATCAGAATTTCCCTGATTCCGGCTAACATGAGTACCGACAAAGGATAATAAATCATCGGCTTGTCGTAAACTGGCAGAATCTGTTTCGAAACGGAACGGGTAATCGGGTAAAGTCTTGTGCCGGAACCACCGGCCAGAATTATTCCTTTCATTTTACTGTTTTTATTTATTTTAATTTGAGAACCGATTTTCAATGATTTTGTTTCGCAGACAACCTGCTTTTTTTAGTATTCAAAAGTAACAAAAGTTAATTTGTTACAATATAAAACACACAGGTGATAACTGGTAAAAGTTAATTAAGCAGTTTAATGCCGAAATAAAC
>CAZXVT010000218.1:0-7061 GCA_964644015.1 uncultured Maribellus sp.
TCGCCACCGCTTTCTTCTTTTGCCAGTTCAAATTCTTCATCCCACAAATCGCTGATGCGTTTGAAAAACAGCAAAGGGAAAATATATTGCTTAAAGTCGGCTGCGTCAATCATTCCGCGCAGAATATTGGCGGCTCCCCAGAGGTAATCTTCGAGTTGTTTTTGTGTCATTGTTTGATTTCAGATTAAAAATTTTCAAAAATAGGGATAAAGTTGATTAATCAACAATGATGAAAAGGTAGTACGGTGGTATTTTGCAGGAGATTCATCATCAGTATTCATTCATCCCTATTTATATTTTTTTTTCGGGATTGCATCACTTTATTCAAAAAAATCAAATCAGAATTTCTTAACCATTTTATCGCTAAACAGCAATATTTCACAAAAGGGACTTATACTAACTGAAAGTATGAAACAAACAGTAAGCAGGTTCTTTTTCACTTCGAAACCAAATTGAGTATTATATTATATTGAGTTATGACTTTTCTGATAATTCTCGCATGTATTGACAATATTTAATCAAAAGCAGATCCCAATGTATTTGGCAAATTATTTTTAACCGGGTTTTCTGTTTTGCAATGTCAATCAATTTAACCAGTTAAGATTTGTTTCGGAAAAAGGCAGGTTTTTGTATGGCTTTTTTTGTTCAGATATTTTTTTATTTCGGATAAATTGTCTATGTTTGAAATGCATTGGCCATATCTGGCCAATTGTGTGTTTGGGGGTTAACATTTAAAAGGGCGGCTATTGAGCTGCCCTTTTTCCGTTATGTTTATTTCATTATTTTCAGGCGCCAAAATTTAAGTATGTCTTTATTCAGATTGATTCACATTTTATCACCCCTGCTTACAGTATTAGCCGGAATTTATTCCTACAGGTATTTGGATAAAAAGCTAAAACTTTTGTTTTACTATGCCATTGCGGGATTCTGTACCGAAATATTTATCTGGCTGCTGTTGAAAGCGGGGGTGAAGAATAATACACCGGGACTGCATTTTTATATCATGTTCGAAGTTGTGATCTGGGCATTTTTTTATGCTGAATGTCTGAAGGGTTTTGTTCACCGGAAGTACATTTGGATGGCGGTTGTTCTGTTTGTATCGTATTGTATCGTCAATTTTGTGTTTATACAGGATTTGAAATCATATCCTTTCACACGCACGGTTGAGGACCTGCTGATGATTTTGTTTGCTGTTCTGCTATTCTTAAAAATAATGGTTGAAGCGAAAATTGAAAAATTAATCCAATCACCGTTAATCTGGATTAACACGGTTGTGCTGTTGTATTTTGCAGGTAACTTTTTCTACAATATCGTGTTTGTTCACTTGTTGGTTGTTGACCGTATTTTTCTGTTATCGACTGCTGTATATATATTCGGTTTTTTCAACTTCCTGTATTACGCCGGGATAGCAACGGGTTTTTTGCTACAGCGATACAATGTAAAGCGAAAGCCGGAATTGATATAGGCGGGAAAAAGATGGTGAGAAAAAGTTGTCGTGGTTTTCATTGTTATCGTTGTTATTATTGTTGTCATCTCTATCCCGAATAGTCGGAATACTGAAAGGGACTTTCTTTTGTCACATGTATTATTTTCAGTTGATTTTTTGATGGACATCAACAGTTGAAGTGGGGGTAAAAACGTCGAATTTTTTTCCGGAACTTTAAGAGCTGAAAAACTCGCTCAGAATCTGTGCGTGGTCGAATGCCAGTTGGGGCAGGGCAGTAACCGGGAACCAGTCGGCCCGGGCTGCATCATCGCCTCCCGAAACTTCTTTTTTTTCATTTATTTCGGCTGAGAAAACAACGGAAATCGTCCGGTGGCGGGGATCGCGGTAAATGGCGTCGTAAGCTTTGAATTGTTTCATGGCATCCGCTTTCAGCCCGGTTTCCTCGAAAAGTTCCCTTTTACAGGCTTCTTCCAGCGTTTCGTCCATGTTTACAAAACCGCCGGGCAATGCCCATTTCCCTTTAAATGGTTCCTGTCCGCGCTGAATCAGCAAAACAAAAATTTCGTTGTTTTTTTGTGTAAAAACAATCGCATCGACTGTGAGGGCTGCACGTGGATATTGATAGGAATACATAAAATTTACGATTTACGATTTAGATTTGATCATTGATTCTGGATTCCCGTAACCTGCAACCCATTCACTCATTCACTCATTCACTCATTCACCCAATCACCCAATCACTCATTCACCCAATCACTTATTCAATTTCTGCGGCCCGTTTTCCAGTATTTAATAACCAGGTAAACAGCCACCACGAGCACGATTATCAGAATCAGCAGTTTGATGCGTTCCATTACCGGATGATTTTTTTCATTACCCTCATTTTGTGGGTGTATCGTTGTGTATCGATATTAAAAATACCAAACTGGTCAACATTATCAATTCGCACTTTTCCGGAAGCATGGATGATTTTATTGCGTTTCCAGATGATACCAACATGTACAATCTTTCCTTCTTCGTTGTCGAAAAAAGCCAGGTCGCCGGGTTCTGCCTCGTCAACAAAACTCATGGCAACGCCGTGTTTTACCTGTTCGGCTGCGTCGCGTGGCAGTTTGATACCAATCATTTTGTAAACAATCTGCGTCAGCCCGCTGCAGTCGATCCCAAAAGGAGTTCGTCCTCCCCATAAATAGGGTGCATTAAAATATTTCAATGCCTGTTTGATAAGCAATTCACGCGGATTTTCAACCTGACCGTAGGAAATTTCTCCGGTTGCGGTATAATTATCTTTTCCGATCGAGAATTTTCGGAGATTCCGCCGCCAGACCGGCAATGTGCTGCCTGCCACCAGCATCAGGTTTTGTTCGTTGTTAACCGGAATAATGCTGATTATATCGGTGGTGACTGCTCCGGGACTTCTTTTCATACGCGACATCCAGCGCTGTTGTATCGGGGTGATCATCTTCAGGTCAACCCATCCTTCGTAACCATCGTATTCAAGCTTCACGTTGGCCCAGCCTACCATTTGTTCACGAATTTCGAAATGTTCGCCAAACAAAATCTGTGTCACCATTTCGCTTCTTTCCGAAGGTTCTTTCCGTACTGGAATGATACTGAGATTAGAAATACCGTAGTTCATCCGGATCAATTATAAATTATACTATTTAATCGGGTTAACACAAATCTATGAAAAATTAGATTTGACAATTGTTGAGAATGATTTTTTTGTTTTTATACTTTTAAACAGGGGATAATTGAGCATTTATCTGTATAATTGAATATTCATTGTGACCATTTATGAATGATTTGAGTAAAAATCTTAGAAATATACCGCTGATTATTTATTGGTCGGCACTCATTCTTTTCACAGCGGTGCTTTTGTTTTTTGTATTGCCGGGCGAGCCCAAATTCAAATACGAGTACCGGAAAGGATCACCGTGGCAACATGAAAATCTTGTGGCGCCCTTTGACTTTGCCATATTAAAATCGGACCAGGAAATTGACGCAGAGAAAACAGAACTCGCCAAAGAAGTGATTCCTTATTTTCATTTCGATACGGTGGTTGCGGTAAGAAATATTGCAAAAATGGTTACCGACCTTAAAATGGCTGCGGGCAACGCTGACGGCGAAAAGCTGAGAACCATCAACACTTTGCGGAAAAACCTTTCAGAGATTTACCAAACAGGTATTTTACAGCGGTCGTTCGATTCATATCCTGAACTGAAGGACAAGACGGAAATCAAAAGAAGGATCGGATCGGTGGTCACACCTTTGGCTATCGAAAAACTTTATTCCGAAAAAACCGCCTACAACCAGATTTCGGAAGTTATTGAAGAAACAGAACGTCAAAAACCAGGTCAGAAAGCCTGGCTGGCAACCTTTTCGCCAGAAAAGTATATTGTGGCAAATCTTGAATATGACAAGGCCATGACTGAGAAGGAAATCAGCGAAAAGACCGCGAATATCTCGCCTTCGAGGGGAATGGTGCAGGTTGGCGAAAGAATAATTCTTGAAGGTGAAGTGGTGGACAACGAAAAGTTCCAGGTGCTCGAATCACTGAGAACAAGCTTCAGGCAGCAGACTAATACCACCAGCAACCCGTTGATGCTTTCGGTGGGTAAAATAATTTTCATTTTGTCGATGCTGGGATTGGCGGTGGCTTTTATGTTTATTTATCGGCCCGACATTGTTTTCAAACACCGTAAAATCGCCTTTCTATTGCTTTACATGGTGCTGATGGTTTTTATTTCGATGTTGGTGAACAGTATGCCAAAACTTCATATTTACCTGGTTCCTCTGGCAATTTTCCCGATCATCATCCGCACTTTTTTTGATTCGCGAACCGCCATTTTTATGTTGTTTGTGATTACCCTGATCATCGGTTTTTATGCACCCAACCATTACGAATATATTTTACTGCAGTTTTCGGCGGGCGTGGTGGCTGTTTTCAGCCTGAATAAAATGCACCGCAGAGTACACCTTGTAAAAGCCATGTTGCTGGTGATGTTCACCTATCTTGTGGTTTATTCCTCGATCACGCTGATACAGGAAGGTACCATCGCAAGATTCGACTATAATATGCTTCGCTGGTTTGTGCTCAGCAGTTTGTTTATACTGGTGGTTTATCCGCTTGTTTTTATTTTCGAAAAGATTTTCGGATTTATTTCAGATGTAACACTGATCGAACTTTCGGACAGCAATCAGCCACTGCTGAGAAAGCTGGCAGAAGAGGCCCCGGGAACTTTCCAGCATTCCATCCAGATTGCCAATCTTGCTGAAGAAGTGATACTTAAAATCGGCGGAAATCCTTTCCTGGTGAGAGCAGGAGCTTTGTACCATGATATAGGAAAGATTTCGAAACCCAACTTTTTTATCGAAAACCAATCGGCAGGTATGAATCCGCACGACGAAATGAGTTATATCAAAAGTGCCGAAGTGATAATCGATCATGTTCGTAATGGTGTGAAAATGGCGTATAAACACAAACTGCCTGAACCCATTGTGGAATTTATTGCCACTCATCACGGAACTACAAAAGCCAACTATTTCTTTTTGAAACAAAAACAGGAAAATCCGGGTGAAAAGGTTGATATGGAATCATTCATTTACCCTGGACCGCTGCCCAAATCGAAAGAAGCAACAGTTGTTATGCTGATTGACGGAATAGAAGCGGCTTCGCGCAGTTTGAAAGATAAGAATTACGCCAATCTGAAAGAACTGATCGACAATATGGTCCAGGAGAAAATCAACCTGAACCAACTCGATAATTCTGCACTAACGTTTAATGAAATCAACATTATCAAAGAAACATTGTTAAATAAATTAGTTAATATTTATCACGTCAGAATTGAATATCCGAAGGAACAGGAAAAGTAAAATCGTTTATTTTTGCGGGGAAATTTATTAAAGCCATGAATAAGATGAAGAAATTTTTTGAAGCATTTTCAATACCAACTTTTACGCTGCTTTTTGCCTTAATGTTGATTGCAGGTTGTAAGGATGATCCGGTCCCGGAACCGGAGCCGGAAGAGAAAGAGAAAGCGCCGGAGCTGACCATTAAAGTAAATCAGTTTTTCAAAGATGTGATGGAAGATGTTTACCTTTGGTACAACGCACTTCCCACTATTGATATTCGCTACGAATTTGACTCGAAAGCCTATTTTGACAAGCTGCTTTACACAGAAGACAAGTGGTCGTTTGTGACCGATGATATTGAAGCGCTTGAAAACAGTTTTGAAGGAAAAGAAACTTCGTATGGCTGGTCGCTGGCATTTGGGCGTTTTAGTGATACCCAGAAGATTTTTGCACTGGTTGAATATGTTTATCCGAATACACCCGCTGCCGCCGCCGGTTTCAAGCGTGGTGACATGATCTATAAAATGAATGGTGCTGATATCAACGACACCGATTATATGAAACTGCTCACCAGTACCAGCCTGACCTGTACATACGGACAATATGTGACGGGTTCGGGTATCACAAATGAAAAGAATGCATCAATGACAGCCCTTGAATTGAATTTCAATCCGGTGCAGTTTACCAACATTATCGAGCACGGCGGACACAAGATCGGGTATTTGTTTTATGCCCAATACATCAGTAATTATAACCATAGTATCGACTCTGTTTTGCAGCTTTTTACTGAAAATCAGATTACCGATCTGGTTATCGACCTGCGTTATAATCCGGGCGGAACCATTGATGCAGCGCAGCATTTATGCAGTTCGATTGCTCCGTTAAATGTAGTGAATGAACAGAAAATTCTCGTGAAATTTCAGTGGAATGACAAATACCAGGCTTATTGGCAAAGTAAAAATATGACCGACCAGTTGCAGGTAACATTCATTGATACAGTGGCTCAAAAACTGGGGTTAAATAAAGTCTGGTTTATTACAGGATCAGGAACAGCTTCTGCATCGGAGCTTACTATTACCGGTTTAAAACCTTACATGACAGTCACTACTGTTGGCGAAACAACTTACGGTAAATACACAGCCTCGATTACCCTGAAACCCGAAGATTTTTACGAAACTGCATCGTATTACAAAGAAATTGAGAATTGGGGAGTACAGCCAATCATCCTGAAATATGCCAATTCGCTTGGAGTTACTGATTTCAAGGATGGTTTTTCACCTGACATTCCTGTTGAAGATGACCTGTTTTCGCCAATTCCTCTTGGTGATAAAAAAGAAGCCCTGTTAAAAAAGACAATTGAAACCATTACAGGAGAGGTGATTCTGGCAACAAAAAGCGCACAACGACCGGTTAATGTCGAGATTTTCGACCGTGGTTTTTCAAAATATGATGATTTTAAACGCGAATTACCACTGCAGGACCTGAAAAAAGTGATTCTGAAAAGAGAATAGAAAATGAATCAGGAAAAGTGATCATTTCATCTTTTCCCTGATCAAAAAGAATACAAAAGCCATTTCGAACCCGAAATGGCTTTTTTGTTTCTGCTTTCATCAATTCTGCCTAATTGACATTGAATTAATTTATTGTGTCTTAACGTTTAGTTAACTTCAATTAGGGCAAACCCGTTTACCTTTGTCACAGTTTTAGTTCATAAGTTTAGGTTTGATTAGTTTTATTGGTTTAGTTAGTGAAAAGGATG
>CAZXVT010000219.1:0-7004 GCA_964644015.1 uncultured Maribellus sp.
CTGTTGGAGAGGCTGTTCTTTTGGACAGCCTCACTTTTTGTTATAATATCAGTTGTTCAACATCGGAAATAGTATCCTGATTTCGTCGTCAGAAGGTTTTCTTCCAAATTCACATATTTCAAAAGCCTCTGCAATTTTTGCCCTTGACGCATTTTCATTTCCATACCACTTTGTCAGTGTTTTCCTGATGTTTTCCGGTATTTCCTGGTTTCTCCATCTGGTAAGCCAGTCAAGCCTTTCTTTTTCTGTGTCCGGAACCTGGTCAAGTGTTCCGTTTGTCCAGGGCAACCATTCAAAAAACTGCGATTCGTGTGCTGCCATCGCATAAATTTTCTGATCGGCCACCGAAGTGATGTCAACAGCAATATCGGGCTGAAAAGGGTTGGGTTTCTGAAATCCGTCCTGGGTGAAAAGAAAAACCGGATTCTTTTTCAGAGGTGGAGTATCGGGCGCAACATTCGGAACTATCACCATATAAGCTGCGTCCTGCAACAGAATTGCCGTATTCCGGTGGTCGGGATGATAATCGTTGGGACGTGGACCGATTACCACATCGGCATTCCATTGACGAATGAGCCGGATAATTTTGAGCCTGTTTTCAAGTGAGGGCATCAATTCACCATCATGGTTATCCAAAACAACATACTTTACCCCAAAACGCTTGCCGGCTTCCTGTGCCTCTGCCATCCGTATTTTTGCAAGTACACCGCCTCCTTTTTCATGGTGCCCTGCATCACCGTTGGTAACCGAAACAAATAAAACATTGTGTCCGGCTTTTGACCACAATATGGCTGTACCACCTGCGTCAATATCACAATCATCGGGGTGTGCACCAATAACAACAACGTTAATTTTTTTCTGTCCAGAACAAATGTTCAGTAATAAAAACGATAGGCAGATAAAGACAAGCAGTGATTTCATAAGATTTGATTTTAGTTCTGTTTTCAAAGTTTCTAAAGATAAAAAAACTGTTATTTTTAGCGCGAATTTTTAAAAAGACGCTGAATAAAACTATGCCAAAAAACTATTTCCGCAGAATAATTCTGTTAAGTTTTTTGATCCCCATTATAAATCTTTCATTTTCGCAAAACTTCATAATTAAAGGAAAAGTAACAGATCAATCCGGCAATAATAATCTGGCAGGTGTATCTGTGATGATAAAGGGTACCCACAATGGTACTGTTACACGTTCCGACGGTGAATTTCAGATTACTGCCGAAAAGGAAAATACAGTTCTGGTTTTTTCATTTGTGGGTATGAAGTCTCAGGAAGTACGGGTTGATAAAGATAATCTGGTGGTTGCACTCGAAACTGACCGGATCGGGATTGACGAAGTGGTTGCAATCGGATACCAGTCGAAGGTGCGAAAGACGATCACCGGTTCGGCTTTCCAGGTGGATGGGAAACAAATTGCTGAGATTCCTGTTGCCTCATTTGATCAGGCACTTCAGGGAAAAATACCCGGACTTGTTGTTTCTTCTGCTTCCGGGACACCCGGTACAATGCAGGATTTGAGGGTCAGGGGTGCGGGATCAATTCTGGCTTCCAACCAGCCTTTAATTGTGCTCGACGGAGTTCCGGTTATCAATGTTGATTTTTCGGGAGAACCGCAAAGAAGTACTTTCGGCATTCTTTCATCACTGAATATTCAGGATATCAATACTGTGACTGTTTTAAAAGATGCTTCGGCCACCTCGGCTTACGGAGCCCGCGGATCAAATGGTGTGATAGTGATTACAACCAAAAAAGGCGGTTTTGGTAAAACCCGTTTCAATTTTAATAGTTCTTTAGGTTTTCAGAATAATGCCACAGATGGATTAAAAGTGTTGAATGGAGTTCAGCGTGAAGAACTTATGCTAGAAGCAGTACACAATACTTTTAATGTTCCGGAAGACGAAGCTTATGATTATTTAATAAATAATAAGCTGACCACTACACTTAAAACATGGGTTGAAACATACAACCGGAAAGAAAGCAATTGGGGAGAACTTCTGTCAAACGAAAATGCGCTGGTACAGAACTACTCCGTTTCTGCATCCGGAAGTGATGAGGACAGCCGGTTTTATGCATCATTGGGTTACAACAATACTGAATCAACTGTGATTGGAAATGAATTCAGCCGTATATCCGGGAAACTTGGTTTTCAGCAGAATCTTACGCCTGATTTTATTTTTTCTGCCAATCTCATGATTTCCAACGCACAGCAGGACGCAATTTTAGAGCAATCAGCCTATTTTGGGAATCCAATGTCAACAAGGTATCTGATGAGTCCCTGGGAACAAGCTTACCTTACTGATGGTAAAACGCTGAATACTGCCACAACCTCATCGTTTTACAATTCTTTATACCTGATGGAGAATGATTTGTATGAAAACGATTTGACAAGGGGACTGTTGAATACATCACTCGAGTGGAAAATTACAAATAAGCTTGTGTTTAAAACATTGTATTCAGGTGATTATAATGTGGCGGCTTTTCATGGTTATCAGAACAGGGTGCATGGCGACGGTAAACCCAAAGGTGGCTCAGCCATGCAGTCAGTCATCAGAAATTACAATTGGGTAAGCCAGAATTCCATTGATTATCAGTTTCTGTCTGGTGAAAATAACCTGGCTTTTAAATTTCTGGTTGAATACCAGGAAAACCGAAATAATAGTTTATCTGGTAGTGGGGAAAAATTTCCGGCCGACGGTCTGTATTATTTGTCAGCCGCAAGTTCTAATCTCGATGCCAACGCCGGTTTCACCAACTGGAAAAACATTTCCTATCTCGGGATGGCGAATTATAATCTGAAGGATAAATATATGGCCGATTTAACTTATCGCAATGAAGGGTCATCGTTATTTGCCTCCGGATTGCGTCACGGTAATTTTTGGTCAGCCGGTACAGCCTGGAATATGAATAAGGAAAGTTTTATGTCAGGAATCCGTCAGCTTGATATGCTGCGTTTGAGAGTTTCTTATGGTCTTTCCGGTAATTCTGCCATCGGTATCAACCAGTACCAGGCTTTGCTTTCGTATGATAAAGCTTATGGCGGAGAAGGCGCTGTTTACCCTAAGCAAATCGGAAATCCTGAATTAACCTGGGAAAAGAACCGGAATTTTGATGCTGGTTTTGATTATTCATTTTACGATGGACGATTAAAGGGATTTGCATCGTGGTACCATCGTTATACATTTGATTTATTGCAGATGGTGCCCATGTCGCGCACAACCGGCCACGAAGCCATGCTGATGAATGTTGGCAGCCTTGTTAACCAGGGTTTTGAAGGAGAAATTAACGGAGAAATCATCAAATCCGGCGAGTTCAGTTTTTCTGCAGGAATAAATTTTGCAACCGTTGAGAATGAAGTGAAAGAACTGGCCAAAGATGCTTACGGCAACGAAATCAATATTGAAAATGCCACGCGAAAAGTGGCAACAGGTCACCCTCTTTATGGCTGGTACATGCGCAAATGGGCAGGTGTGAATCCTGACAATGGCAAACCGCTGTGGTATGTAAATGGGATTGATGGTGAGGTAACCGAAAATTACAATGCAGCAAAAAAAGAATGGCAGGGCGAAAGCGCAATTCCGAAACTTACTGCAGGACTTACGACGCATACTGAATATCGGAATTTCTATTTTGACCTGAATTTTTACTATGCCGGAGGTCATAAAATTTATCAGGATCTATCAATTCTGACACATCACTCAGGTTATTATTCATTTCTGTATTATAACGGAACAGAAAAACTGATGAATCGCTGGCAAAATCCGGGGGATGTTACTGATATACCTAAAGTGGTTTATGGAGCCAGTGATGATTCCAAAGAATCTACGCGGTTTCTGTTTGACGGAGACTATATCAGGATGAAAGACCTGGTTTTGGGATATCGGATTCCTCAAAATTTAACCCGCAAAATCGGAATCGAAAATGCAGACATCCATCTTCGTGGTACCAACCTTTTAACTTTTGTAAAGGAAAAAGAGCTCGAGTACGATCCTGAAACGGGGGCGGATGGCATGACAAGATTTACAACTCCACCAGTAAAATCGATTGTTTTTGGATTTAATCTGAATTTTTAAGATGAAAAGCAAGGCCTGGATTATAATAACTGTATTGATTGTTCTGGTATCGTGTTCTTTAAATGACCTCGATCCGGCAGTTTCGAACGAAAAGGATATTGCAACCAATATCCGCAACCTGGAAGATTTACAGGGAATTGCCAACGGTATTTACGACCGGATGACAGTTATAACGTACTATGGCCGCAACCAGCAGATTTATGGTGAAGTGCGGGCTGATAATTGTTTTGCAAACGGAAGATCGGGCAGATTTATGAGTGAAGCAGCTATGAAAGTCAGTCCCGATGCTTCTAACGGACCTTGGGATGCAATGTATGCGGTTATTGCCTCGTGTAATATTATCATTGGTCAGGATCCTGCAAAACTGGAAGGCGATCAGCAAAAAATCAGTCAGGTTATCGGACAGGCTTACATTGCAAGAGCAATGGCACATTTTGACCTTTTGAAACTTTACGGGCAGCAGCATACTGGCGGCAATCTTGGGATTCCATATGTTAAATTCTATGTGACCGGTCAAACTGCTCCCACCAGAAATACAGTTGACGAAAACCGAACTGCTATTTTTGAAGATATTGAATCCGGGCTGGCACTGATGACCGAAGCCAATAATCCCAAAACAAAACTCCAGATTTCCACTTTTACTAGTTTGGCGCTGAAAGCAAGAGTAGCGCTCTACTTTAAAGAATGGGAAAAAGCAAAATCTGCTTCGCTGGCAGTTATCAATTCCGGAAAATTTTCAATAGTTGACTCGGCTAATTATGTAGCGTCCTGGAAATCAAAAAACAATTCGAATTCTATATTTGAATTGGCCTTTAGTACAAGCGATAATCTTGGGATCAACGGTCTGCAGAATATTTACCGCGGCTCACAATACGGAGATATCGATGTACTTGATAACCTTTTGACTGTTTTTGATGAAAAGGATGTAAGAAGATCAGTGGGAATGATTGGTTACGAAACAGTTTCAGGCGTAAAACGATTAAGAAACCTTGGAAAGTATCCGTCAGCCGATTTTTCGGATAATGTTGTTTTGTTTCGGATTGAAGAACAATACCTTATATTGGCGGAAGCAAAAATGGAACTCGGAGAACCGGATGCATTGGATTTTCTTAACAAAATTCCGGCAAAACGCGGTGCAGAATTATATTCTGCAGCTACAAAAGAAAACATCCTGAAAGAAAGACGCAGGGAATTTTGTTTCGAAGGATTCCGGTTCGATGACCTTATGCGCACGGGCAGTGATATCCCGCTGGTTGATCCGGTTAAACAAACCCACGGGGGGCCGGATTACGGAAGTTACAACCTGGCATTTCCAATACCACGGGTTGAACTGAATGCCAACTCGAATATGGTACAGAACAACGGGTATAATTAACTTCTTTATTTTCAAAATCACTGTTTGAAACAGAAGTCCCTTCTTCGGGTGGATAGGGGGCAAAAGACTTTCTGCAGAAGAGCAAATGATTGAAAATTTATTTCACTTCTAAATTTCTGGTTTTTAGCCAATTCATCCATGAAATATGTGATGTTTTCCAATTTGGTTGTGGAAAGACCATAATAGGCAAATGGTTTAAAAATGATTTCAGGTTGAACAATTTAGTGGTTATTTCAATTAACCAAATTTTATTTTTTTCGTTCAACAGTTATAAATCAACTACGCCATGAAATCACAATTT
The DNA here is from genome assembly GCA_964644015.1 of uncultured Maribellus sp. GTDB lineage: Bacteria > Bacteroidota > Bacteroidia > Bacteroidales > Prolixibacteraceae > Draconibacterium. The sequence continues at coordinate 5,744 of CAZXVT010000219.1, forward strand.
TCTACACTTGCTTTTATGGTTCTGGCATTTACTGTTTTTGCCGAAACCGAACCCAACAATACTGCAGTACAGGCTAATAACCTCGAATCTGACGGAACGGTAACCGGTACTCTTTCGGGTTCCGACAGCGAGGACTGGTTTATGGTTAACATCACAAAAGGTTGTATCTATAGCGTAACAATTAATAAAACAGGAAGCGGAAATGGCACCCTGTATTTGTTGGATGGCGAAAAAGATGGAACCCCTGTTTTGAACAGCATTGCTTTAAATTATGGCGATTCACCTGTTTCGGGTTGGTCGGCCAGCTTAGCACTTCGGGCTGGAAAATATTATATCAAGGTGATAAAATATAGTAACGAAGTAAATTACAAAATTAATGGCACAGCGGTTAATCCGGCATTTTCTGAAGATGTTGAACCAAATGATACCGTTATCTCTGCGGTGAACATTGCGGCAGGACTGTCATTCAGCGGTACTTTGCATTACTATGGTGCTGGAAAGGGAAAGGATATGCGCGACTGGTTTAAAATCGAAATTAAAACGGCAGGGATACTGAAATTGAAACTTTTTAAAAAAGGGGCAGGAAATACCACCCTGTATTTTCGTGATGAAAATTTGGTCTCCGGAAAATCCCTTTCCAACTTTTATCTTCATTACGGCGATTCTCCTGCTGAAGGTTATAACTGGGATTTTGCGGTACTTGAGGGTACATACTGGATATTAATGGAAGGTGGTGATGGTGTGGTTGATTACCGGATTGAGACGGTGTTGGTACAACCTGTTTTTACAAATGATATGGAGCCAAACGATACTGTTGCTGATGCCACGGATATACAGGTAGGTGAAACAATAAACGGCACATTGCATTATTATGCTCCCGGAAAGGGAAAAGATGAGAGGGACTGGTTTAAATTGGAAATTGATTCTGCCGGCATTATAAAAATGATATTGAATAAGAAAGGCACCGGTCACACTACCATGTATTTTCGGGATGATAAGACTAAGTCCGGAAAAGCAATTTCGAATTTCTATCTTCCAAGTGGCGACTCGCCCTCAGGAGGCTATTCATGGAATTTTGCAGCACTTGCCGGAACATACTGGATTTTAATGGAAGGCGGGGATGGGGTGGTTGATTATCAGTTGGTAACCTCAATTGAAAAACCTGCATGGCGTGAAGATACCGAAAACAACGACTCTCTCAGTTTGGCTTCTGATTTTCCAGTCAACGATTCAATTTCAGGAGTTTTATACTATTATAAAC
>CAZXVT010000220.1:0-6990 GCA_964644015.1 uncultured Maribellus sp.
CTCCTGATTGTTTGCATGTAATGCATTTTTTTTATATATGTTTGTCGCAGCTTTTTGAAGAAAAATACAGGACGCATTATTTATTAGGTAAAATTAAGGTAATTGGAGCCTTTGATTTTTAATTTGTTAGCTTTCAAAATTGTTTGAAGGTTTAATTTGTGAAAATGATTTTGAAGTTTGAGAAAAAGTTTTTTTAGCAAAATTTAGGTTTCAATGAAATTTTATGCTGTATTGTCAGTAAGGGGCAATTGAAAAATTGAATCTTTAACGGTATGTACAGATAAGAAAATGTTCCTTGAATGTTGTTTTGAGATAAATTTTAAATGATTAAAATTATTGAGATCAGATCAGGTTTGAAATATGAACATTCAGGTTATAGTTTGGGAAAGTAATTTTATGTATAAGTTTAATTTAGAATGTGTTCCATGTAGTTTTATTGAATAATTCGAAAGCTTGTTGTGGAATTGTGGTGTTGATGAATTGGCAATAAATTAAAAATGGAAGGTTATGAAAGACAAGAAAGATTTAATTAAGAGAATTTTTTCATTTGCCGAAGTAGAAACCGGCAATAAAAGTAAAATCAGCAGGAATGATTTACTGAATTGTCCGATTGCGGAGATGATGTGCAAGTTTCATCTTTCTGTTGTCGACACAAATATTTTAGAATCAGAGAAACTTAAGGAAGAAAAAAATTATATAAAGTCGATCGAAAAATTGAAAAGTGCATTTGCAAAATCAACAGAACTTAATAATCATCCATGTTCACGATGCACGCAGAGTTATCAGATGATAATTATTGATATGCTTGAAAATACACATAAAGAATTATCAGATTTGACTTCTGGAATCTTTGGAAACAAAAAACACAAAAAAACTTTGTTATATACTGAAGATGTTTTGAGGGAACTTAAATCTACCGGCATGAACAAAGGGTATTATTTAAATGAATCAAAAGAACGATATTTAGGAAATTTTCTGAATTAAGATAGAATAATTTTAAGGTTAAATTTATTGATTGCCCGGAAAACCACCGGGCTTTTTCGTTGTTATCCAGAATGTAAAAGTGTATTTTTGGAGTTTTAAATTTTGGAAAACAGAATGATTGACAAACTGAAAAGTAAAGGCTGGTGGAAGTATGTTCTTTCGCTTGTTATTGTTGCAAAAATTGTATTTGTTGTTTTTGCTCTGAGTGCTTTGAAAACAGATAATTCAGATAACACGGAGGTCGTGACAGAGCTGAAATATGCACCGGTGAAATTACCTCAAAGTGTTACTTTCGCCGGAGAAAGAATGCCGCTTGAACTTTATGATGTCAGAGAGTCGCTTGACCGCGAATTGCAATCCAACGCATTTTTTCACTCACAAACAATTCGTTATATCAAAATGGCTCCCCGTTATTTTCCCATCATTGAACCGATTTTAAAAAGAGAAGGAATTCCCGATGATTTCAAATACCTGGCAGTTGCCGAAAGCGGACTGAATCCCCGTGCTGTTTCTCCGGCAAATGCAGTGGGTTTCTGGCAAATTCTGGAAGGTACAGCCAAAGATTATGGTCTTGAAATAAACAGCGAAATTGATGAACGTTATCATATTGAAAAATCGACTATGGTTTTTTGCAAATACCTGAAAGATTCGTATCGCAGATTTGGTACCTGGACAATGGCTGCTGCAGCCTACAATGGCGGAAATGCAAGGGTTGAAAGGCAAATCGAACGGCAGAAACTCAGTAACTTTTATGATTTGCTGTTTGCAGAGGAAACCCGTCGGTATATTTTCAGAATTACAGCATTGAAACTGATTCTGGAAGAACCTGAAAAATACAATTTTGAAGTGATGAATGACGAGAAATACAAGTTTATCAAAACCCGGGATGTTGAAATTAGCGGAGCTGTCACTGATTTGGGATCGTATGCCATTAACCAGGGAATCAACTACAAATACCTGAAAGACTTTAATCCCTGGTTACGCGATGATAAACTCACCAATGCAAAAGGGAAAAAATATACAGTAAAAATCCCGATACTCAATTAAAAACCTGGTTTTCAGAAATAACAGCCATTTAAGCTGAATTGAATATGCAGTTTTATAAGCAGGAAGTTACAGAATTAGCCACGCCCGAAATCGAAGAATCTGACGAAAAAGTTGTTGTTTACGGGGCTCGCGAACACAATCTTCGAAATATCAATGTCGAAATTCCGAGAAATAAATTAACAGTTATCACCGGACTCAGCGGAAGCGGAAAGTCATCGCTGGCATTTGATACAATTTATGCTGAAGGCCAGCGTCGTTACATTGAAACATTTTCGGCATACGCACGCTCGTTTCTGGGAAATATGGAGCGCCCCGATGTAGATAAAATCACCGGTCTCAGTCCGGTAATTTCCATCGAACAGAAAGTAACCACCCGCAATCCGCGCTCAACTGTTGGCACGGTAACCGAAATCTACGATTTCCTCCGTCTTTTATTTGCCCGCGCAGCCGAGGCTTTTTCCTACAATACCGGCGAAAAAATGGTGAAATATACGGAAGAGAAAATACTTCAGTTGATTAATTCAGATTTTGCCGGAAAGCGAATTATCATTCTTGCCCCGGTAGTAAAAGGCAGAAAAGGACATTACCGCGAGTTGTTTGAACAGATTCTCCGAAAAGGCTTTCTTTCGGCCCGGATTGATGGTGATATCACAGAATTGAAGCACAATTTTAAAGTTGACAGGTATAAAAATCATTTTATCGAAATTGTAATCGATAAAATGAAAATTGAAGAAGACGGCGATCATTCCCGTTTAAAAGGAAGTGTGCAAACTGCCATGAAACACGGCCAGGGAGTTTTGATGATTCTGGATCCCGACAACAAAAAAGTAAAATATTACAGCCGCCTTTTAATGTGCCCGACTACCGGGATTTCATACAGTGAACCTGCTCCGCATAATTTTTCATTCAACTCTCCGCAGGGTGCGTGCCCTCATTGCAACGGTCTGGGAAGAATCACCGAAACCGACATGGAGAAGATTATCCCCGACAAAAAACTGAGCATTTCGAAAGGAGGAATTGCACCACTGGGTTCCTATAAAAACACACTGATTTTCTGGCAGATTGAGGCATTGGGCGAAAAGTTCGATTTTAACCTGAATACTCCGGTGGGTGAAATTTCAGAAGAAGGATTACAGGCTGTTTTATTTGGAACGAATGAAAGGATTCAGCTAAAAAATACACCACTTGGTAACAGTATGAGTTACCAGATGAGCTATGAAGGAGTGGTGAAATACATTGACAGCCAGCGCGATGATAATCCATCGAAAACAGCACAGAAGTGGGCCAACCAGTTTGTTAAAACCACAATTTGTCCGGAATGTAATGGAATGCGGCTGAAAAAGGAATCACTTCATTTCAAAATTGATGGGAAAAATATTTCAGAATTAGCGCAATTCGATCTCAAAGAGCTGGGAGAGTGGTTTGATGGTTTGGAAAACCGGATCAGCGAACGCCAGCGAATAATTGGTACAGAGGTTATCAAGGAAATCCGCGACAGGTTGGGTTTTATGCTGGGGGTGGGGCTAGATTATCTGGCGCTCGACCGCACGGCACAGACACTTTCCGGTGGCGAATCACAACGTATCAGGCTGGCTACACAAATTGGTTCTCAATTGGTGAATGTGCTGTATATTTTAGACGAACCCAGTATCGGGCTTCATCACCGCGACAACCTGAAACTGATTCACGCGTTACAGCAATTGCGCGATTCAGGAAATTCGGTTATTGTGGTGGAGCACGACAAAGATACCATGTTAAATGCTGATTACCTGATTGATATGGGGCCACGGGCAGGCGTTCACGGTGGTGAAATTGTGGCAGCCGGAAAACCTGAAGATGTACTTAAATCGCACACGCTGACGGCTGATTATCTGAATGGCCGACTGAAAATCGAGGTACCCTCTGTTCGTCGTCCGGGAAATGGTAAATTCTTCGAGTTAAAAGGTTGCACGGGCCACAACCTGAAAAATGTGGATTTGTCGATTCCGCTTGGCAAATTTATCTGTATAACAGGTGTTTCGGGAAGCGGAAAATCAACCCTGATTAACGAAACACTACAACCGGTTTTGAGCCAGTATTTATACAATTCATTACAAGATCCGCTGCCACACAAATCGGTTAAAGGTCTTGAACTGATTGACAAAGTTATCAGGGTTGACCAGTCGCCCATTGGCCGCACACCACGCTCAAATCCTGTAACTTATACGAATGTTTTTTCTGAAATCCGTGACTTGTTTGCCCAGTTGCCCGAGTCGAAAATACGCGGTTACAAACCAGGTCGCTATTCGTTTAATGTAACTGGCGGTCGTTGTGAAGAATGTCAGGGTGGGGGATTGAAACTCATCGAAATGAATTTTCTGCCCGATGTGTATGTGCATTGCGATAAATGCAACGGCAAACGATACAATCGCGAAACGCTGGAGGTTCGTTACAAAGGAAAATCCATTAGCGATGTACTGGAAATGACTATTGAACAGGGAGTTGAGTTTTTTGAGGCAATTCCGTCGATTTCGCAGAAATTGAGAACATTGCAGGATGTTGGGCTGGGATATATTACGCTGGGGCAATCGTCAACCACACTTTCGGGTGGCGAATCACAACGCGTGAAACTGGCGGCAGAATTGGCCAAACGTGATACCGGGCAAACTGTTTATATTCTGGATGAACCCACCACCGGGCTTCATTTCGAAGATATCCGCGTTCTGCTGGAAGTGTTGAACAAACTGGTTGACCGTGGAAATACGGTGATTGTAATCGAGCACAATATGGACGTCATCAAAGTTGCCGACCATATTATTGATATCGGTCCCGAAGGTGGTAAAAACGGCGGTGAAATTTTATGCACCGGAACTCCCGAAGAAATAATCAAAAACAAAAAATCATTCACAGCCAAATTTTTGAAAGAAGAATTGTAATTGGGTGTCGTGTTTACCAATCAAGTGCGTGCATTTATTTTTTTAATTACTGAATCCGGGAATTGCGGAAGTAGTTAACTGCGAAATAAATCAGCAAATCATTATTTCCCGGATGCTTACTTTTGATTTTTAGTATTTTTACCTGAAACAATTCAAAAGAAATGAAACAGGTCGAAATATTTTGTAAAAACACACAATCTTCTCACCAATACCCTTTGGGAACCTCTTTACTCGAAATCAGTCACGATCTGAATATCAAACTCGAAAACCGGATTTGTGGCGCCATTGTGAACAACCAGGTGCGTGAATTATCGTTTTGTATTGTTAAACCAAAACAAATCGAGTTTTTTGATAATTCGCACCCCGACGGTAACCGATTTTATATCCGAAGTCTAGTTTTTGTTTTATATGCGGCAGTAAAAGAGGTATTTCCTGAAGTCAGCCTGCGTATTCAGAACGGAATTTCAAACGGGTATTTTTTCGATTTAAACGGGCTGGTCAGGCAAATTACCGAATCGGATGTTTTTACAATCAGCCAGGAAATGAAATCGATAATCAGCCGCGATATTCATTTTGTAAAACGCAGTATGCTTACAACCGAAGCGGTGGCCTTGCTCGAACAACAGGGACTAAAAGATAAAGCGCTGTTATTCAGTCAACAGGGGCAACTCTATTCTGAACTCTATTTTCTGAATGATCTTGCCAATTATTTTTACGGGAATCTTCTTCCTTCAACGGGGTATCTTTCCAACTTTGGCTTAATTCCTTATTACGATGGCATTTTATTGCAAACTCCGAAGCCAAAAAACCTCGATAAACTGCACAAAGTAACCGAGAGGAAAAAACTTTTTGGCATTTTTCAGGAACAGAAAGAGTGGGCTGAAATCATGAAAATTTCAACGATCGGGAGGCTCAATAAATTTACCATGAAACAGCGAAGCGGCGACGTGATTAAAGTTTCGGAGGCGCTGCACGAAAAGAAAATTGCTGAAATCGCCAACATGATTCACGCACGCAACGGAGATCTGAAAATCGTGCTTGTTTCAGGCCCTTCCTCATCCGGAAAAACAACATTCAGTAAAAGATTGGGAGTTCAACTGATTGTAAACGGTTTGATTCCACACCAGATTTCGCTCGACGATTATTTTGTTGACCGTGAACACACCCCGGTTGATGAATTTGGTGAGTATGATTTTGAGGCGCTTGAAGCAATTGATGTTGAGTTTTTTAACCAGCAGTTGAACGAATTGCTGGAAGGAAAGGAAATTGAAATTCCGGGCTTTGATTTTCAAACCGGAAAAAGAAAAAAAACAGGTAAAAAACTGAAGCTGGGTTCGAATGATTTGGTGGTTGTGGAAGGTATTCACGGAATGAATCCCGGATTGCTTCCACACATCGAACGGAAATATACTTTCAGCATTTTTATTTCGGCACTCACCCAAATTGCTTTTGATGAGCAAACCCATATTTCGACTGCCGACAACCGGCTGATCAGGCGAATTATCCGCGACAGCAAATATCGCGGCTACCCGGCCTGGGAAACGATTAAAAGATGGCCGTCGGTGCGGCGCGGTGAAGAAAAAAATATTTTCCCGCACCAGGAAAATGCTGATGTGATGTTTAATTCGGCCACACTTTATGAATTGGCTGTACTGAAAAAATATGCCGAACCGGTTTTAAAACACGTTGAGGAAAACCGGCCGGAATATGTGGAGGCCAGCCGTTTGCTGAAATTTCTTTCCTGGTTTAAACAAATCGACGATCAGGAAATTCCACCTACTTCACTGTTACGCGAGTTTTTGGGTGGCAGCAGCTTCACCTACTGAGCAAAGCGTGAATGCCAAATTGCATGAATGCGAAATTGAAGAAAAAGAAGGCAGTCAGTGTGAAAAGTGCAGAAATAAACCAACAGTTGAATTCATTTGTCATTATTGTATTAATCGTCCAACACGTTTGCCAGTTTTTTGAACTTTGAACTTGAATTTTAAAACTAAACTGAATATGAAAAATACATTTGTTTTACTGATAGCGCTGATGATAACCC
>CAZXVT010000221.1:0-6925 GCA_964644015.1 uncultured Maribellus sp.
GTTCAATACTTAATCATAACTACTTGTTTTTATGACTTTTATAATGAGATAAAAAATGATACTTCTTAAAACAAAAATTTAACTCCCGATTCAGTTAACGTTTAGTTTGATTTTGTATGATAATTGGCAAAAACTATATTTTACTGATTTTAATAACTACCTTTGCGACCCCATATTAAAAGTGGGAACAAATTATTTTTCAGATGATTACAGTAGAAAATTTAAGAATTCAGTTTGGGAAGAGAATCCTGTTTCAGGATGTAAATATGAAATTTACTGCAGGTAACTGTTATGGTATTATCGGGGCCAACGGAGCAGGCAAATCAACATTTCTGAAAGCAATTTCAGGTGAGATTGACCCTACAAACGGTATAATTACACAAGGCCCGGGTGAAAGGCTTTCGGTTTTGAAACAGGATCACTTTGCTTATGACGAATTTACTGTACTTGATACTGTAATGAAAGGTCACGAACGGCTTTGGAATATCATGCACGAGAAAAATGCTCTGTACATGAAACCCGATTTTTCGGATGAGGATGGACTAAAGGCTGCACATCTGGAAGCTGAATTTGCTGAAATGGATGGATGGAACGCAGAAAGCGACGCCGCTTCGCTTTTAAGCAACCTGGGAATTAAAGAGGAATTTCATTACACGCTGATGAAAGACATGAGCGGCAAACAAAAGGTGCGGGTTTTGCTGGCACAGGCACTTTTTGGTAAACCCGACAACCTGCTTCTTGACGAACCTACCAACGATATCGACCTTGAAACAGTTGTGTGGCTCGAAAATTACCTTGCCAATTATGAAAATACGGTGCTTGTTGTTTCTCACGACCGTCACTTTCTGGATGCCATCAGTACCCATATTATCGATATTGATTTCAACGATATAAAAATGTTTGCCGGAAACTACAGTTTCTGGTATCAGAGCAGCCAGCTTGCATTGAAACAACAGGCAGCCCAAAACAAAAAAGCAGAGGAACGCAAAAAGGAATTGCTTGAATTTATTCAGCGTTTCAGCGCCAATGTTGCCAAGTCGAAACAGGCAACCAGTCGCCGTAAAATGCTAGAAAAACTCAATATTGAAGATATCAGACCTTCGACAAGAAAATACCCCGGAATTATTTTTACTCCGGAACGCGAAGCCGGCGACAAGATTCTGGACGTTCACGGTCTCAGCGCCAGTATTGATGGTGAAGTTCTTTTCCGTGACGTTGATTTTGTGGCCAGCAAAGGCGATAAAATTGTTTTTCTGTCAAGAGATCCGCGGGCAATGACCGCTTTTTTTGAAATCATCAACGGTCACCAGCAAGCTGATTCGGGTACTTATCAATGGGGACAAACCATTACAACAGCGTATTTGCCACTTGACAATGCTGAATTTTTCAAAAGCCAGAAAACGCTATTTGACTGGTTTTGCCAGTTTACAAATGATACTACCGAAATATTTGTGCGCACATATCTGGGTCGAATGCTTTTTGCCGGTGACGAAATTTACAAAAAAGTGAGCGTGCTTTCGGGAGGTGAAAAAATGCGTTGTATGATTGCCCGCATGATGCTTGCCAATGCCAACGCGCTGATTCTTGACACTCCTACTAACCATCTCGATCTGGAATCGATTCAATCGTTCAATAATAATTTGCAGCGTTATCCGGGCAACGTGTTTATGTCGTCGCATGACCATGCATTTATTCAAACGGTTTGTAACCGGATTATCGAACTTACGCCTAACGGAATCATCGATAAATTGATGGACTATGATGATTACATTTCTGACGAAAGGATTCATGATTTGAGAGAAAAATTGTATTCAAAATAAATGGTATTTTCGTTCTATTGATTTTTGTTTTTGATATTTTTGAAAGAAACTGAACTCAGATTGATTTTCAAATTTAGTTTACACAACTTAAAATCATTCAAAAATGAAAACGATGTTTCGGTTGTTTATGCTGGTTTCCATAATTTCTATCGGAATTATTTTTTACCTGAATGCGCAAACACCAGAACCTGCTGTTTTTGAACCCCGCGACAAAGAGATAGTGGAGGGATTGTTGAAAAAATTTGGCCATGAAACAAATTCCTCAACCTCTGAACTGGTTGTTAAGATTGGTACCGAATTATTGGGAACACCTTATGTGGCGCATACACTGGAAAAAGAGCCTGAGCAACTTGTTGTTAATTTACGAGAACTTGATTGTACCACTTTTGCTGAAAACTGTCTGGCAATTGCATTAACAATCAAAGATGGAAAGCCCAATTTCAATCATTATCTGAAATCTTTACAAAACCTGCGTTATCGTAATGGGATAATTGACGGATATCCTTCACGGATACATTATTTCAGCGACTGGATCCGGGAAAACGATAAAAGGAATGTTGTAAAGGATGTTTCTTCTGATATAAGCGGAACCAGGTACATCAAAGCCATCAATTTTATGAGTACCCATCCCGAAAGCTACAAGCAGTTGAAAAATGCAGCTTTTATACCACCACTGATTAAACAGGAAAAAGAGATTTCGAAAAGAGAAATGTATTATTTACCGGAAGAAAAACTGGCTGAATATGAAAATCAGTTAAAAGACGGTGATATTGCAGGTATTACCACCAGCATTCCGGGACTTGACATTCTGCATGTTGTAATTCTCATCCGAAAAAACGACAGAATTCATTTACTTCATGCCTCACAAACAGGAGGGAAAGTTTTGATTTCGGAAGAAACACTGGCAGAATATCTGAAAAACAGCAAACAGGGAAATGGAATTATGATTGCCAGACCATTATAAATCTATATATGAATCATTTTTCGGATACACACATCAAACAATTCCGTGTCAATAAGCATAAGTTTTAAACTTTTTTACATTTAAAACATTAATGATATTTAAGTTGATTTATTGTTTAACCAAAATTAATTATAATGAAAAGTAATCTAAGAAACATTTTAGCCGTTGCAGTTTTAATTATTGCTGGCGCTTTTTCATCAAATGCACAGGAACTGGGTGTGCGTTTCGGCGGAACAAATGGTCACGGCGGTGCCGCTATTGATGCAGTTTTTGCTGCAGGCCAGTTCAGCCGTATTCATGCTGATCTTGGTTTTTATAAAGGAGGTGTGGGAGTTGATGTACTTTGGGATTTTCTTTACAAACCGTTGAGTGGAGAAGCTTTTAACTGGTATTTAGGAGTGGGTCCCAGCACTTATATTGCTGATCCATTTTGGCTTGGTGTAAGCGGTGAAATCGGGCTTGAATATCGTTTCCAGGGAGTACCGATTGCCATTGGTGCTGACTGGCGACCGACATTATGGGTTATAGAAGAAACCAAATTCGGAGCTGATTCATTTGGTTTGAATGTCCGTTTCGTTTTTGGCAATTAACATGATAAAACATGAATAAGAAAGCGCCTGTCCGGCGCTTTTTTTATTCTATTTCATTCCACCATTCATCAAATGATTGTGATGTATCTGTAAGATAAACCACTTCGCCGATTCTTGGTGTCACCAGCGATAAACCCACACTTTTGTTAAGTTCAGAAACCGTCTTCAAGGGGGCATCCCAGGTATGATTGGCCAAAGCAAATTTCATGGAATGAACAGGCAAAATCCGCTTTGCATTCAGGTCGCGTCCAGCCTGCAAAACCTGAGGCGGCAAAGTGTGAATAAACTTCCAGCTTTCGTTATACTGACCATTTTCAAGAATGGCCAGATCGAACTCACCAAACTTTTTGCCTAATTCAGCAAAATGAGAATCGTAACCGCCATCGCCACCAATAAATATTCTTTCTGATGGTGTATCAACAACAAATGAAGCCCAGAGAGTTTGGTTGGGTTTTGTACCGCGACCTGAAAAATGGCGTGCCGGGGTTACAAAAATCTTCAGGTTTTCAGCTAATTGAGTGCTGTCTCCCCAATCACCTTCAAATATTTTTTCTGATTCAAATCCCCATCTTTCAAAGTGCGAACCAACTCCCAATCCGGTAATTATTTTACCTGTTTTTCTTTTTAACGCTTTCATTGTTTTGTAATCCAGATGGTCCCAATGATCGTGGGTAATTACAAGATAATCAATAAATGGCATGTCATCAGGCTTAAAAACATCACTTCCTTTAAAAGATTTTACCATAAACGGAAAGGGAGATGCATGCCCACAAAAAACAGGATCAACCAAAAATTTCTTTCCGTCGATTTGGAAAAAGTAGGATGAATGACCGAACCACACCAATACATTTTGATTGGCGGGCAGATTTTTCAGATCGGTTTTAACAGAAGGAATTGCAGCTTTTGGTCTTCGGTTTTTTGCTTTTCTGAAATCGTTCATCATTTTCAGAAAACCACCTTCGGCAGTAATTTGTTGGGTAGGATTTAAATTCTGAAAAGCGCCATTTCTGTAATTTGGCGATTTTTCAATCCTGGCTAATCTTTCTCCTTCAGGCAATTTTCCAAAGCGGGGCAACCGCACAAAAAAATTCACACCCACCACCAAAAACACTGCAACAACCAGAAGTGTAACCATAATACGTTTCAGTTTTCTGTTCATTATTTTAACAAATTACAAAAATCAGCTAAAAATCAGATTACTGCATAGAACAGTCACGTTGTTTGAAAGTTTTAAGAAAGATTTATTATTGATGAGTTTTAAAGTAGCGGCGCAATAAAACTTTTTTCAGATCGCGGACAATCACCTGGTGAGCAATTACCTCAACATGAGAATAATGCGGTAATTCACGCGCTGTGCGGTCAATTTCGCGGTTACTGATGTCAACCTGGTACAGAACCGAAAGCAGCAGATCATAATTCCGGGCCATCAACACGGTAATCTGATCTACCAATTGAGTGTGCAGTTCGTGATAGGCATCGGTTGTATTACCCGAAAATGTGATTTCAACACCGAACATGCCAAAATCTTTCATGATCTGTTCTGCAGTTTCTGTTACAACCTCGGCCTGATCAAGATAAACCGATACATTCTGATTGCTGATTTGTGGCAGTGACATCTTTTTTTTTCGTAAAGCTATGGCAAAAAACGGTTTCCCCGGTATTTCAGCTATTTATTTCCATCAATATTTTTTACTTTTAACCTGAATCAACTAAAATTTGAATTACTATGAAAAAAATGTTTCCAGCATTGATGCTCGTTTTTGTATCCTTCTGTATTTCAGCACAAAACCAGCCAACCAAAAGCGAATTCAGCAACCCAACCATTTTTGTGGGCTCCGTGGTGACCGATCTTGAAAAATCGGTTGACTTTTACACCAACATCATTGGCATGAAAAAAACCGGGTCGTTTTCGGTTGATGCAGAAAAAGCCAAAGAACTCGGGCTTACCAACGGTAAAAAAATCGATGTTACCGTGTTAAAACTTGAAGACAGTCCACAGGCCAACGAATGGAAACTGATGAGTTTCGGAACCAAGCCAGGCCATAAAAAACCAGCCTATCTTAACGATGACACAGGTATGCAGTATATTACCATTCTGGTAAATCACCTTGATCCCATCATGAAACGCATCGAAAAAAACAATGTCAAAATTCTGAGTGGCAAGCCATCGAAACTGGAAGAAAACAGGTTTTTTATACTGATTCAGGATCCAGACGGGACTTTCATCGAACTGATCGGGCCAATGTAATTTTGGGGTGTGAGTGAATGAGTGAATGTGTAATTGAGTTATTGGGTAAATGAGGTAAAACAGTATTTGATTTTCTAAATAACACTTTATTAAACCGGGTTAACGTGCAAATTAACAACACATTAACCTGGTTTTTTATTTTAATGGCAATTAGATGTAAAAATGTCGGTTTGTTTTTTTGTAGCTTTGTAAGGCAAACTGATAAAGAATTGGGAAGATGGAAACAAAGAGTAAAGTTTCGGTTCGCCGGGAACTAACTGTCGGGGAAGAAATTTTTAACAGTATTACACATGGAATCGGAATCCTTTTAAGCGTTGCCGCACTTGTAACATTGGTAATGTTTGCCATGAAAAAAGGTGACACCTGGCATTTGGTAAGTTACAGCATTTACGGTGGTTCACTGGTTTTACTCTATTTGTGTTCAACATTGTACCATAGTATTACAAAGGAAAAGCTGAAAAACCTTTTTGCCCGGTTTGATCATGCAGCCATATTCATACTTATTGCAGGTACTTACACGCCGTTTTTACTCACCGTAATGCGGGGAACTTTTGGATGGATTCTGTTTTACATTATTTGGGGAATCGCCTTGTTTGGAATAATCATCCGGTCGATTTATCTGACACGATTCCGCAAACTAATGGTTGCACTTTACCTGGGAATGGGATGGTTATTTGTGGTGGCTGCCGGTCCGATGTTTAAAAATCTGCCATTAATCAGCATTGTATTTTTGGTTGCCGGTGGATTATTTTATTCAGTTGGCGTTATATTTTACATGTGGCGTAATCTGAAATATGCACATGGAATATGGCACCTTTTTGTTTTGGCAGGTAGCGCAATGCACTTTTTTGCCGTGATTTACAGTTTGCAATAAATCTTTAAATTACCTGCTTGAATCGTATCGAATTGTGAAACTACGACTCTAGTCAGCAAAATAAACCATTATACTTGTCGATACACCCGGCAACCACTAATGGTTGATCTGTTATTTGACCCCGATTTTATTATTTAATCTGCTCAATAAAAGTATTTTAGATTTTTTTGTCAGCCCTGAAGCAAAGAAGTATTGCTTCAAATCTTTAGTATTTATCTTTAATCCAGAAACAATGGCTCTATCACCAGATTTTCCATAATTAACGTTTTCTACATTATCAAGCCTAAAAACTTTTTGTTTCCAAAAATATATCAGATTCTTAACTATCAGATAATTATCTGACAGTTTAAAATAATGATCGTTAAATCCGGTTAAGAAAATTAGAAGGACTAAAAAAATAAAAAGGAAAATATCAGTATAGTTACGAAC
>CAZXVT010000222.1:0-6864 GCA_964644015.1 uncultured Maribellus sp.
GTTTTCTCCGCAGCTGTTTTTGCCGTGGGCGTTTGTTATTTCTGGCCAACCATGATTGGTGTGGCTTCGGAATATGTTCCGAAAAGCGGAGCGCTCGGAATGTCGATTCTGGGTGGTGCCGGTTTTGTAGCCACGTCCATGGTTTTGCCGATTATGGGAAAATCCATCGAAACATCGGGCCCGCAAGCTACTTTGCTGAATATGACAGTGCTGCCCATTATTCTGGTGGTAGCATTTGTTATTCTGAACGTAATTGTCAGAAAGAAAAAAGCATAAACGCGATTTTTAATACTGAAAAGACTTCTTCTGTTTTCGGGAGAAGTCTTTTTTATTGTATTTTATTCATGTTTATTAGTATCCAATCTGTTATAAAGAACACGGAGAATTACGACAAAGATTGGTAATTTTACACGGTTAAGCTGAGAAAAACAAAACATGAAACAACAACTTTATCGCACTTTTAAAGGATTATCAAAACCCGTTAAAATATTAATTATCTTTTTGTCTGCATTGACTGTTCTGATCATTGCAGCCATGATTCTTGCTCCGGGAATTGCCAGAAATTATATCAATAAAAACGGAAAAGAGCTGGCTGGTCGCACCATTTACATCGAAAAACTGCAATACAACTGGTTTACCTCCACGCTCAGAATCAACGGTTTTAAATATTTCGAAAAAAATGATACCGATATTTTTCTTTCGGCTGATTCATTTATGGTGAATCTGCGGCCCCTCCGATTGCTGTCGGATGAGCTGAATATTCAGCAATTGCGGATTGTGAATCCATACGGGCAATTCATTCAGAACGATTCGGTTTTTAATTTCGACGACCTGGTTACGTTTTTCTCCTCAGCTGATACCACTGAAATACAGGAAGAAGATTCAGAACCCCTGAAACTCAATCTCAACAACCTGGAAATGAAAAACGGATTGGTGAATTACACCGACCTCGAAATCAATCATACTTTCACATTAAAAGAAGTCAGTTTTCTGATTCCCCAAATTCTCTGGAGCCGGCTTGACCAAAGTAATGCTGATATTGCTTTTGAGCTCGCAAATGGCGGTAGTTTCGAAGGATCGCTGAATTACAATATGGAAACTAATTTTTACGATGGTTTCGTGAGTATTCAGAATATGGAGGTTTCTGCTATTTTGCCTTATTTGCAACAGTATCTGAAAATTTCGGCGTTCAGCGGAACCGCATCAGGGATAATGAATTTCAGTGGACCTTTTGATGATTATAATCAGTTAAAGATCAGCGGAAATTTCGATCTCGATAATCTGGCAATTTTTGATGACCGGAACCGGAAAGTGATAGGTGGCGATCATTCTGAATTTACTTTGCTTGAATCGAAACCTTTGAAATACAGGTATATTATCGATACTGTCAGACTGAATAATCCCTATTTGTACCTCGCTTTGGAAGATTCGCTGTTTAATTTTGAGAAAATGATGGTGGAAGATTCAGTTTCGGTGGCGGATACAAGTATTACTGAGGAAGCACCCATGGAATTTACCGTGAACCACCTGGCTATTCAGAATGGTTTGATGGATTTCAGCGACCAGACCCTGAACGAACCGTTTAATTATGAACTTTCGCAGATTGCAGTTGATATGGATACAATTTCACTGCAGGATGACTGGGTCAATGTCAAAGCATCGATGAAACTCAACAAACGCGGAAACCTGGATGCAAAGTTGGGTTTCAACCCGATGAATCCGCTTGACAAAATTGCGCTTGATTACGAACTTACAGATTTTCAATTGCCCGACATCAATATTTACTCGAAGTTTTATACCGGGCTGCCCATTCTTTTTGGCGAAATGTATTACAAAAACAAAACCCGTATCGATAACAAGCAGCTTGTCAGTGATAATAATCTGATCATCAGAAAAGTGGAAATTGGCCGGAAAACGGGTGGTTTGTATGATGTGCCGATAAAACTGGCGCTTTTTATTCTGAAAGATATCAATGGCGACATCAATCTGGATATTCCGGTTCGCGGCGATTTGTCGGACCCAAAAGTCAGAATTTGGCCGATTGTGTGGGATACATTTAAAAGTTTCAGCTATAAAATTGTGGCGTCGCCATTCAAAGCTTTAGGACAAATGTTGGGAGTTAACGAAAAGGAACTCGAGGAAATTACTTTTATTTACTCCGATTCAACGCTAACCAGCAGTCAGACCCGAAGTCTTGACCATCTGTTAAAAATTGCCGAAATAAAACCCGAATTGCAAATAGAATTGCTTTATCGCAACGACACAAAACTCGAAAAAATGGATGTCATCAGTTGGTATTCACAAAACAGGTTTACAAAGAGAACCGGCAAAAAGCCGCTCACAAATTCAGCCGAATACCTCAGTTTTCTGAAAACTGAAACCCGGCGTGATTCATTGAATATTCAGGATTACGAAAGGATTTTCACCCCGCCGGCAGTTGCCGATTCAATACTTTTGATGCGCGAAAACCAACGTTACAACAATGTGTTGAATTACCTGAAAAGCAAAAATGATTCAACCACCATCAAAGTGGTTGGCTACAATCCCGATGAAGTGCTGAATATCGGCAGCCGTCCGCGATTCGAGGTGAAATATTTATTGGCAGAGGAGGAAGAATAGTTAGTGAGTAAATGAGTTAGTGAGTGAATGGGGTATTGAGGATGCTGGGAAGAATTTTAAATGATTTGTTTTTCTGAAGGCTGCAAATCCAAGGCTCTATTAACAATCCTTTTCAGAAAATATCCGGCACTATAATGTATTTCTTGAATTATAACATTATGGCATTCATGAATTATAGAATTCAAGCATTGTAGCATTGTAAAATGCACATTTCAATCAACTTTTACACTTAGGTTTTGATCGGTACTGTACTTCAGTTCTGCGGCGGGCGTATGTTTTAGTAAAACATTCTTTCCCAAAATTTCGCCTTCAAAAATGTTGTTTTCAATGCCGATGTTTTTGCAGCCTTCAAAGGTAAAAGTGTATTTCCGGTTATGATAAGGTTCGAAGCGATTACTTTTAATGAGTTTGTTGTTGTTAAAATTGATTCCGTCAACCGATTTTGCATAAAACACCGGGTAATCAAACGGGTGAAATGTGTTTCCGGTGATACTGATATTCCGGTGAAACTGTCCCGATTTTGCATTCATTTCCGGAATCTCGGGATAAACCGAAATAATTCCTTCGCAAAACTGGTACGAACTGGTATTGCACAAATCGGTAAAAGTATTGTTCTGAATCAAAACATCGGTAACGGCACCCGATTCGTACCAATAATTGGCGTCGCCGCAAATAAGAATGGCGCTTCCGCTGCTTTCAAAGATGTTGTTTTCAATCACTACTTTCCCCGGTGTAGAAACCAGCAATCCTCTTGCACGACAGCTTCCGAAACGGTTGTTGGCAACTTTCAGGTCGGGGCTCCAGGTGAGGTTTTCAAGTGCATCGCCGGGCTCAAAACCTGCGGGAACCGGTGTTTTTAAAGTCAGCAAAAAAGTTTCTTTATCGATTGCTTTGAAATTGGCAACTTCCCCGGTCCCGATGGTCTGCATCGAGCTGTTTTCAATAAAGCCAATTTTATCGCCAGCATGTCCCCAGGTCATCCCGATGCTCTGGTGATGCATGAATTTACATTTCAGTTGTTTACCAGTAACTTCCAGCACTTTCACACTGGTGCCATGAACATTCACCGGGTCGTCCATCAGTCCTGCAAACTCGCAGTTTTCAATGGTAATCAGTCCGCGACAGTTCGAGATCTGGATGCCATCGTCGCCCCCACCAAAATAACGGTTTTTCGCTTTATTCGGAATTGCCCGGTACCCGCTGAAAGTAATGTTTTCGCTGTATTGTGCCAGTGCGCCCAATCCGGTTGCATGGTACAGGTTCACATTCTGAATGCGGATATTCTTCGAATTCTGAATAAATATCCCTGAATGAATTCGTTCCGCAAAACGCATTACGAGATAATTGCCCACTGCCGGTTTTCGCAGGAAAGGAAATTTGAGATCGACAATTCCTGGCAGAATATTTTCGGCCTGGTAATTTCCCCAATCCTTACCCAGGCAACCGTTGTCGCCGGTTTGCGGAACCACAAAACGCCCCGCAGCATCAAATTCCATGGTACTTTTCCACAGTTGAAGATTGTCTTTTGATGTGCCGAAAAGTATTTTTCCATCCTCTATTCTGAAAGGAAATTCTTTTACATCCATCGAAATCCTGATTTTCCGGTCGTCAGCCGAAATAACGCGGGCTTGCGCAATTTGTGGTTGTTTCCAGTCGATATTGATGTTTTTGAGGACAATGTTGCTGCATCCGTCGAAAGTAAAAGGCTGCATTTGTTCATGAAAAATGAGTGTGCTTCCATTTCCTTCAATCACAAGATTATTCCGGTTTTCGAAAACAAGTGCACAGTTTCGCGGATTAATATCTGTCGTGTTCGATTCGTAATAAGGGCGTTTGTTGCTGAACTCGGGATAAAAATGGTACTCGCCCCGGTTAAAAATAATCTTTGCGGGTTTGGTATCGTCAACTGTTTTTAATGCGTTGCTGATGATTTCAGTACAATCGCGTTCACGTGTTTTTACAAGTCCAAAATCTTTCAGATAAATATAAATTGTATCTGTTTTTTGCGGTTGGCTGATTGCCGCCTGACTGGTTCCCGAAAATGAATCCACGCAAAAAATCAATATTGAAACGAACAGCAATTTTTTCATCTCTACAAATTATTAAAGTTATTCTTTAGTTGGCGGTTGTACTCCATCTCTTTTATCAGCTTTATCACCCGATGGAACTCACATATAATTTGTTCATTGGTATTTGTGTTTTCTGCAACATGTTCGTTTCATTATTATTTTTTCAGTGCCTCGTTAAAAAGTTGTATGTATTTCTGGTCATTTTCATCGCTGTCGCCATATTTCGTGCGAAGTTCAGCCAGTTTTTCGTGCAGCATTTTCTGTGCATCCGAATAAGCCGGGTCGTTGTAAATATTCTTCATTTCCTGCGGATCGGTCTGCAAGTCGTACATTTCCCACTCATCAATGTCATAGTAAAAATGAATCAGCTTATATCGTTCAGTAGCAATGCCATAATGGCGTTTTACCATGTGTTCGGCAGGATATTCATAATACGTGTAATAAACCGCATCGCGCCATTCCCCGGTTTCTCCGCTCACGAGTTTTCTGAATGATTCTCCCTGCATATCTCTCGGAATTTCTATTTTGGCATAATCAAGAAAAGTTGGCGCAAAATCGAGGTTTTGCACCAATTTGTCAATTTTTGTTCCAGGTTTTATTTCCTTCGGATAACGGATTAAAAGCGGAGTTCGGAATGATTCCTCGTACATAAACCGTTTGTCGAACCAGCCATGTTCGCCCAGGTAAAATCCCTGGTCGGAGGTGTAAACAACAATCGTGTTTTCAGCCAGACCTGCTTCGTCAAGGTATTTCAGCACCTCGCCAACACCATCATCAACAGATTTGATACAACGCAGGTAATCTTTTATGTAACGATTGTATTTCCACAATGCAAGTTCTTTTCCTGCCTGCATGTTTTTCAGGAACTGTTGGTTTTCGTCTTCATAAGCAGCCATCCAGTCGGCACGTTGCTGTGGATTCATTCTTTTAATATCGTTGTAAAACTCAGTTGTGTCGCCATCCGGATTTACTATCAGCTTAAAATCGTGTCCCCACCTGGCGTGCCCGTCAATCTTCATTTCCTGTTCTTTGGCAGCCCTGCCGCGATTGCTGTAATCATCATAAAAATTAGCAGGTGGTGTAAAGGTAACCGAATCATACAGGTTGAGATATTTCGGAGCCGGCAGCCAGTTACGGTGTGGTGCTTTCTGGTGATAAAGAGCACAAAAAGGTTTGTTTGGGTCGCGTTTGTTTTTCAGCCAGTCTAACATGGTTTCTGTGATAATTTCGGTGCAGTATCCTTCAATCCTTATTTTTTCGCCGTTCACCAGGAAATCGGGATTGTAATATTGACCCTGTCCGGGCAAAACCATCGAAAAGTCAAATCCTTGCGGAATTCCATCAAGATGAATTTTGCCAATCATTGCGGTTTGATACCCGTTTGCCTGCATGAGTTTCGGAAAATTAGGCTGATTCCAGTCGAATGGCATCCGGTTATCAACTTTCCCATTCATAAAACTGTGCTTACCGGTAAGTAATACTGCGCGGCTTGGTGCACAAATTGAGTTGGTAACACAGGCACGGGTAAAAATTGCTCCTTCTGTTGCCAGACGATCGATGTTGGGTGTATGGTTTAATCCTGTTCCATATGCGCTGATTGCCTGAAATGCATGGTCATCACTCATTATGAAAAGGATATTGGGCCTGATTTGATCAGTTTTCCGATGTAAACAACTGCTAAAAAAACCTGATACTGCGATTATCAGGACTGTAATTAAGACTGCATTTTTCATTGGTAGTTAGTTTGTTTATTACTATTTCCCGGTTTTGTTATTCTTAATTTTTCCAAGCGGTTCTGCATTAATGTTAAAAACTCTATCTATTAAAAATCAATCGGTTTACCGACTAACTTGGTTTATTATTTAATTAAAAACAACGTTTAAAGTTAAAATAAATTCATTGCCTTTTTAAAAATCGTATAGTGAGTAGTTTGTCTTAATAAATCAAGAGCCAGTAATTGGTTCATTATTAAATATTATCATTCATTAAATCAGATTTGTGAAGTATATAACAAATACATTATATTTCAGATAGTTCAAATCTTTTATCAGATATTCATTTTTATTCTAAAAAAGGAAGTGTGCCATTTATAAGCATTGTTTTGTGTTCATTTTTCTTTTCAATCAGACTTATTAAAAATTTTTAATAATTACTTGCGAGTATTAAAATATTGTAT
>CAZXVT010000223.1:0-6731 GCA_964644015.1 uncultured Maribellus sp.
ATCCAAAAAACTTTCGTGGCCATTTTACACGCCAACCAAAGCATTTGCTGATTACAAAGCACTTGATAAATTACCAAAAGTAAAACTTGAATACAATTACCTGTATGGAAAAGACGACCAGTTTGGTATTGTGACCCTGAAAGTGAAAAATCCGACTGAAACAGTTGCTTTCTTTAACTTCCTTGATGTGATTGATTCGCAAACCAGCCAACCCGTGCTGCCAATTTACTGGAACGACAACTATGTTTCGCTGTTGCCGGGCGAAGAAAGAACGTACGAAGCAAAATTCTTCCTCACCGATATGAAAGGTGAAAAACCAATCATCGAAATCAGAGGCTGGAATGTTGAAAAAGTGACACTTAACTAATATGAAAAGGAATTATTTTATAGTTGTCCTCATCTTTTTTATCTTTTTCGTCATTTCGTTTCTGACGAATATTATTGGTCCGCTGGTACCCGAGGTAATCAAAGGTTTCAGCGTGAGTAAGGGAATGGCAGGACTGCTGAACTTCTCGTTTTTTATTGCTTACGGGGTAATGTCGATTCCGGCTGGAATTCTGACTGAAAGATACAAGGAAAAGAAAGTAATAACCGCCGCATTTCTGCTGGCAACATCGGGTGCGCTTTTGTTCTCATTTATTCCTTCATTCGCGGTTTACCTCCCTTCGCTTTTCCTCATCGGAATGGGAATGGCCATTTTGCAGGTTGCCATAAATCCGCTGCTCCGGGTTTCGGGAGGCGAAGAGCATTTTGCTTTCACTTCGGTACTGGCACAGTTGTTTTTTGGCGGAGCTTCATTTTTAAGTCCGCTGCTTTACTCTTATTTAGTAACCAATCTTTCTGCCGGCAATACATCTGGTTTTCTTTTATCAACCTTAAACGGACTGGTTCCCGGCGAATTGAAATGGGTTTCGATTTACTGGATTTTTGCCGTGATTGCTGCTGCGATGGTCATCATCGTTCTGGTTTCGAAATTTCCGAAAGTTGAACTGAACGAAGAAGAAAAAGTGGGCAGCTTTTCCACCATCAAAGAGTTGTTGAAAAACAGGACTGTAATTCTCTTTTTCTTTGGAATTATGGCTTACGTGGGAACCGAACAGGGTGTGGCAAGCTGGATTTCAAAATTCCTGGAAGACTACCATGGAATGAGTCCCGAAGTGGAGGGTGCCAAAGCAATTTCGTGGTTTTGGGGACTGCTCACAGTCGGGTGTATTCTCGGTCTTGGGTTGCTGAAACTGATGGACAGCAAACTTGTACTGAGAATTTTTGTGCTGGCTGCCATGATTTCCCTGGCAACAGCACTTTTCACCGGTAACGGGAAAGTGGCTTATTATGGTTTTATCATGGTTGGATTTTTTGCCTCGGTGATGTGGTCGGTGGTATTTTCGCTCGCACTGAATTCGTTGCCAAACAATCATGGCGCTTTTTCCGGAATCCTTTGTTCCGGTATTATCGGCGGTGCCATTGTTCCGCTGATTGTGGGAATTATAGGCGATGCTTTCGGATTAAGAATCGGAATGTTGTTCGTTTTTATCACACTCAGTTATTTACTGAGTATCACTTTCTGGGCAAAACCGCTGATTAAAAACAAAACAATCTTCAATTCGTAAACAACGAAGTTTAAATGAACTGAAACAAAAAAAAGTCAATAAAAATATTACTAACATGAGCAAATTAGCAATTAACGGCGGAACCCCCGCAAGAAACGCAAAAATTAACCCCTGGCCAAAATGGCCTGTTTGGGATGAAAAAGAAGAAAAAGCACTTCTTGAAGTTCTGAACAGCGGCGTTTGGTCGTACAACGGACCTAAAGAAACGGAATTCGACAAAAATTTTGCTGAATACACCGGTGTGAAATATGCCATTTCGGCCGCCAATGGAACTGTAACCCTGCAAATGGCGCTTGAAGCCTGTGGCGTGGGAGTTGGCGACGAAGTAATTCTTCCGGGACTTACCTGGCAGGCAACTGCTGCCACCATTCTTGATGTGAATGCAACACCCGTTCTTGTTGATGTTTGCGAAGATACCTGGTGCATCGACCCGAAAGCGATCGAAGCAGCCATCACACCGCGCACAAAAGCAATTGTTCCGGTACACTTGTATGGCAGTTTCTGCGACATGGACGAAATTATGCGCATCGCCAAAAAACACAATCTTTTTGTAATTGAAGACTGCGCTCACAAACACGGTGGCGAGTGGAATGGCAAAAAAGCCGGCAGCATTGGCGATATCGGAAGTTTTAGTTTCCAGTTATCGAAACATTTAACTGCCGGTGAAGGTGGCGTTGTAACCACCAATAGTTTCGATCTGGCCGAACGACTGGATGCACTGCGTAACTGTGGCCGCCGCCCGGTGATGGAAGAAACAGCCGACAAAGGCGCTGGTGTTTATGTTGACCAGGGAAATTTTCTGCAGTCGGGCAACTACCGTATTACCGAATTCCAGGCTGCCATTTTGGTGGAAGCATTAAAAAGAATGCCGGAACAGAATGCCAACCGCGATGCCAATGGTATTTATCTGAATTCGCTGATTGCAAAAATTCCGGGAATCAAACCGATGAAACGTGATGAAAGAGAAACAAAAGAAGCCTATTTCAATTTTGCTTTCCGTTATTTTAAAGACGAATTCAAGGGGTTGCCGGTGAAAAAATTCCGCGAAGCTTTAACCGCCGAAATCGGAATCCAGGTGGCAGCCAGTTACGAACCGCTTAATAAATGTTCGCTGTACAATCCGCTTACAAAACCGGCCCGTCACAAACTTAACGACGAATATTGGGCAGCTATCAATCCGAAACGGTTTGACCTCCCGGTTTGCGACAGGATTCATTTTGAAGAATCGGTTTGCGTTCACCACAAAGTTTTGATGGGAACCAAAGCCGATGTTGAAATGATTGCCGCCGCCATTCAGAAGATTTATGATAACGCGGAAGAGTTAATGTAATTTCAATTTACAATTTGACGATTTACGATTTACCATTTTGAATCAAATTGTAAATGGTAAATTGATAAATAGTAAATACAAAGTTTTATTGAAAATGAAGAATCTTAAAATAGCGCTGATTGGCGCAGGATATATTGCCAATTACCATGCACGCGGATTACAATCCATCCCCGGAGTTGAGATTGTGGCTGTTGCTGCAGTTCCATTGCAGGCCGCCAGTGATTTTGCGGCCAAATACGGAATCCCGGTTGCCACCGACGATGCTTTGTCGCTGGCAGGAAGAAATGACATTGACGCTGTGGTGATTGCCACACCCAATAAATTTCATGCACCTTATGCCATCGAATTTCTGAAGAACAGGAAAGATGTTTTTCTTGAAAAACCCATGGCCATGAGTGCTGAAGAAGGTTTGACAGTTAAAACCGCCGCTGAAGCCAACAACCGCGTGGTAATGGTTGGCCATATGTGGCGTTTCGACACCGATGTGAACTATGTAAAAAGTGTTATCGACGAAGGGAAACTGGGTAAAATCATCAAAACCAAAGGTTACGGAATACACGAAAACTGGGGACCTGCCGGATGGTTTGCCAACAAAGAACTGGCTGGTGGCGGAGCGCTGGCCGACATGGGAGTTCATGCCATCGACACAGCCCGCTATCTTTTGGGCGACCCGAAACCGGTGAAAGTGTACGCCAAAATCGGAACTTATTATGGCGGTTATGATGTGGATGATTCAGGTATTGTCATGATTTCATGGGATAACGGCACCGAAACCATCATCGAAAGTGGTTGGTGGCAACCTCATATGGATGGCCCAGAAGCCGGAACCGGATTGTACGGAACCGAAGGTTACGCAAGTGTTTTTCCTACTTTCCTGAAACTGAAAACAGGCAGTGTCACAGGCAAGTTTGAACCAAAACTTCCGGTTCGTACCGAACATTGCGAACAGCCGATGTACACACGCCAAATGGAACACTACATCGACTCTGTAAGAACCCGCAAACAACCTGTTCCCGGTTTAACTGAAGGTATGATAATTCTTGATATTGTAGATGCTGCTTACAAATCGGCTCAGACAGGCGAGGTGGTAAACCTTTAATTCGATCGCAAATAAAAAAGATTTTCATTGGTAGGTATCGTTGAAATATTCCTGAAAAGGAAACGAAACCCCGGATTTGCCGGGGTTTTTTCGTTTTATTCAGGCTGCAAATTGATTCTCTGTAAAACATTCAACAATTTCAGCCATCTTTTCGTTACATTCGGAAAAAATCAAAATATAGCAACATGTTTTCAGCAGAACATATTCACCCGATGGTGGTTCACTTTCCCATCGCCCTTATTTTTGCCGGATTTTTAGCCGAGATTATTTTCCTTTTTTTCAGAAAAGAACCTCTTCTGAAAGAATTTCATTTCTGGCTGGTAGCTGTGGGCTCGCTGTCGGCTTTTGCAGCCTATTTCAGCGGAGCTTTTTTAACCGGAACAGTGCCCCCCGAAGCGACTGTAATCCACAACAGACACGAATTATTTGCTGAACTTACCGTTTTTGCTGCGCTCGTAAATGCAGCGCTCATGGTTTACCTGAAACTTGAGAAAAAGGAAGAAACCACCCTGAAATGGTTGTCGTTCGCATTAAATACGTTTACAGTTACACTTTTACTTTTAACCGCTCATTTCGGCGGCGTGTTGGTTTATGAGTATTTGGTGAAATAATGTGACCTCAGGGAATGAATAAAATGAATTTTCCGGATTTCGAATCCGTGTGCCAATTAAAATATTTTTATATTTGCAGCCGCAATAGGGGGATTAGCTCAGTTGGCTAGAGCGTTTGACTGGCAGTCAAAAGGTCATCGGTTCGATTCCGATATTCTCCACTGAAAGGCCGGGTAATATATCCGGCTTTTTTGTTTCAAAATTTACCCTCGTTTTCCCAGCCGCGTGGCAATAATACTGATGATAAAAATCTGCATGGCATGAAAAATCATCAGTGGAAGCAGAATAATCCCGGTTGAAGTAGAATGCTGAAAGAGTATTTTGGAAAAGACAGTTCCGTGAACCAACGACTTTTTTGTTCCGCAGAATTTGGCTGTTATCGCATCTTCCGTATTAAATTTCAACACCCGCGCCATTTTTCCTGTAAGCAAATAAACTACCCAGAATAAACCGAAAACCACAATCGAAATCAGCAACAAGTCAGCTGCACTAACAGTACTGAAAACGTTGCTTTCAAAAGATTCAGAAAAACTTTTATAAATGATCAGCAGAATAACCGATTTATCAAAAAGCGTCAGATAACGGCTGTTGCGGCGGGCAACCTTCCCCCAGTAACGTTGTAATAAAATGCCTGCAGCAACCGGAAGCAGAATTTCAGTAATCAGTTTAATATAGACCGTGCCGAGGTTAAAATCGGTTGTCGTATTTTTCAGAAATAAACCCATCCAGAGAGGCGTGATAACAATACCGATTAATCCCGAAATACTGGCATTAAATATGGCTGCCGGAATATTTCCACGGGCAATTGAAACCATTACAACCGAAGAGGAAACTGTGGAAGGCAAAGCTGCCAGAAACAGAAACGCCAGCCAGATCGTCTGGTTATTTTCTGATTTTATAAATGGATAAAAGGCAATGACAATCAGCGGGAAAAGCAGGAAAGTTGACAACTGAACCAAAAGATGCAGTTTCCAGTTTTTCAACCCGGTTTTTATTTGCTCCGGACTTAGTTTCAACCCATAAAAAAAGAAAATCAGCGAAATACCCACACTGGCAACCTGGTCAATCGGAATGCTACTGCTATCGCTTCCCCACTGCGGAAAGAAATAAGCCAGTACAATGACAGCGATGATTGCCAGAACAAACTTATCTGATTTCATTTGTGAACAAACATAAGAATAGCAGCAACAAAACTTAATATGAAAGTAACGTAATCTCAGAATTTAATTATTATTTCGCACAATCTAGATTTGATTTTAAAACACCGAAAACTAAACAAAAATGTCTGAGACACCTGCAAAACAAATCACTCCTGAATCAGTTCCGCAAATCCGGCTATATACAGGCGATACAATTCCGGTTATCGGGCTGGGAACTTTTGGTTCCGATTCGATACCTCACGAAACCGTGGCTTCAACCGTAAAACGTGCAATAATATCAGGATACCGGCATATTGATTGTGCCTCGGTTTATGGGAACGAAAAAAACATCGGGAATACGTTGAAAGAAATTTTTGACGATGGAATTGTTAAACGCGAAGATTTGTGGATTACTTCGAAAGTTTGGAACAACAAACACGGAAATGTGGAAGAATCTTGCAGACAGACCCTTGAAGACCTTCAGCTTGAATATCTTGATTTATATTTGGTGCATTGGCCTTTTCCCAATTTTCATCCTCCAAAATGCGATGTTTCAACCCGAAATCCCGATGCCAAACCCTACATTCACGAAGATTTTTTGAAAACCTGGCGGCAAATGGAAAGCCTGGTTGACAAAGGCTTGGTCAGAAATATCGGAACTTCGAACATGACCATCCCGAAAATGAAATTATTGCTCAGCGATTGCCGGATCAAACCATCCTGCAACGAAATGGAGTTGCATCCGCATTTCCAGCAACCAGAACTGTTTGACTACTGCCACGCCAATAATATTCAACCCATTGCGTATTGTCCTCTGGGTTCGCCTGGTCGCCCCGAACGCGACCGCACCGCAGATGACACAGTGGATCTTGAAGACCCGGTAATACTTTCAATTGCCAAAAGGTTGAATGTATCGCCTGCAAAAGTTGCCATCCGCTGGGC
>CAZXVT010000224.1:0-6674 GCA_964644015.1 uncultured Maribellus sp.
GTTTTGGAAAGTCTTTGTAAGTCTCGTAAAACTGCTTCATTCTCCAAATATTTTTATCGGAGAAGCCTTTTATTTCGGGTTCGTATATTTGAATGTGTCTGGCTAACTCAGTTACAACAGCGTCACCCCATTCTGATTGTTCAATTTTCCAGCTGATATATTCTCCGATATTCCAATAGAGGTTTATCAGCTCCGTGTTTACGGCTTTTATGGCATTTGTCCGGGATTGTTTTATTAGCTGAATTATGTCCGTAAAACGATTGTCCATTGTTAGTTTCTATATTACAAATTTATGTTTATTCAACCTTGTTTCTATTCTGGAACCTGTGTTTTGCATTATAGCTAACTGTTGGTCATGTTGTCGGGGCGGATTTTGGAGAGCGTTCCTGTCCGAAGGACACGGAACTGCGATGCGAGAATCCGCAGTTGGCGTACCACCGACCCCCGCCCTGCAATATGTACTGTGTTAGCACCAGTGTTTTCATCTTTTGAAGGTAAATGTTAATCCAACTTTTAGGAAATCATTTTTGTCAATGTTATCATAGCCAAACTCTAAACCGATTAATTTTTTATAAACAAAACTTTTAATAAAAGCTGAGTATGTAAAATAGTCGAAATAGTATCCGGTTGCTAATCCTGCATATAATTTTTGATAGATAAAAACATTACTTATCCCAACCTCAAGTCCGATATTATTTTCTTTATTAAGGTCTTGATAACCAAGTTTCAATTTGGCTACTATGTCAGTATTTTTAATAAATGTTTCCGCTGAAATATTAAAATTGATAAAGTCAAAATCCCTTGTTGGATAGTTATATTTATAAAATTGAACCGCTAGTAAAGATAAATATCTAGGGTATTTCCAACCAGCACTGATTCCATAAGAATAGTCTTTATTAAAGTCGGTGTTTCCTTGTAGTTTAAATACTATGTCTTCTGAAAAATCTTCAAAATGAATTAAAGGTCTTTCGTCATAGCCATTACTTATTTGTAGTCCAGATGTTGAGCTAATAAAGTCGTGTTGAACACCTATTGTCAACCACTTTGTGTTATAAATATCTTGTCGATTCATTACTCCCGAAAGAATTTCATTAACGTCGGTTGAATCTTTAACTTCAACTTCTTGAGCTTTTGTCTCAATTGAAAAGACAATAATCAAGAAACTTAGTACTGATATTTTAAACTTTAAGGTTTGTTTCATCTTGGTTTTAAAATAACCGCTAACTCGTTTATACACGCAATAAAACTTCCTAATATTTCCATATTTGGATAAAAAGGCGCAGTTTCATTGCTTCTTTTGATTTGTGATTAACGTGCAAGCGGTTTCTTTTTTTTGTTTCGGTTTTAAAAGTAAAGATAATCGGGCAATAGTTGAACTGATCCTGAAAATTTTGACAGGATAAAACGGAGGACGTGTACTGAGTACTTTGGTTGCCCAACCAAAAGTGAGGCAATGTACTCAGTACATTCGTTCCCAAACCAAAAAGTGGAGCCGTGTACTCAGTACATTGGTCGCCCAACCAAAAAGTGAGGCAATGTACTCAGTACATTGGTCACCCAATCAAAAAGTGAGGCAATGTACTCAGTACATTCGTTCCCAAACCAAAAAGTGAGGCAATGTACTCAGTACATTCGTTCCCCAGGCAAAAAGTGGAGTCGTAATCAAACTCCCATGGCTTCTCCAAACAGTGGGTGGAGGCGTGAAGGTTTGTTCAAGCTTCCCCGGACGGTGAGTGAAGTAATGTATAAATATATTTTGCTTCGCAGCATCACAGGGTCAGTGTTTCAAAGTAGCGGGGCGGGTTAATTGTTACGTTCACCCCCGGGTTGAAACCCGGGGTTATTCAAATTTTGTCCCTCCGGGACTTATAGCAAGCTACTTTTAGTTCGAAATCTTGTTGACTGTAAGGGTTAATTCAGAATCCCAATACTTTGAAACGAGGTTACTCACATAAAAATCCACTGAAGTTCAATCCTCTGAAAACACAATTTGTAATCTCACAGACAACCCGAAAAGAAAATTCCAAAAAACAATCATCAAATTCCAAATCACTGAATCAAGTATCCAGAATCAACCATCCGGTTTCCGATATCCAGCATCCAGCATCTGACTATCCAGTATCCAATATCGTCTTACCGTCCGATCCACTGTTCGGGATTGAGTTTCTGGTTTTCGAGCCAGATCTGAAATTTCAGGATTGACTTGTTGTCTTCGGGGTCGGTGAATACGGTTCCGATGTTTTGTTTGGTGGTTACCTTGTCGCCTTTTTTAACCGTGGTTTCGCGCAGGTTCGAGTAAACGGTGAGGTATTTTCCGTGGCGGATGATAACTGCCGTATTTCCGCCTGTAATGCCAAATACGCGGGTTACTTCGCCATTAAATACCGCGCGCACTTTTGATCCCTTTTCGGTGGTGATGCTCACACCGTTGTTTTTTACCTGCACATTGGAAAGCACCGGGTGCTGGTTGATGCCAAAATGTTCGGTAATCACACCGCGTTCAACCGGCCAGGGCAGGCGGCCTTTGTTCTGCGCAAAATTGTCGCCCAGCAGTTTCTGTTCGGGTGTCAGTGTCATTTCTTTGGTGCCGGCTTTTGCACTTTTGCGGGCTTCTTCGGCAATAATGCGTTCTATTTCGTTTTCAAGCTGCTGTTCGATTCGGCGCTGTTCGTCGAGTTTCTTCTTCAGTTCCTTTTGTTCTTTCTGGAGTTTCTGCAATTCGGCATTTTTCTCCAGTTTTTCCTGCGAAAGCTGGCTGGCTTCCTTTTTGGTGTCGTTCATCAACTGGAGTTTGATGAGTTTCTGTTCTTCCTGCTTGCGTGTTTTATCGTTTAAAACCGACTCGATAGAAAGAATCACGCCTGCCTGGTTTTCGCGGTAGTTGGTGTATTGTTTCATGTACAGGTAACGGCGGTAGGCCTGGTTTACATTGTCGGCCGAAAGCAGGAACAACACCTGGTCGTAGGCATTGCGGTTACGGTAAGCCAGTTTTATCAGTTCGGCATACTCTTTTTTAAGCGCCTGTATATCGTTTTCCATGAGGCTGATGGCAAGCGTGTTGTTGTCAATCATCTGCTGGTAGAGATCCACTTCGCCGTTAATTGTGTTGATTACCGCTTTCCGTTGTTCAATCTGGCGGTTTAAAAGCTGCACCCTGTTGAGCGATGATTTCTGAACCTTCTGAACCTCGTTCAATAACTTACTGGTGTACTTTATCTGGTTCTCTGCATCCTGTTTTTTCTTTTTCAGCTCTTCAACCGACTGGGAAAAAACATGGATAAAGAGAATGACAAACAAACCGGTAAGCAGTAAAATCCTCATTCTGACAATGTGTAGTTTTGATCTGCGAATGTAACTTTTTAAGATTTTAATTTACCCTGATCTGCTCATAATTTTGAGGAATTTCGAGGCGAAAAGGTGATGGTTTTTCGGTTGAAAAGCCACTCAGTCTCACATTCAATTCCAGTTTCTCGGTTTCTGAAAGAAATTGTACATCGATGGAACCCGGGTAATCTTTATCCTCTATCTGAACAAATTCGCCAAAATTCAATTTCATTTCACGCTGGTTGGTTTTATCGGAAATGAGCACTTTGGTGAGCGCAAAATTTTCGGGATTGAAAAACAGTTTCTGCAGAATGAGCGCAGTATCGTCGAGCCGTTTCATCCGGCGTTCAATTTTTGCCGCCTTGTTTTTTGTTTCCAGCCTGATTACTTTTCGCTCGCGTTGCGACTGCAAAACATACATCCCCTCCTCCACCGATGAGTTAAATGCCCTGAAATCCTTGTCTTTTTCGTCGTTTCGATACGAGAAGGCGCTGTTGGAAATGATGGCCTGAACCAGTTCGAAATCGAGGTCAATATTCAGAATGCTGCTGAGGTAGGAATAATCGTCGGTGAAATAGTTTTTTTCGAGGTAATTCACATAAACAACACTGTCGGGGGTTAATAAAACCCGCACGACCGGAATGTTCAGTTTTGTGACCGAAGCCAGTATTTTTTCATCCCTGATTGCTTTCAAATTAACCCTGAATGAAGTGTTTGTATTGTGGTTGGAAAACTGACAGTTAATTCTGCTGATGGTCAGGTATTCGTACGAAAGTCCTGTGTTTTCAATGTTTTTCAGCAGTTTTGGGGTACTCATGGGTTTTACATTCACCCTTGTGACTTCGCGCGGGGTTTTACACGACCACAAACCTGTGGTGAGAATAAAAAGGAAATAAACGACAAACCTTGATATCCTGAATCCTTTCATCCTTTATTCTGCAATGTATTTCTGTTCCCTGATTTTTCTTTTCAGCACTTCCGACGTTCCACCGTTATCTTTGGCTTTTTCCCAGTACTGTTTAGCCTCGGCGAGTTTGTCGAGCATAAACAGGATATCGCCATAATGTTCGAGCATAACCGGGTTGTTTTCGCCACCGTTTTTCAGCGCCGTTTCCATGTAAAACTTAGCCAGCGTGTAATTTCCTTTTTTGAAAAGCACCCAGGCGTACGTGTCGAGATAAGTTTCATTGTCGGGGAACTGCGCAATCACTTTGGCGCTCATTCGTTCGGCTTTGTCGAGATCGCGGTTTACCAGTGAGAGGTAATAAGCGTAATTATTCAGGCCCACAAAATTGTCGGGGTACAATTCAAGTGAACGGTCAAACAGTTTAAAAGCCTCATCAATATTCCCCTTTTTGTAAACAGCCTCGCCTTTCAGCATCAGAAACTGGCCTTTCAGCGGCTGGTTGTCAACAATAAAATCATATCCTTCATCCAAAACCGAAATTGCATCGTCGTATTTTTCAAGCTGAATGCCGGCCACGCCACTTAAAAGATAGCTATTGGGCTGGTTGGGATACATTTCGGTTGCCTGTTTGCTGTGTTTTTCCAAAGCAGCCCAGTCCTGTAAATCATTGTCGATAAACATCAGGCGTTCCCATAGCATAAAATCCTTGTTTCCTGCGTCGATAGCTTTCAGCAGGGCATCGCGGCCTTCTGTGAGTTTATCTTTCCGCAAAAGGTAGTCGGCCTGAACCGTATAAACCATTGCTTCGCCCGGATGTGTATTCACCAGGATATTGACGAGTTTTTCCTCGCGTTCATCGGTCAGTTTCGATTGTTCGCGATCAGAAACCAACATCATGTACATCTGCAGTTTTGTCTGCAGCTCCACATTTTTGCTTTCGAAACCTTTTACCAATTCTTCAAACGATTTGTCAAACTCGTTTTTCTGCAAATAATAGTTGGCAAGCGAAAAATGGACAAATCCGCTTTCCGGATCAATTTCGAGAATCTTGTTATAATTTTTCAGTGCGTTTTCAGAGTCGCCCTGGGTTTGATAAAGATCGGCCAGCAAACCGTAATAGCGGGGTTCAGCAGGATTTGACTGAATCAGTTTTTCAATTTCCTGAATGGCTTTTTCGGGTTGTTTGTTTTGCAGGTACAATTCCTGAATTTCCACCGAAATCTGGTCGTTGACGCCTGTTTTTGCCTCCAACTGCCTGAATGCTTCAATAGCTTCGGGGTACTTTTGTGCACTGGAAAGCATCATGGCTTTTGAATACAAGTATTCGAGGTTCTCCGGATCGTTTTTCAAAAGTTCATTGAAAATTGCAGCAGCTTCATCAAACTTTCTGGTTTGCTGGTAAATCTGCGCCAGTAATTGTTTGTACCAGATATTTCCGGGATTCAGGCTGATTGCCTTTTCAAGCAGCAAAGTGGCGCTTGTAAAATCGTTGTTTGCTGCATGAATGTCGGCCAGTTCGTACATAGCAGCCGACGATTTCGGATCGATTTCGAGACAGCTTGAAAGCAACTGCACTGCATTTTGTTTGTTGCCCAGCATCCTTTGTTTCAGCGCTTCCGAAAACAGGTAGTCAAATTCCATTTGCCTTTTTTCGTCGTTGATTGCCTGCTGCGGGTCAACAGCGGCCGTAACAACCTGTTGCTCGGTTATTTTTTTACTGCCCGAACAGGATGCAAGCGCAACTCCCAAAACCATTGCGCCCAAAACTATTTTATTAATCTTCATCATTTTTTATTTTTTACCCGTGTGGCCAAAACCACCTTCCCCTCTTTTCGTTTCTTCGAGTTTTTCCACCAACTGCCACTCCACAGTTTCGTGCGAGGCCACCACCATCTGGCAAATCCGTTCGCCGTTTTCAATAACAAATTCCTCACCCGACAAGTTGATCAGTATTACACAGATTTCTCCGCGATAATCGGCATCGATGGTGCCGGGCGAATTAAGCACTGTAATTCCTTTCTTCAGTGCCAGTCCGCTGCGTGGCCTGATTTGTGCCTCGTAACCAACCGGAAGTTCAATAAATAATCCTGTTGGTATGAGTTTCCGTTCGAGCGGTTTTAAAACAACGGGTTCGGTTAAATTTGCCCTGAGATCCATTCCTGCTGAATGAATGGTACTATATGCCGGTAGCTCGTTTTGCGATTTATTTACAATTTTAATTTCCATGTAAGAAACAGCGTTTTTTTAAAGAACCGCAAAGATATTGAAATATAGGTAGATTGCACGGGCACAATACTATAAAATGTTAAAAGTTAATTAATTCAAGTTGCTGGAAAACAATTAAATGAACATGAGGTTGGCCGTAATTTCATCAGAAACAAACCAGCCTTGCTGTGTGAGCGTATAAATTTCGCCTGTTTTTACGGCCAGTTTTCTATCGAGG
>CAZXVT010000225.1:0-6673 GCA_964644015.1 uncultured Maribellus sp.
CCAAAATGTCAGAATATTTTTTAACAATTCGTTTTGAACCTGATTTTTGAGTTCAGAAAGATTCATTTTCCTCGTGATTTAATATGATTTTGTTGTTTTAAGTATGTTTCTTTTCAGTTCAAGTTGTATCGCATTTTCCTTAACTTTTTTATCGGTAAGCGGGTAAAACAACATGCCAACAAAAGCAAGCAGACAGCAGATTGCCGGAATAAGGCTTATCATGATATGTTCTCCGAATAAGGTCTGGGCGCTTTGTTCAACTGCTTCAGGAGCATATTTGAATAATGCCAGAATCCAGCCACTGAGGGCCGCTCCGAATGCCCAGCCCAGTTTTTGCGACATTGACGAAGATGAAAAAATCAGTCCTGTTGCGCGGCGTCCGGTCAGCAATTCCTGGTGGTCCACAATATCAGCAAACATCGACCATAGTAGTGGCAGCACATAACCGGCAAAAACCGAAATCAGGAATTGAAATACCAAAATCCAAACAATGTTGTTGGGAATGAAATAGAACCCTGTGCTTAAAATACCAGCAATAACAATTGCAATCATATAGGTTTTCTTTTTACCATATTTGGCTGAAACAGAAGGGGCTGCCATTACTCCAATCAGGTTGGCGGCTTGCCCGACGAGAAAGTAAATTGTTGTCATGTCCCAGCCTGTACCTCCCATTCTGTAATTAAATTTTACATAATCCCTGAAGAAATAAATGGCAACACTGTCGCGGACAGCATTAAACAAAAGGGCCGCCAGACCGGTTGCAACCAGTATCCACCAGGGGGCATTGTTGAACAAATCTTTCAGGTCTTTTTTAATCGAAACATCCTCTTCGCTTTCAATTTGTGTTACACGTTCTTTTGTCCAGCTGAAACACAGCAAGAAAAGTACAACACAAATTACCCCGATAGCTCCCACTCCCATCACCCAGCCAACGGGCGAAGTGCTGATAGTTGATTCAACGGCTTTTACTTCTTCACTTCCAAAGGTTTTTGAAAAAAAATCAATCATTGGCTGCAGCAACATAAATGTTACAAAACTGCCGATAAATGCAGACGACATGCGATAGGAAGAAAGCGAGTTTCTTTCGGTCGGGTCGGCAGAAATGGCCCCCAGTAATGATGCATATGGAACATTAATCATAGAATAAACAATCATCATTAGGGAATAGGTAATGTAGGCATAAATTAATTTACCGGTCTCACCAAAATCAGGAGCAAAAAAGGTGATGGTTCCCATCACTGCAAAAGGAATGGCAAACCATAGCAGGTAAGGACGGTATTTGCCCCAGCGGCTTTTTGTCCGGTCACTGATGATTCCTACAAAAACATCGAAGAATGAGTCCCATAATCGGGCAACCAGAAACATGGTTCCGGCAGCAGCAGCGGTAATTCCAAGAACATCGGTGTAAAAAAACAGCGAATACATTCCGAAAATCTTCCAGAACATTGAAGAGGCTGCATCGCCAAAGCCATAGGCAATTTTTTCCTTAAGTTTAAGTTTTTCAGCAATCATGGTTGGTTTTATTTTTTTCCAAGAATTTCAAGATTCCGGGCAATTTGTTTTTTCAGTGTTTCAACAGAAGCAGCTGAACGAAATCCGTCAGCCGGACTGTTCAGACAGTAATCAACAAGTTTATCGATAGTGGAAGTGGCAACATGCATGCGGGTGTCCGACGAGGCATAGTAAATAAAAACTTTCCCATCATCATCTGCAATCCAGCCGTTTGTAAACAGCACATTCGACACATCGCCAATTCTTTCTTCACCAACCGGAGCCATGAAATGCCCGGCAGGTTCGGCAATAATTTTTGTGGGGTCCTGTAAATCGGTCATGTACATGTAAAGCACATACCTGAGTCCCGCAGCGCAGCCACGCACACCGTGTGCAAGATGCAGCCAGCCTTTTGGTGTTTTTATGGGATGTGGCCCTTCACCGTTTTTCACCTCTTTGATGGTATGATAGTATCTGAAATTGATGATTTTTTCCTCTTTTATTTCGGCATTTGTAATATCGTCAATCAAAGCCCAGCCAATACCACCGCCACTTCCGGCATCAATAAAACCATCCTGCGGGCGGGTGTACAACGCGTATTTTTCATCCACAAACTCGTTGTGAAGCACTACATTTCGCTGCTGGCTTTTTGTTTTCAAATCGGGTAAACGCTCCCAGTTGCGGAGGTCTTTTGTGCGTACAATTCCTGCCGCGGCCACTGCCGACGATAAATCGCCGGGTTTTGCAGCGGGGTCTTTTCTTTCTGAACAGAAAATGCCATAAATCCACCCGTCTTCATGGGCTGTGAGCCGCATATCGTAAACATTTGTATCGGGGTTTTCAGTTTCGAGAAGGGTAACCGGGAAATCCCAAAACCTGAAATTATCGATTCCGTTGGGGCTTTCGGCAATGG
This sequence comes from uncultured Maribellus sp., assembly GCA_964644015.1. Classification (GTDB taxonomy): domain Bacteria; phylum Bacteroidota; class Bacteroidia; order Bacteroidales; family Prolixibacteraceae; genus Draconibacterium. The sequence continues at coordinate 2,405 of CAZXVT010000225.1, forward strand.
CAAAAAACGATTTGCGGTCAACGCCTTCAACACGCACCACGAGGATATATTTGCCTTTCCATTTCATGGCGCCCGAGTTCATGGTGGCGTTCATTCCAATGCGTTCCATCAGAAAAGGATTTGTGTTTTCGTCCAAATCATACCGCCAGATTACAGGTGTGTGCGCTGCCGTTAACACGGGATTTTCGTAACGGTCAAATATTCCGTTTCCATTTATTGCTTTCTTGTTTTTAACCGCTAAAAATGCCTCATGTTCAGCCAGCAGTTTCTCAACGTTTTTATTAAATTCCGATGTCATGTTTTATAATTTTTGTGATAATATTTTTTAGTTTTTCCCTATTCAAAGGGCTCGAAATTGGTCAGTTTGAAGTTGTCGAACCATGCTTCAACATACCCTTTCGGGCTTGTAGCGCTTAACCTCAACCCAACTTCAAAGCATTTAACGGCATCACTTTTTAAATCGAAGCCGGCTTTTACCACGCCCCAGTTTTCAACTTCCAAATCGGCAAAACGGACTTTTACAAACGTCCAGTTTTTCGATACAAGGGGTATCATTTTTACATCGCCCCATTTGCTTTTATGCCCTTTACTCAGTACGAGGAAATTCAGCATTAATGTATCGCCGGAACCCGCCTTGCACCAAACCGACATCCATGTGTTTTCCTTAAATGATTTCCATTGCTCTTCCATACCGTCAACGGCAAAAGTATCGGCCTTTAAATCGGTGAACCAGGCAAAGGGCCGGTTTTGGGGAATCGAATCCCAACGCACATGCAAACAAACTTTCGAGTTTTTATTTACCTGATTTTGTGTGTTTTCATCGTAAGAAAACTTTACCTGAGGATTGTCTTTCCACCAGTTTTCTGTATTGGGCTTGCTTTCGTAATCAGCAATCAGTATTTCTCTTTTCTGGGCAGTTGAAACAAAAAACAGGATCAGAACGAAGAATGATGCAGTTAAGACTTTGAATATCATTGTTATAAAGTTTTCATTTTCCCGTTATTATTGAAATTTCTGAAGGATTACTTATCGAAACCGGAATCCATACCAATAGCGAATGGCCTTCCAAAGCTGTTCTGGCAATAACCTTATTGCCGCTTATCAGCACCCGGACTTTGTCGTCACCCTTCCAGTTCTCGATAGTGAAGGTTGGGTTAACCAATGTTTTGTTGGGCTTGATACTGAATCTGCACTCCATACTATTAGTGTTTGATTTGAAGACAATACTTCTGAATATCCGGTCTATTTTAACAAATTCAAAATCGTTGTTTAGCATAGAAATGGTACCCGGATCAAGCCATGTTTGAATCTGGTTTTTAACCTCGTCATATTGGTAGGGTTTCGAAACGCCAACCAGCATCACATGCCTGCGGAATTTGCGCCCGTTTTCATCAACCAAATAATGGTCGTTAAAATCGACTCCCAGATTTCCATAGAAACCGGCACTGGCCAGCGAAGTGTGCGTTACTTCGTTTTTGTGTGAAGCATACGAACGCGAAGTTTTTCCCCATTCCTGTGCATTTTGGCCGTATGGTTCGCGCCCGACAGGCCAGTGCGAAAAATTATATTTTGTATTGTGCCAACCAATTTGGGTCTCAATCGGAATACCTGTCCAGAGTTCAGGATATTTATCATCCTGACTGTAAACAACATAGAAATCGGGCATATTTTTGAAATGGCAATCAAATGCAATTTGTTTCCAACCCCATGAATCTTTAACATACTCATTGTTTTTATCCGGAGGAAAATAAGTTTTTACAGAATCCGTCATGTTAAAAACGGATAAAGCAGGGGCAGCGCACAAATCGCCAGCCTCTACCAGTGAACCACCAATCGGCATCGGCTCAATCACTTCGGGACCCCAGCCACGGCGATGGTTCACATCCAGAATCGGAGTATCGATTAACTGCCGCGTTCCGGTACCATCGGGGTAAAAAGTCCAGTACTCATCGAAATACGGGAACTGTTTTCCATTGAGCTGTTCACCCGAAAAATTGTAGTCCGGATTTAGCGGAATTCCATGCCAGTGAATGATTTTTCGTACGGCATTGTCCTCTACAATCGTAACCGACTGTCCGTGCCGCTGCCTGTCCGACATGGCTTCGTGGCAGCCCGGATAAATTGAATCGCCTCCTTCAAAGAATTCAAAATTCAGCAAAAACTGGTTAGTTAAGCGCCATGCTGGTGCGTTGTTGGCCCGGTCCCAGAATACAAATTTGATGTTTTTGTCGTATCCGAACTCTTTTCCGAAAGTAACCGCAGTGGCATCGCCTTCAAAACCCGACCACGAGAAATTCCGTTTTGCAACCTTAAAACCTGTTGAAGAGTCGTCTTTGTCATCGGTTGGTGTTTGAATCACTTTCAGGCTTGTAAAAACAGCGGCTTTCTGATTTTTTCCTTCTGAAACACGCGCAACCAATGCCACAAAGTATTGCTGGTCAGCCGGTAACCAACTGTACTGAGGGGCAACTTCCATCCAGTCGTTCGAAGTAATTCCCCATTTTTCAAGCTTAGTTCCGTAGTAAAAATGGAAAGTGTTGGAAAGCGATTCGTGCAAAATCCTGATTTTTTTGTTGGTCGATTTGAAAGGCACCGAAAAGGTTTTGCCATCCAGTTTTGCTTCGTAACGCGAGGCGTCAATCACCTTTTTGGGGTCGTGCACATTTTCTACATTGTTTTGCCGGTCGTACTGATTGATAATGGTGATTCCATCGCGGTTTGAAACGGCAATCATCGTAAAATTGGTCACATCGGGAATCCCGTTTTTGCAGGCCACCAAAGCCAGCCCAATCACATCTTCTTCAGCAAATTCAGCTTCGGCATAAAAATTCCCTGAAACGGGTTTCAGGTGATACAAACCGAAAGCGCCAATTCCGGAAGAATTTGTAAGCGAAAGTGACTGGTTTTTGAATTTGAAATTGCCACCTGTCGCGCCATTTAGGTTAATTTCCTGCCATTCGTTGTTTTGTGAAGAGAAATTATCGTCGATTAAAACCTTGGGTTCCTGCGCAAAAACGAAATTCAGTTGACTGAATAAAAGAATCAGTAAAATGAAGCTTTTTCGGAATAAAAACTTTCGAAGTCCGAAACTTGAAGAAGTTTTTGCTGACATGGTTATTTTGATTTTGCGTGGCATAAGGCTCAGAATATTGCATTGGTTACGGTAGTGAAACATGCTGATTCCAGCAGAATTTGGGCCGAACCATTTTGCACGGGTACACTTTCGGTTTTTTCCATACCCCTGGTGTAATCGGTTTTGTAAACATTCAATGATTTAACATTTGCAGGAATGCCGGTGATAGTTGCTTTGCGAGTAGCGCTATTGTTTACAAAATGAACGGTGTACAGCCCGTTCAGGATATCGGCATAAGCTGCCGCCGATATGTTTGGCCTGTCAACATTGCACGGAATCCAATAAGAGCCTTCAGGTGTTGCCCCCAGTTGTTTCAGGTTCCAGAAACGCTGCGTCGGGCGAAGCGGCCCGTTATCTCCATACAAACCGTTTCCGGTTAATACCGAATAGTTGGGAGTTAATTGCCATTCCATGATGGTTGAAACCTGGGCATCGCGGCAAATCCTGACATACAAATCGATTTCGGAAAGCTGAAACCATTTTTCGAGGAACTGGTTCGGGTAGCGGTGTAAAGCCGAATTGGGGCCGCCTTCAACGGCCATTAAAGGCAGGTTTAACTTTTGCGCCGAAAGCAACCATGCCCGCATATCGGCAGTGGTGCAACCGTGCCAGGTATGAAATCCAACTGCACCGATATATTTATGAATGCTTGCATCGTCAACCGTTGGCAATACAATCTTATTTGAATTCACCGTTCCGGCGCCGGTATCACCCAGCAACATTTTGGTAACGAGACCGAGGGATGCAAAATAACTGCCAAGTTCTTTGTTGTAAAAAGCATGTTCATCGGGTGTCATATAAACCCAAACGCCGTAATCAATCTCGTTAAAACTAAAAAGCGGGAACTCAATGCCGTAATCAGTTTTCATATATTGTAGGTAATCGGCAATCGATTTTTTCATTTGACCAATCTTCTTCGCATCGAGCGAGATTTTTATGTCGTGTTCCAGCGGCAAATGATTGTCTTTGGTCGAGTCGATTGCCCAGGCAGGAGGAGCCCAAATGGTGACAATCATCGGGATATTTTTTTCGCCCAGAATTTTTGCCATTTCCATTTGCTGGTAAAATTCTTTGCTCAACTTGCCGGCACGCGCTTTTGCAACCGGGTCGTCGTTTTCAGCGGCATGCCATTCTCT
>CAZXVT010000226.1:0-2531 GCA_964644015.1 uncultured Maribellus sp.
TTTTCAAATCAACCCGGCTCTCTTAAACCACGCCAACCCTACTCATTATTACCTCGCCAATATTTCTAATGAACTTCGCTATCAAAGCGGCTGCAAAAGTAATAGCGTTTTCTTTCCTGCAAAACAATAATGTGATTTTTTTGAAAGAAAAATGCAATATTTTCACAAATAACTGAATATCAATCAATACCTTAATTAACAGGAATTAATATTACGGCATTTTACTTTTAAAAGTTACATTTCTCTGTTTATAACTGAAAATCAGAATTTAACTGATTCAACCTATTTCAGATCAGAAATTACAAATTGACTAACAGAATTCGCTAGGTTTTAGATGTCAGTCAGTTATTAAACTCCGTTAACATTAATTTAAGAAAAGCTCAATTACTGGTATTTCAACGTTCGGTTTTAAAACAGGTAACCTCAAATCCACATCACCTGTTCCCTGATTATCTCCTCCCCTATCGTGTTGCCGTGGTTCTGACATTTTAATTTCAGAAGAATCATGAAGAAACTGTGCATATTTGATTTTCCCTTTATAACCCGGTAATCTCAAATTTTGTAAAGGATAATCGAGTAAATGAATATACAACCTGTTATTTTTCGGATTATACGTAAGCAAAGTATTGGCTGGAACATTGAATTCATCGGGAGCCTGGGTGCATTCATAAATTGAATGGCTGTTATATTTCATCCAGTCACCCATTCCTTTTAATGCTTTATCGGCACGTTCATCAAAAACCCCGCGGGCTGTTGGACCAACATTCAGTAAAAGATTTCCGCCCTTGCTCACTGATTCAATTAAAAGAACCAACAGTTGTTTGTTGTCTTTCCAGGTATATTCATCGCGATAGTATCCCCAGGAACCGGAAAAAGTCTGGCAGGTTTCCCATGGAATTTTCTTTCCATCAATTTCTGGCCATTTGTCCACCTTATATTGTTCGGGTGTCATAAAATCCCAACCACCCGAATAATCCTGTAAATCGGCACGGTCGTCAATAAGAATTCCGGGTTGTAATTGTCGCACCATTTTTATCAATTCAACAGATCCCCAGTCATCACGACCTTTCCCGAATTCACCAGGGAAAGAGAAATCAAGCCAGAGAATATCTATTTTTCCATAATTAGTTAGAATTTCCCTGACCTGGTTTTTCAAATATTCGCGATATTTAGCCATATCCCTGTTTTTGTTTAAGGCATCGTATTCATCTTTTGTGTTTGCACTTTGCGGATGAACCCTGTCGATGGTATATTCAGGATGGTGCCAATCAATTAAAGAATAGTAAAAACCGATTTTTAATCCTTCTGCCCTGAAAGCATCAACCCATTGTTTAATAATATCCTTTCCATATGGAGTATTCGTAACCTTATAATCGGTAAACTTTGAGTCGAACATATTAAAACCTTCGTGGTGTTTAGATGTAATTACCGCATATTTCATTCCGGCTGCTTTGGCTTTACGTGCCCAATCAGCGGGGTCGAACAAATCGGGATTGAAAATTTCGAAATACTTCTGATAATCGGCATCAGGTATCCGTTCGTTTTTTTTGACCCATTCGTGGCGGGCTGCCTGCGCATAAAGTCCCCAATGAATAAACATCCCGAAACGGGCATCTGTCCACCACTGCATTCTTTCTTTTTTCTGAGCTTCGGTTTCATCCCAGATTTTATTCTGCGAAAAACAAAGCTGGCTTGATACTATTATTAATAATAGTGTGGAAATGATAGTTTTCATTTTTCTAAGGTTTAGTTATTACTATTAATTATCCTGTTACTATATCAAACTCTGCAATTCCAATATTCCCGTTTCCTTCGGCAGGAGAAAGCGCCCTTAATTTAACAAATCTTCCGTTAACCGGAGTAAACTCTTTCTTTTGCAAAACCGGACTGTTTTTAATATTGGCAAACTCACCTGAAGAAACAGGTTTACCCCAGTTTTTGCCATCGTTACTTATGTACAACTCATAATTACTGATGATTCCCTGGCTCCATCTTCCCTGGTCGGGCAGATAGGTAAATCCGGCGATATTTAAAGCTTCACCCAAATCGATAATTACATCCACAGATGGTTCGCTTATAATATTCCAGGATGTTTCAGGATTACCATCAAAAATAAAACGGGTTCTTTCTTCGTTCCCGAATTCACCTTTAATTTTCCAGTTTTCCTTTGAAACATCAAACTGAACCGCAGTAACTGAACTTTGTTTTCCCGAAACCTGGTCAAATACGATTGCTTTTATTTCTGATTTTCCCTTCAGCAAAAAAGGTTCAGTATATTTTACCGATTGCGCAGTTGGTGCAGTTCCATCGGTGGTGTAAAAAATATCGACTCCTGAATCAAATCCTATCATGGTAACTTCGCCCGTCTGATTTCTCCGAACTTCAGGCTCAACTATAATTTTTGGCGCATTGAACACACCAATTTCAGCGATTGCAGGACAAGCTTTTGAATCCAGAATATTCAGCCTGATTTTGGTGGCTGTAACATCCGGAAATCTCAGAATTCTTTTTCTTCCGATGGTTGTCTGAGA
>CAZXVT010000226.1:2541-4089 GCA_964644015.1 uncultured Maribellus sp.
CCATTCATTATCAATAAAGGCTTCCAGAATGAACTTTTTCACCCGTTGTCCCAGACTGATTTCTTCCTGCACCAAAAACCTGTTAAAAACGGTTGGTTTTCCGAAATCAACGGTCAATGATGCTGAAAGAACTTCATCATCGGTGCACCAGTATGTTTTTGTATCATCATCGATAGCATTTGTGGCTTTGAATTTCCCCGAATTACCTCTTGTATTTGTAGCTTCAGTTCTCTTCCCAGTAACAAGGTTTTCAGCAAAATCAGCTTTTAAAGTTTCTGCGAGCTGAAGTATGCGTGCAGAATCATTTTCATGAATTTTTCCACGTTTATCAACCGGAAAATTTATCAGTAATGAGGCATTTCTGCCAACAGAATTGTAATAAATATCAAGTAATTGAGGTAATGTTTTTACTTTATGGTCTTCGTAAGGATGATAATACCACCCCGGACGAATAGAAACATCGACTTCGGCAGGCAACCAGTGCGAGCCATTCTCCTGACCAGCCCGCAACCATTCAATTTCCGGCACATTTCCGGGCATCACACTGTCACGGTTCAGCAAACACCAATTGGTTTCGCGAGCCCAGCCTTCCTCATTTCCAACCCAGCGAATATCGGGCCCGGCATCGCTGAACATGCAGGCATCGGGTTGCAATTCTCTCACAATTTCATGAACTGTTGGCCACTGGTAATAAGTTTTGTTATCGATTTTACGAACTTCGTTGGCGCCACCGTACCAACCTGAACCACCATTGGCTCCATCAAACCAGACCTCGAATATATCACCATAATTGGTAAGTAATTCCCTGAGCTGATTTTTGAAATATTCAAGGTATTCTGGTTTACCATAATCTTTATGATTTCGGTCCCACGGTGAAAGATAAATACCCAATTTCAAATTGTATTCTTTACATGCTTCCGCCAATTCTTGCACCACATCTCCTTTTCCGTTTTTCCAAGGCGCATTTTTAACCGAATGTTCGGTATAAGCTGAAGGCCACAGACAAAAACCATCGTGGTGTTTTGCGGTTAAAATAATCCCTTTCATACCTGCTTCGCTGCAAACTTTTGCCCATTGCCGGCAATCGAGTTCAGAAGGGTTAAAAAGTTGAGGGCTTTCGCTTCCAAGTCCCCATTCCATATTGGTAAAAGTGTTCATGTTAAAATGAACAAATGCATAAAATTCCAGCTCATGCCAATATAATTGTCGCTCTGATGGTACTGGCTCAACAGGCACCGGAGGTTTGACCGAATTGCAGGATATTAATGTAAAAACTGATAATAGATAAATTGATACTCTTTTCATTAGTCTGATTTTAAGATTTAAATATACTCTTTCTGGTAAACAATAACATTTAAATTCATTTTTTACAAATAAGAGACAATAATCTCTTTTATATACTAATGGGATTACATGTCCCAAATCCGGACACATCGATATGAAATTACTTTTTATATCAACTTGTATTTCAGCACAATAAACCAAATATCTTAATTGGCACACTCATTGGGATTGATTTATAACGCTTTTAATAAACATGAAATAAAA
>CAZXVT010000226.1:4099-6626 GCA_964644015.1 uncultured Maribellus sp.
CAATTCACATTATTCACTTATTGGAAAAGATTTTTAGAATCTAGTTTGCTTTTTGAAATTGTCAAGAAAATTTGAGAACGGCAGAAAAATAATTTCATCAGTAATTCCAGATTTTCTGACAACAAATCTAAAACTGCGAACAGTTTTGAATCAGATTCACATGTGACTGATTTACTGTTATTTTCTAAAACTGTAAATACTTTAAGAACTAACAATATGAAAAATTTTACCCAATTTTTTGGAAACCAGAGAATCAATCAAAGCAAAACCTTATTGACATTAAGTTTTGCTTTGATTGGTTTGATTATGGTTTTGAATCCTATCAACGGGTATTCACAAAACCAGGCGAAAATGCAATTACTTGATTCTGTAAATAGCTTTCAGGATCCTGATAATCTGGGAGGACCAGTTTACATTGGAGAAGTTGAACCCTTTGTTTTACCATCGGACAATACTATTTCTCTAAAATCGGCTAAAGTTGCGAACCTTAAATCGGCAAACATAAGTTTAAAATCGGCCCAGGCAACCAAACCAATTTGGCCGGAACCGGGAGCGATTAACATTGAAAAAACCGGTGAAGCAACCACTACTTACGGTAAATGGAAAATCAATATCAAAGTTGAAGGAAAAAATATTCCGAAAACAACTGATGTTGTTCTTGTTATTGATGATTCGGGAAGTATGGGTACTTCGAAAATGAATGCAGCAAAAGATGCAGCCAAAGATTTTGTTGATGAATTACTAACAGGAACCACAGGCATTCAAATCGCGGTTGTTACTATTAATGGTGGGGGTGGAAGCGGCCAACCTCAGGTTGACCATACTTTTTCAAATAATATCAGTTCACTGAAAACTGCGATCAATGCGATAACTGCAAATGGTGGAACTAATCTGCAAGGTGGATTTTATGCTGCCAGACAATTAGTTGAATCAAGTACAGCTAACAGGAAAGTTGTTATACTGCTTTCAGACGGAGATCCGACATATAGCTATTCATCAACTGTGACCGCATCTCCTACGCCAACAATTACCAGTTGCAGCAGAACGAGGATTTCTGGCACTTATGTTTATTCAGCTGTCTGGAATCCAGCTACCTTAGATCCCTCTCAGTTATCAGTTACTGAAAGCAATTATGGTAATATCGTTGGCAGCGGAACTAATTTTAACATTAGCAATTTTTATCAAATCACGCAAAGTTGCAGTGGGTCTAACTGGACGCACGACTATACTTTTTCGGCAACCGGTAATCATGGAATCCCCACAAAATATGAAGCAGGCTTAATTATGGACAAAGCTGATGTTTATACCATCGGTTTTGAAGTGACGGCCGGAGGAAATGCAGAAAATGTGTTAATTGGTTCGCAGAACGCAGGATATTATCCTGCCACAAGTTCCAATATCGGACAGATTTACTCAACAATTCGTTCAAATATCGCCTATGCTGCTACCAATGCTGTATTCTCCGATCCAATGAGTACCTATATAACTTTAGTTACTTCGGGCGCCACTCCCACATTTTCTGTTTTACCATCAACAACCGGAGATGTTGTTGTCAGTAAAGGAACTGTAACATTTACGAACAATGGATATGTACCGAATGATCCGGATGATCCTTCAAGTGGAAACAGCAGCCAGGTTAAATGGTTAGTAACCTGGAATATCGGAACTGTATCAGAAAGTGGTGACCGCATGTATTACTATGTGAACCTTGCACCAAATACGGAAGTAAATACTTTATATGATGCAAATGAAAAAACAAGTCTGAATTATACGGATGTAGATGGTGATCCATTCGCAGTATATCAAACACCGGAGAACTTTACAATTCCGAAAGTAAGTAAAGGTGGTGGGTCTATTATGGTTAATTACTATCTTGTTAATAGCTCAGGACAACCAATTAACAGTGCCGGAGTGGTTGTTACTGAACCACAATATGCATATCGCATTCCCCAAAACGGAAGCGCCAGCAGTTACTTCGAACACAACGGAAATATTGCACTTGAATTGGGTACGACATATACAGTCAGCGGTATAAATCCTTATTCATCTTCAGATGGAAGAACATACTCACAATTAAACGCTACTCCTCAAAATATCTCACTTACAACAAGTAATCCAAATCACACAGTTTGGTTTGCATATGTTTTCGGATGTAATGAAACGGTTAATGCCGGTAGCGATTTTTCAATTTGTGAAGGTGGTTTGATTGATCTTTCTGCTGTCTTCTCCGGAACCCCTAATTCTGTAACCTGGACAGGACCAAATAGTTATTCTTCAACTTCACTTGATCCAGTTGCATTTACTGCAACAACTGCAAATAGTGGTGAATATACTGTAACTGTAAATTATGCATTTGATTGTGTTGCACAAGATATTGTTAAAATCACTGTTCTTAAATCTACCGAAGAAACCATCGAAGTTTCAGGTTGCGACGTGGTGACTGTGAATGGTGTTGACTATACAGCTTCGGGGTCTTACACACAGGAACTGGAAAACATTGCCGGTTGCGACAGCACACTCACCATCA
>CAZXVT010000227.1:0-6620 GCA_964644015.1 uncultured Maribellus sp.
CTTTTATGTCTTAATAATTAACAGATTTAAAATGGGAAACAAGAAAATTATTGCGGTAATCGGAGCAACAGGTGCCCAGGGAAGAGGGTTAATCAATGCTATTTTAAATGATAAATCCGGGGAATTTGCAGCAAGGGCAATTACAAGAAATGCGAATTCAGACAAGGCAAAAGAACTCGCTGCGTTGGGAATTGAAGTGGTTGAAGCTGATGTTGATAATAAAGATACTATTGTAAAAGCATTCAAAGGTGCTTACGGAGCGTTTTGCGTTACCTTCTTCTGGGAACATTTTTCACCTGAAAAAGAAACACAGCAGGCAAAAAATCAGGCAGATGCTGCGAAAGAAGCAGGTATCGGGCATGTTATATGGTCAACGCTGGAAGATACACGCAACTGGGTTCCGCTCGACGACGACAGGATGCCAACACTTCACGGCAAGTACAAAGTACCTCATTTCGATTCGAAAGGTGAAGCAAATAAGTTTTTTGAAAATAGCGGGGTCCCCTATACTTTACTCAACACATCATTTTATTGGGAAAATTTTATCTACTTTGGATTAGGACCGCAAAAGGGAGCTGATGGTAAGTATGCTATTACATTTCCGATGGGCGATAAAAAACTTCCGGGTATTTCATCTGCCGACATTGGAAAATGTGCATTTGCCATTTTCAAAAACGGAAGTGAATACAAAGGAAAAACCGTTAGCATTGCCGGAGAACATCTGACCGGAACTCAAATGGCTGCTGCATTTACAAAACATTTGGGGGTTGAAGTGGGATACAATGCAGTTCCACCTGAAGTGTACCGAAGTTTCGGATTTCCGGGTGCTGACGATATGGGAAACATGTTTCAGTTTAAAGCCGATTTCGAAGCCGATTTTTGTGGCGCCCGTAATATCGATTCTGTAAAAAAATTGAATCCTGAACTGCAGGATTTTAATTCCTGGCTGGCTAACAACAAAACATCTATTAAATTATAGAAGAACAAAAAACGGTGGAAAATCAAATTTCCACCGTTTTTATATCTGAATACAAACATTAATTCTCTAAACGTTCGGCAATTTCCAGTTCTCGCTGTAATTCAGCTTCATCAACTTGTTTGCTTCCTCTTCTGCAAACAATTTTGTGGTATCATCCCAGTGAATCCGTTTTCCACAACGGTAGGCAATGTTGCCCATTTCAGAAACGATGGCTGTTTTGGCTCCAATTTCAACCGGGCAATTCAGTTTTCCACCTTTTCGGATGCAGTCAAGAAAATTCTGAATATGCTCATCCATTCCATCACCGTACTCGGCCTGCTTTTTACCTTCAAAAAATGGTTTCTTTTCAGCATTATTTCTGTCGGGCATGGTTTCCCAACCACTGCGGTCAACCACCAATGTTCCTTTGTTTCCGATAAACGCAACACCATGAGCTTTTCCATAAGGCCCCATTCCCGGATTCAGGCCACACTCCCACATCATAATATGTTTCGGGTAGCTGTAAATTGCCTGCTGAATATCAGGTGTTTCAATGGTTCCTGGTTCGTGATAGAAAATTCCGCCACCGGGCGAAATGGTTTGAGGCATGTCGGCATCCATTCCGAAAAGTGCAAAGTCGAGCAGGTGAACACCCCAGTCGGTCATGGCGCCACCCGCGTAATCGAACCACCAGCGGAAATTATAATGAAAACGGTTTTCGTTAAACGGGCGTTTTGGTGCCGGCCCCAGCCACATATCATAATCGACATAAGACGGAGCTTCACTGTCAGGTTTATAAGGATAAGGTGTATTGTAACCTTTATAAATCCAGGCTTTTACAAGATGAACATCACCCAACTGACCTGATTTCACAATGTCGGCGGCTTCGAACCAGTGTTTCGAGCTGCGCTGCCACATATTTACCTGAACCTGCAATTTCGGGTATTTCGCAGCGGCTTTTACCATGGCATTGCACTCTTCAATACTGTGCCCCATTGGTTTTTCAACATACACATGTTTTCCGGCTTCCAGCGCCATCATCATCATAATGGCATGCCAGTGATCGGGTGTACCTATTATTACGGCATCAATATCTTTGTTCTCCAGCAATTTCCTGAAATCGGCATAAACAAGCGGTTTTTTACCGGTTTGTTTTTCAACCTCTGCAGCCCTGCTTTCCAGTATTTTGGAATCAACATCGCAGAGTGCCAAACATTCAACATTTTCCTGTTTCAAAAATCCTGAAAGGTCGTTGAAACCCATCGAACGGCACCCTATTAAACCTACGGTAACTTTTTCGTTTGGCGAAGCACAGGCATTCAGAACTGTCGGGCCTAAACTTACGGCAGCTGTTGCAATGGCTGTATTTTTAATAAATTCTCTTCTGTTATAATTCATGGAATGATTATTTTGGTTTACAACTGTAAAAATAATTGAATCGTTTTATTGAAATAGCATTTCACTAAGTTTTCATTCTTCTAAATACATTAAAAGTCTTAACACGATCTAAAAGTAACTTCACAAACTACTTAATGCTGAATATATTTTGCCGGTAATAAAATATTTCTTCACTGATACTATTTTTCAAAAACATTTTCTAACTTTGACCGACTGGTCAATCAAAGAACAAAAATATGCCTCGGAGTATCGAACAATATGAAGCAATCAGGAAAGAAAAAAGAGAACTGATATTAGACACATCTCTAAAACTTTTTGCAGAAAATGGCTTTCATCAGACTTCTATGGAACAGATTTCCAGAAAAGCCGGTATTTCAAAAGGCCTCACCTATAATTATTTCGAAAGTAAAAATACAGTGCTCAACGAAATCCTGAAAAAGGGATTTGACGCTATTTACACACACTTCGACTTAAATAAAGATGGAATTTTAACATTTAACGAGTTTGAGTTTTTCATCAGGCAAAGCTTTAATGTTATCAGTAAGAACAGGAATTTCTGGAAACTTTATTTTTCGATCATGATGCAGCCGGTTGTTACCGAAACCTATATTCAAAGCTACAGCGAAACGTCTGCAGGACTGATGAACATGCTGATTCGGTTTCTTACAGACAATGGCAGCGAAAATCCGTCAAAAGACCTGTTTATTATTTCATCTCTATTAAAAGGTGCCTACCTGATTTTGGTAACTTCACCTGTTGAAATGGATGAAGAATTGTTCATAAACCATATAATGGAAGGATTTCAACGTATTATCAACCATAAAAACAATTAATATTTATGAAACTGATTTCGATATTTGGCTTTCTGGTGCTTTTAATTACCAATCTGTCGGCCCAGGATCTCGAAGAAATTATCCGGAAAGCAGATGAAAAATTCAGGGGAAATTCGAGCCAGGGAGAAATGACGATGATTATCGAACGCCCAACCTGGTCGCGCGAAGTAACCATGAAAAACTGGACACTGGGAAACCATTATTCCTTAATTTATATAACCGCGCCAGCCAAGGAAAAAGGACAGGTTTTCCTGAAACGAAACAAGGAAATGTGGAATTGGGTTCCCACGATCGAGCGTATGATAAAAATTCCGCCGTCGATGATGATGCAATCGTGGATGGGCTCAGATTTTACAAACGACGACCTTGTTCGCGAATCGTCGCTGGCAAAGGATTACGAACATAAACTGCTGGCCGAGGAAAAAATGGCGGGTTACGACAGCTACAAAATTGAGTTGATTCCCAAAGAAGATGCGCCGGTTGTGTGGGGAAAAGTGGTGATGTGGATTTCGAAAACCGATTACCTGTGGCTGAAAGGTGAATATTTCGATGAAGACGGAGTTTTGGTCAATACCGAAATTCTATCGGATATTAAAATGATGGGAAACCGGAAAATGCCGACCCGGCTCGAAATGATTCCGGCCGATAAACCGGGTCAGAAAACAGTGCTGATTTTTAAAAACATTGAATTCGACGTAAAAATCGATGAAAGTTTTTTCTCGCAGCAGAATATGAAGAAGGTGAAATAAGGAGAAAGTAAATGAGTTAGTGAGTAAATGAGGAATTCCGGAAGACTGGAAATAAATCTAAAATCCAGAATCCAGTATCAAAAATCTAAAATATCAAAACAAGCATCCGGTATGAAAACCAACATCATCCTCGCCTGGCGGAATTTGTGGCGCAACAAACGACGGACACTGATCGCCATTTCATCAATAACTTTCAGTGTTTTGTTAGCATCGTGGATGCGATCGATGCAGGAAGGCTCGTATGACAGTATGATTGATAATGTGGTCAAATTCTACTCGGGCTACCTTCAGGTGCAGGACACAGCCTACTGGGACGAGCGCACGCTGGAAAATACTTTTGAAACATCAATCAAATTGCAGAATCAGATTGATGACATTGAGCATGTTTCGCTGGTGTCGAACCGGCTCGAATCGTTTGCACTGGCCGCCAACCATCTGAAAAGCAAACCGGCCATGGTGATGGGCATTGAACCAGAAGCCGAGGACAGGATTACAAAACTTTCGAAAAAAATAAAAGCGGGCAGCTTTCTGCAAAAAGGCGATAAAAGCGTGGTAATTACAAAAGGACTGGCTGACTACCTGAAATTGGGTGTTGGCGATACACTCGTAATGATCAGCCAGGGTTACCGCGGAATCAGCGCCAGCGGGCTTTACCCGGTTAAAGGCGTTGTGTTGCACCCGAATCCTGAGTTCGACAAACGAATGATTTATATGGACATCGTTGCAGCCCGCGAATTTTATTCAGCCGAAAATCTCTCCACCTCGCTGGTAATTATGACCGATGACCACGACCACCTCCGCCACCTGAAACGCGAAACAGGGAAAGTAATTCCTGCCGGAACAACCGTAATGACATGGCAGGAAATGCAGCCCGAAATTGTGCAGATGATAGAAAGTGACCGTGGCGGCGGATACATCATGCTGGGTGTTTTGTACATGATAATTGCCTTTGGCATGTTCAGCGTGGTGATAATGATGGTAAAGGAACGCCGTCGCGAATTTGGGATTGTTCATGCAATCGGCATGCAAAAAAGTAAGCTGGGGGTAGTTGTATTTTTCGAAACACTTTTTATCGGGCTTATTGGTTGTGCCAGCGGATTGTTTATCAGCATCCTGTTTTGTCTGTATTTTTATCACAATCCGATTGAATTTACCGGAGAAATGGCCAAAGCCTACGAAATGTATGGAATGGAGCCTTACATGTTTTTTTCGATGGATGCCTCAATTTTCTATAACCAGTTGATTCTGGTTTTTATTATCAGCGTGTTTATTGCGGTTTTCCCTCTTCGAAATATCGGGCGATTGAAAATTACGCGGGCAATACGTGGGTGAAGGAAAGTGTGAATGCGTGAATGCTTGAATGGAAGAATGAGAAATTTTCACCCGAAACTTGGAACATTGAACTTTAAACTAAAAAACTGCTTCTATGATACTTTCTGTTGCATGGAGAAACGTTTGGCGGAATAAAACCCGTAGCATAATCATGATCACTTCTATCGCTCTCGGTTTGGTGGTTGGAGTTTTTTACATGGCATTTATGCAGGGAATGGTGGATGCACGAATTGAATCGGCCACAAAATCTGAGTTGGCACATCTGCAAATTCATGCTCCTCATTTTCTCGATAACAATGAAACCTCGCTTACCATAAACGATGCGCAACAAATGACTTCCGAAATCAGGAAAACTGTCGGAGTGAAAGCGGCCAGTTACCGGCTGGTTGCCGAACCTTTTGTGTTAGCAGCCCACGGAACCGGCGGCGGCAGGCTTATTGGAGTGGTTCCTGAAATGGAAAAACAAGTGACTGATATCGCTAAGCATCTGGTTGATGGAAGCTATCTAGAAAAAAACGGGCGGATGCCACCTGTTCTCATTGGCGAAAAACTGGCAAAAAATCTGAATCTTAAAGTTGGTTCAAAAATCAACATTCAACTCGTTGATCTCAACGGCGACCTATCGTCAAAAGGATTTCGCGTGAGTGGCATTTACAAAACGAGCAACACCGGCTTCGACGAGATTTATCTTTTTGTACATTACGATGAACTGCAGGCACAACTTGGAACAGCTCCCGATGTTGCACACGAAATAGCTATTCTGGCTGAGGGTGGCGACCAGGCCGACCTTTTGAAACCCGCTATCGAAAATCTGGCTCAGGGACAGGAAGTAAAAACATGGAAAGAACTCAGTCCCGAAATGTCGCTGCTAACGGACTCAATGAACCAGTACATGTATGTTTTCATTCTCATTATTTTACTTGGACTTTGTTTCGGAATCATCAACACCATGTTGATGGCGGTTTTGGAGCGTACCAAGGAAATCGGGATGCTAATGGCTATCGGGATGAACAAACGGCGCATTTTTGCTATGATAATTCTCGAATCGGTGATGCTAACCATCACCGGAGGAATTTTCGGAATTGGCCTGGGCGCGATGGTTACCAAATTCTTTGAAACCACACCAATCAACCTTTCCATGTTTTCGGAAGGACTTGAAAGCTACGGTTATGCAGCCGTTGTTTACACTTCACTGAAGCCTGAAATGTTAATAATTATTGCAATTCTTGTGATAATCACCGGATTGTTGTCAGCAATTTACCCTGCCCGGAAGGCGTTGAAACTGAACCCTGCTGAAGCAACGAGGACGGATTGAAAATGGAAAAATGCATGAATGCCACAAGGCGTGAA
>CAZXVT010000228.1:0-6570 GCA_964644015.1 uncultured Maribellus sp.
GTTAATTATTACTTCAATTGTCAGGCCATGAAATTAAATTGCAGATATTCAGTTTTTTAATAAAATGACTATTCTGAATCATTGTCCTGTTTTGGGATTATTGGTCTTATTATGAATAACAATTGTGAAATTAAAACAGTTTCCCGGGAGGTTTAATAATGTTTTGTTCGTGAATTAAAAGCCATTTTTTCCGTTCGATTCCACCTGCATAACCAGTCATTTTTCCGGATGAACCAATAACTCTGTGACAGGGAATTATTATTGGAATCGGATTTTTACCGTTGGCAAGTCCCACAGCCCGGGTGTTTTTTTCTGATCCCGAAAGCAGGGCAATATCGAGATAGGAAAAAGTTTGTCCATAAGGAATTGATTCAACAAGTTGCCATACTTTTTTTTGGAATTCGGTTCCTTCAGGATTGAGATTTAGCGAAAATTCTGTCCGCGTGCCATTAAAATATTCAAGCAATTGCGACACTGAATTTTTTAAAATCTCTGGTTGATAACTGCCAGATTCTGAATGTTGATCCGAAAAATCAACGGATAATAATGCAGTATCATTTGTGGTGATTTTCAGAAATCCCACCGGCGTATTGATTGTTGTATAATAAGTATTTGTCATAAAAAAATCCGGTACCTAAAGATACCGGATTTTGTTGGTTTTAAAAGCGCTCTCTTTTTGTATATTTTGTATGGAGCAAATGATGTGAAACTTCACTTAACGGATGCTTTAGAAAATCGCGGTAAAGCTTTTGGACTTCCGGATTTTCGTGCGATTTACGAATTGTATGTGCACCATCTTCGGCGTAAATTGCTTCGGCCCGTTTTTTCCTGATTTCAGGGTTGGTTGGTATGGGTTGACCTCCGCCTCCCAGGCAACCGCCGGGGCAGGCCATAAACTCAATAAAATGATAATTGGCTTTGCCTGATTTTACGGCATCCATCACAGTTTTTGCATTTACAAGACCATGGGCAACTGCACATTTCAACTCAACGCCATCGAGGAATGACCATTCTTTAAGCGGTTTTTCAATTTTTACGCTTGTTTCGCGCACACCTTCCATCCCTCTCACCGGTTCAATATTCAGGTTTTTAAACGGAACTTCTCTTCCGGTAACAAGCTCGTAAGCAGTGCGCAAAGCTGCTTCCATTACACCACCAGTAGCCCCGAAAATCACCGCGGCACCCGTTGAATCGCCCATCAGCCTGTCGTATTTCATAGGCTCAAGTTTGTTAAAATCGAGCCCGGCCTGTTTGATTAAAATGGCAAGTTCTCGCGTTGTAAGTACGTAATCCACATCACGATAGCCACTGTCGTGCATTTCAGGACGATAAGCTTCAAATTTTTTGGCGGTGCAGGGCATTATTGAAACCGAAACAATATTTTCAGGATCGATATTTCGTGCTTTTGCATAATATGTTTTTGCCAGCGCACCAAACATTTGCTGTGGTGATTTACAAGTTGACAGATTGTCGAGATATTGCGGATACATGTGTTCGATGTATTTTATCCAGCCGGGTGAACACGAAGTTGCCATTGGCAGTTTCACCGTGTCATCTTTTTCCACCAGGAGTCTTTTTAATCTTGTCAGCAATTCGGTTCCTTCTTCCATGATGGTGAGATCGGCTGTAAAATCAGTATCGAGAACCGAGTCGAAACCTAATCTTTTTAAAGCAGCTACCATTTGCCCTGTAACTCTTGAACCGGGTGGTAAACCCAATTCTTCACCCAAACCCACACGAACAGCCGGAGCAGTTTGCACAACAACATGTTTCGTTGGATTTGCAATTGCTTCCCAAACTTCTTCAATATAATTTTTTTCAACCAGTGCGCCGGTAGGGCAATGATTTACGCATTGCCCGCAATTGGTGCAAACCACGTCGCGCATAGCTTTGTCAAAAAAGGTGGTAATTCTCATTTTATCACCTTTGTGCGCTACGGTCAATGCGTTTACTCCCTGTAATTCGGCACACGTACGAACACAACGCTGGCAACGGATGCATTTGCTGTCGTCCTTGATAATTGACGGAGAATACATATCGATGGAATACTTTTTCAAGGGAGCCAGTTCAATAAAATCCTGGGTCATAATTTTGTATTCCGACGATAATTTTTGCAGTTCACAATTTCCGTTCCTGTAGCATTTTGTGCAATCGGCATTGTGTTCGGCAAGCAACAATTCAATAATATGTTTCCGCGAATTTCTGACTTTCAGACTGTTGGTAAGTACTTCCATACCTTCTTCGCAGGGCGTGGCGCATGCAGCCGAAAGCCTTGTTTGCCCGACAACCTCCACAACACAAACCCGGCAGTTTCCGGCAACACACAAATCTTTATGATAGCATAGTGTTGGAATTGTAATACCCAGATTTTCCGCTGCTTCCAGAATGGTCTTTCCTTTTTCAATTTCAACCGGAAATCCGTTTATGATAACTTTTAACTTGTTCATTTTCTGATTGTTTTCTGATTAATAAATCATTTCTTCCTGGAAATTCTCAACAATAGATGAGAAAGAATTGGCCACCGATTGTCCGAGACCGCATTTGGCAGTAAGTTGCATAGTTTCGGTTAACCTGAGTAGTTTGTCAAGATAAGAAGCTGGCTTTTCTCCACGCTTAACAGCTTTAATACCAAGTAATAACTGCTGGCAGCCAACCCGGCAGGGTGTACACTGGCCACACGATTCTTCCCTGAAAAATTCCAGATAATTGTCAAGAACATTATACATAGAGCGTGAACTGTTAAAAAGCATCATCGATCCACCGGTTGGAAGTGATATACCAGTCAGTTTTCCTTTAAAACCAATGGCTGCATCTTTAAATTTTTTCCGGGGTACCAGAAAACCGGATGCTCCGCCAACCTGCACAGCTTTTGTATCGCCATCGCCAAATTCGTAAACAAAATCCTGAAGGCTCATCCCAAGTTCAAGCTCATAAATTCCGGGTTTTGGCGTATCGCCCGAAACCGAAAAAAGTTTTGTGCCACGAGAGTATTGAACACCCAGATCATAGAATTTTTTGGCGCCATACTTAAAAATTGTATAGGTGTGCACCAGCGTTTCTACATTATTGATGACAGTTGGTTTAGACATGTAACCATGTTGTGTGGGGAATGGTGGTTTGTTGCGGGGTTCGCCCCTTTTGCCTTCCATCGACTCCATCAGGGCTGTTTCTTCTCCGCAAATGTAGGCGCCGCTTCCCATAAAGATTTTAATGGTAAATCCGAATTTTATTTCCTGACAGTAATAATGAAATTCTTCAATGGCTTTCAATAATTCTTCCAGCAAAAACCGGTATTCACCCCTGAGATAAATAAATCCTTCTTTCGCACCGATAATGTATCCGCATATGGCCATGGCTGTGAGTACTTTATACGGAACTTTTGACAGAATCTCGCGGTCTTTGAACGTTCCTGGCTCTCCCTCATCGGCGTTACAAATTATGTATTTGGCTTCATCTTTGGCTTCGGCTGCCAGTTTCCATTTTAAACCTGTGGGAAATCCTGCCCCGCCACGGCCCTTCAATTCCGAGCTGATCAATTCGTTAATCAAATCCTGCGGATTCTTTTTGATGGATGAGGAAAGAACTTTTTCCCAATCGTTTTCATTGTTAAAAATGAAATCGACCCTTTTTAGCTGAGTTGATACTGCCATGGTTTTAATTTTGAGATGTTTCAACAATTTTCATATAGTCTGAAAGTATATCGCGCACTTTTTCAGGAGTGAGTTCTGTATAAACATCATTGTTAATCATCATCGCAGGTGCTTTGTGGCACCATCCCAAACAATTGGTTTCCATAAGCGTAAATTTTTTGTCGGGAGTTGTTTCTCCTAATTTGATTTTCAACATGTCCTGAATCGCAAACAAAACCTGGTTTTTGCCTTTCATGGAACAGGTAATTGTTTTACAAATTCTGATGATGTATTTTCCAACAGGTTTTGTTTCGATAAATGAATAAAAGGTAGCCGTGCCATAAACTTCGGCTGCCGGAATATCCATTTCCCTTGCAATTTCAACCATCGAGTATTCAGAAAGGAATTTTTCCCTTTCCACTACTGCCAGCATAATCGGTAGAAGATTTTCTCTTGTCCTTCCGTTTTTTTCTGCCATTTCTTTGATTAAAGATCGGATCGGATTCATAAGACTAATTTTATTGTTTTATCGGTTATTAATATTTCGGTTAGTTTTTCGCCAATACAGGCACTTTCTGAGCAGATTTGGTGCCTTCTTTTTTGTTTATTTCCTAACAAATTTAATCTCTTACTGCATAACTACCATTGAATATGTTGCGTAACATATCTGTTTTTCAGCATGTTTGTTTGTTTTAGCTTACACTGGCTGAAGTAGGGCAGTTTCGTATGACTTTTATCAATTTCAGGTTTTGAAACATTCCTGAAACACCTGTTTTATAACATCAATTATTGGTTTGAGGTAAGATTTTTAACAAATTTTTAACCATATTTTCAGATCATAAAAGCAACTTTTTTTTCAAAAACATGTTCTTACAATTAGCCGGAAACAAGAAACATGAATCAATGATTATGAAAACTGAAATCTTTTACCTGTTGCTTTTGCTTTTTCCTTTCATCCCTTTCAGTGCAGGGGCTCAGTACAAAATTTTAAAGGGTACAATTTTGAACGACAAAAGTGAAAACATTATTGGCGATGTGAATATTTTCGATAAAATTTCAGGCATTGGCACAATCTCAAACGCAAATGGTTTTTTCAGCCTGATGCTGAAACAGGGAAAGCCCGAACTGAATATTTCGCGGAATGGATTTAAGAGTATCACTCAAACATTTGAATTGAAAAATGATACCACGATAATTGTACGGCTTGTGCCTGAGCTGGATTCAAAAACAAAACATAAACAAGACAATCCTAAAAATCTTGCAGTTAGAGAAGAGGAGAAGTAAGCAGTGTATTATCTGTTTACACCTTCAATTACTTTTCCCTGACTTTTATCGGGAGGAGGAATATTAAGCAACCATGATAATGTTGGTACAAGATCAATAGCCTCGTATTTTGCCTGAATAACAGTTGGTTTTATATGATTTCCGTAAAATACAAGCGGAATGTGAGTCTGATCGTTGTAGATCACTTTCTTGAATTTGTATTGTGGCTGCCAACCTTCTTTCAAAACAAACAAACAGTCGCCAGAGCGGCCTTTCACGTAGGTTTTATAAAGCGGTTCCAGCATTCCATTTGCCTGGATTCCACGCTCAAGCAAATTGGCGGGCATTGAAACCATCACACCTTCAAATTCGTCGATAAACGAAGCAACGGTGTTCTGAAATTCGTTCAAATCGAGTTTGTTTTTGGCAATCAGTTTATGGTCGAGATAAATCTGGTGTTCATCATAATATTCTACCCATTTGTTATCGCCGTAGGTAATATTCAGGTATGAATTCAGTAACGCAATGGCACTTTCAATGTTGAAGTAGTCAACCGGCAAATGAAATTCATTTTTCAGGTAATCAACAGGGTAGGGGGCTGAGGTATTGGCAGTGAGAAAAAACAGTACATTATCATTGCCATACTTTTTTTCCACGGCATTGATTATATCAGCAATAAAACGGTCGATATTCAGGTAAGTATCTTCCATTTCGATAGAGACCGGGCCAAAATTGTTGTTTTCGTAATCCATTGAGGAAAATACCACCGAAACAAAATCCGTGAATTCATCGGTGCCCAGTTCTTCGTTCAACATGATCTGGAGAGCAAAATCCTTGATCATCATGTTGGCGGAAGGTGTTGTTTTAAAGGGTTTCAGACTACCGGCTTCTTTCAGATATTTGCTGATTGTGTGAGGAAATATTTTGTATTTGCCAAAATAACCACTTTCAAACTGGTAATCATCAGCCAGACTTTCGGTATAACTGATTTCGGGTAAAAGCGGGGCCCAGTTTCTGTAGCTGTATTTTTCGGCGTAATTTTCACTGTTAAAAAGCCTCACCCAGTCGGGAAAAACATTCAGATAAAAGGTGCTGGAAATCATGCGGCCGGTTTCTACATCAAACCAATAGGCTGCATCGGCGGCATGACCGGCAGAAAATATGGCCGACTCGCGGTTTAGCGCCACACTGTAAACTCTCGATTTCCCCATCGAGAAAATTTTCATATTGTCGGTGATTGTATTTGAAAGTAATTTGAGTGGCGACGCATTTCCTTCTTTTGAATCGCTTCCCACCGCAATAAAACTATTGTCTTCGGTACATTCAGTTTCCTTTACATTGAATTTGTCGTACCAGTTTTTGTTGATTACGCCATGAGTTGCCGGATAAACACCCGTAAAAAGAGTCGCAGTGCCCGAAGCATAATTCTGAATATGTTGTTTTAACTGCACATTATTACAGATTGCCCCCTGGGAATACAACTTTCTGAACCCGTTTTCGCCGTATTTGTTCCAATAGCGCTGAATATAATCGGGGCGCATATTTTCAATCACGATTCCTACCACCAGCTTTGGCTGTTCGCCTGTTTGCAGCATACTCTGGGCAAAAGTGCCGAAGCAAATGAAAATCAATATAATTGCTGAAATAATCTTCTTCACAAAATCCATATTATTTAACC
>CAZXVT010000229.1:0-6544 GCA_964644015.1 uncultured Maribellus sp.
ACAAAATACTTATTGCAATCGCAATTGTGATCGGGCTGGCTCTCAACGGAATTTTTATCGGCAGGGCTATTCAGCGTTTTAAAAAGGAAGACAGGTTTATTTCGGTAAAAGGATTTTCGGAACGCGAAGTAAAAGCCAATCTGGCAGTCTGGACAATCAAAACAAGAATTACCACCAACGATATTTCGGAGGGCAGCAAACAGGTGGAAAACGACAAACAGAAAATTGTTGAATTTCTGATTCAAAAAGGAATTGCCCAAAATGAAATTTTTCAGCAGGATCTGAAAGTGGTGGATAAAATGGCCCGCGAATATGGCGACAGCAACATTGGAAATTATCGCTACATCATCGAAAATTCAATGCAGGTACGTTCTGAAAATGTCGATAACATTCAAAATGTTAAACGCATGACTGACGAATTGCTGAAAATGGGTGTTGTTATTTCGAACATCAACGAGTATCAGCCTTCGGTTCAATATCTTTACACAAAACTGAATGATATTAAACCCGAAATGCTTTCGGAAGCCACCCAAAATGCCCGTAAAGCGGCACTTGAATTTACCCGCGAAAGTAATGTCGGCCTGGGCGAAATGAAAAAGGCAAGTCAGGGATTGTTTACCATTGTCGACCGCGATGATTTTGTGGCCGGTCAAACCGGAGAAGGTTACGGCAACAACGTGAACGATATCTGGAAAAAAGTGAGGGTGGTTGTGAACATTGAATATTCGGTTGAATAAGATTTACCACCCTGTTTATAATTTGATTCATCTTCATTTATTGAACTTTCAGACTGTATTCTTACTTTTGCACGCTTTGTATAAAATATTCAGATTAATAAGAATACAAGATGGAACCTGAAAATAAATTCACAGAAGAAGCGGAGAATTATAAAACATTTGAAATTCAGCTCAACGCAGCAATCAGAAAGGCAGAAAAGACTGATGATTTGCGAGAAGCCAAAAGTATTCTTATTGAAACCCAGCAAAACTTCAGAGGTGTAAAACTATTCTGGAAAGACCGCGAAGAATTGAATACACGGCTCCAGGAAGCTTTCAGAAAAATTAACAGCCAGATTGAAAATGAGAAAAAACAGTCGTATGAAGAAGCACTGCTGAATTACACGCACCTGAAAGTGAAGGTTGACGAAGCATCGTTCCTTGCCTCGAATCCGAAGGATTTTAACGAAACCTGGGAATTTCTGCTCGAGGTGCAGGCCATGTTTAAAAATACACGTCTTTTAAACGAACACCGCGAGTCACTTTATGGAAAATTGCAGGAAGCTTTTGCAAAAATCAAAGAGTTCAGGGAAAAGGAAAGAAATGAATTTACCTCCGGAAGTTTGCAAAACCAGACACAACTGAATGAACTGCTCGTTGAAAACATCAAATCGATT
This sequence comes from uncultured Maribellus sp., assembly GCA_964644015.1. Lineage (GTDB taxonomy): Bacteria > Bacteroidota > Bacteroidia > Bacteroidales > Prolixibacteraceae > Draconibacterium. The sequence continues at coordinate 1,394 of CAZXVT010000229.1, forward strand.
CAGGAATCTGATGATTTCAGGGGTTTAAAAGACAAACTGATCAATTTACAGGCTGAAATCAGAAATGCAAAGCTGACGCGCAAAGTGCGTGATGAACTGAACACCCGGTTACAGGATGCATTTACCATGCTTCACATCAGGCAGGATGCAGTTTTTACTGAAAAACGACAAACAGCCGAAACACAGTTTCAAGATTTCAGCAACCGCGCAAAAGAGATTTTAATACAGGCAAACGAATCAACTGATTATAACAAAGTCAGGGCCGACATCAAACAAATTCAGGCTGAAATAAGGGATTCTGCTTTGTTTCAGGAACAACGCGAATCGTTGCGAAACATGATCCAGGAAGCTTTTGAAACCGTAAACAACCGCCAGGACCAGGAACGATTGACGTTTGAAACTGAAGCAAAAAATAACTACAACCGTTTGAAAAAGCTGGTTGACGATGGATTGGCACAGGCAAATGAAAGCAACGAATACAAGGAAACCCGCGAATACCTGAAAAAAATTCAGTCGGAATTCAGAGGGATCAAACTGGTGAAAGAGCAACGGGAGGTTTTGTACAACCGTCTGCAATCGGCTTTTGATATCCTGAATACACGTGTTGACATTTATTTCAGGGAAAAGAAGAAAAACTGGGAAATAAAAATGCAGTACAAACTTTCGTCGCTGAATACCGATGTTTACAGGCTGCGTGAAACCATTGCCAACGAAACACAAAACCTGAAAGAACTGGAAGATTTTTACCAGAATATTGCCAACCCCGCGGTTCAGGAAACAAAAGCCGTACTTGGATTAAAAGCCAGAATGTCGTCGCTGCAAATCGGTATCGAAAAAAAGAAACAGCAGGTTGCAGAACTTGAAAACGAAATTGCCGGTTTAAAATCAAGGATTGAAACAGATAAAGAGGAAGGCAGTTCTGCCGACAAATCTGATGAATGATTATCGGGTGCTTTCTTTCAAAAGTGAATAACTGTTGGGCCCCTCGTTAAACAGCAAATCAAGAATACTCAGATTGGGGAAAAATCCCAGTTTATCAGAAAATACCTGGGTGTAGGAAGCCGGCTGAAAATGCAGGTCTTGCGGTGTTTTTTCCTTGGGTGAAATCAGTTCCCTGTAATTTGCAGTCCCTTCAGGAACCTGCTGAAAATCGGCAGTCAGCAGAATTGTATTGTCGAGCTCCAGCAGTTCCAGGATTGTTTCATTAATTTTCAGGTTGAAGTCAAAAAGAAACCGTATTTCCTTTTCAAAAAACGGTTGTAAATCGTCGGCATAATATTCAAAATAAGGCGAGGTATTGTAGGCAGAAAAAAGCGTGCGCCAATGGTTTCGCTGCCAGTCGGTGTCGTACGAAATTTCAAGATCCTTAATCAGGATTTTGGGGCCGCGTCCTTTCACAACCGGGACAATCAGGTCAATTGGCCCGTTACCACCCAAAATGGTATAGCGGTTGCGCCACGTCTGCTTGATAAAGTTCTCGTACTGCTCGATGTATATTGTTTTGTACATCAGCATTTTGGTGTAATACTGAACCGGCGCAAAACAGGCAGTGGCAAGCAGTATTTGCTGATTATTTGTCACGTTTAAACCTGATTCTGGATATTGGATGCCCGATACCGGATCTATTGGATTACTGTATTGTTATTTTCTATACGTTGAAAATAGTAAATCTGCAATCGTTAATCCGCTATCGTTAATCTCCTCTATTTTATTCCATTAAAAATGCGTCCGAAACGGATTTTTGCAGGGAAACTCTTGTCTTTGTCCATCGAGAGCCAGATAAATTTGGCTTTTCCAACAACGTGGTCTTCAGGAACAAAACCCCAGTAACGCGAGTCGGCAGAATTGTGGCGGTTGTCCCCCATCATCCAGTAATAATCCATTTTAAAGGTATAACTGGTTGCTGCTGCTCCGTTAATTTTAATTTCGCTACCGTTCACTTCGAGTTTATTGCCTTCGTAAACACTGATAATCCGATGATACAATGGCAGATTATCAATGGTAAGCTGAACTGTTTTTCCTTTGGCAGGAATGGTAATAGGGCCAAAATTATCGACATTCCAAGGGAAGTTCTGGCTTGAAGGGAATATATTGGAATCCCATTTTGCCGGGTCTTCAATAATCTTTTCAACGGCAGTAATATTGTTAAATTCCTTCATTTTTACTGCGTTTTCATCAGTAAGCGGAAAAACATATTGTTCGCTGGAATAAACGCCACGGTCATCCTCGGCAATATTCAGTTTTTCCAATGCCTTCGGATTTAAAGCAGAACCGTTGGTTTTTACGATGTAATCCTGTTGCATACCGGGAAAATGTTCCTGCGGTTTACCATTCACAAAAAGCTGTCCGCGCTCCATTTTAATTTCGTCGCCGGGAATTGCCACACAACGTTTAATATAATTCTCGCGTTTGTCAACCGGTCGTGCAATGATTTCGCCGAAATTACGCGGATCATTCCAAACCCTGTCGCGGCCATACATACGGCAAAGCTGGTAGTAGCTCTGCGCCTGCAGGTTCAACGCCACTGTATCGCCTTCGGGAAAATGAAAAACCACCACATCATTGTTCTTGATTTTTCCAAAACCAGCCATTCTGTTGTAAGGTCTCTTTATCCATTCAACATACGATTTAGTGCCTTTTGTGAGCGGCATTGTATTGTGCACAAACGGGAATGAAAGCGGTGTATTCGGTGTTTTCGGACCATAGGCTGTTTTGCTTACAAACAGGTAATCGCCCACAAGTAACGATTTCTCCATCGATGAAGTTGGAATGGTATAAGCTTCGATAAAAAACATCCGGATAAAAGTGGCAGCAATCACAGCAAAAATGATGGCGTCAATCCATTCCACCACTTTTGTTTGTTTTCCATGAGGCGGATTTTTCTTTTTCCAGAATGCCCAGTGCACTTTTTCGGTAATGTACATATCGAAAATAACAACCAGCCCGATGAGCCACATGTAGCTACCCATCCAGATTACCCAGAGAAGATACAAACCGCCGATGACGGCAAACTTAAACCACTTGTTTGAAAGCAATTCTTTCATATCGTTTTTATTATAGATTCAAAATATCATTCATGGTTAAAATTCCCTTTTTACCAAACGAGAATTCGGCTGCCAGCACCGCACCAAATGCAAGTCCTTTGCGGCTTTTGGAACTGTGTGTGATTTCAATAAAATCAACTTCCGATTCGTATCGGATGGTATGAATACCGGGAACCTCACCCACTCTTTCCGATTTAATATTGAGTTCGTTTTCAGCCGGAACCTGATCGTTCACCCACTGATTTTTCCAGGGAAGAATATCAATCATGTCTTCTGCCAAACTGATTGCGGTACCACTGGGAGCATCGAGTTTATGAATGTGGTGAACTTCGGTCATCTCAACACTGTATTCTGTTCTTGCCGACATTAGTTGAGCCAGTTTGCGGTTGAGTGCAAAAAACAGGTTCACACCAATCGAGAAATTGCTGCCATAAAAGAAGGTGCCGTTTTTTTCGGCGCAAAGTCTGTAAACTTCTTCTTTTTGATCCAGCCAGCCTGTGGTTCCGCTAACTACCGGGATTCCGGCTTCGAAACAAATTTTATAATTGTTTACTGCCGTGTGTGGCGTGGTAAATTCGATGGCGACATCGCAGTATTTCAGATTCTCGGGTGTCAAATCGTTCTGGTTATTCACGTCAATTATCAGCCCGATCTGGTGACCACGGGAAATTGCAATTTTCTCAATCTCTTTTCCCATTTTACCATATCCGATTAATGCAATCTTCATTCTCAGCTTTTTAAAAATTAAGGCACAAATATAAAATATTAAGCAAAGAAAGCAGCCCCCTTCAAAAACTAAAATATATTCGGCAAAAGCGTGTTTTCTGAAGATGAAACCATTGTTTCTGATGTTATCTTTAGCCCATAGGAATCAGTTTATGAGTTTTGAGCATCAGCCTTTTCAGATATTCACCAAACCGGTGAGCGACCTCTGCAACCTGCATTGCAGTTATTGCTATTATCAAACTGAAAAACCGGGTAACAAAAAAGCCCGGACAATACTAAATGATGAAAATCTGCTTGAAACCTACATCCGTCAGCATATTGAGGCAACAACAGGCGATACTGTATTTTTCTCGTGGCATGGCGGCGAACCCACTTTAGCCGGCATTGACTTTTACAGAAAAGCGGTTCAACTTCAAAAAAAATATTTACCAACTGGTAAACGACTTCTGAATGGAATTCAAACAAACGGAACTTTGATTGATGATATTTGGTGCATGTTTTTAAAGGAGGAGAATTTTATTGCCGGTGTCAGTATTGATGGACCCGAAATGCTGCACAACCATTTCAGATTAAAAAATTCCAAGAATGGTTCATTTAATGAAGCTTTTCGCGGATATCAATTGTTGCAGAAATATGGAATTCCGGTTGAAATTTTGTGTGTTGTAAGTTCTGCCAACGAAAACTTTCCGGCTGAGGTTTACAGTTTTTTCAGGGAAGCAGGTGCGCGGTTTATCACTTTTCTGCCACTGGTTGAACGCGATTTCATTTCAGAAACGGGTGTAACAGAAAGAAGTGTGAATCCCTTAAAATTCGGCCAATTTCTGATTACTGTTTTTGAGGAATGGATTGCACTCGATATTGGAAAAATCCAGGTTCAGATTTTCGAGGAAACCATTGGAACCGTTTTTACCGGCGATCACACAATCTGTATTTTTAAAAAGAATTGCGGCCGTGTGCCGGTGATTGAAAGCAATGGTGATTTTTATGCCTGCGACCATTTTGTAAATAAGAACCATTTTCTCGGAAATATTCAGGAAAAGCACATTTCGAATTTTTTGAACTCAGGAAAGCAACAAAATTTCGGCCTGGTAAAATCCGAAACACTGCCTGAATATTGCAAATCATGCGAAGTACTGGATTTTTGCAATGGCGAGTGTCCTAAAAACAGGTTTATTAAATCGCATGACGGAGAAGATGGCCTGAATTATTTGTGCAGTGGATACAAATTGTTTTTTAACCATTGCAGGCCATTTGTTGAAGAAGTAAAAAAAGTTGCGGGACAAAATACCGATCGGGGTTAAAAGAAAAAAAGGATGAGTCAATACCCATCCTTTTCACTAACTAAACCAATAAAACTAATCAAACCTAAACTTATGAACTA
>CAZXVT010000230.1:0-6530 GCA_964644015.1 uncultured Maribellus sp.
TACTGGTAGCGCCCGCGTAAATCAACAGGCGTATCGACAAAAGAAATATCAGGCGACAGGTTCATGCTTTTAAAGACAGAAACGGTAAGATCGAGAAATGATCGCGCTTTTCCGGTTCCGACATTGTAAATACCCTTGTTTTTCTGGTTTTCCATAAAAAACAGCATCACATCTGAAATGTCGTCAACAAAAACAAAATCGCGGCTCTGTTCACCATCTTTAAAATCACGGTGATGCGAACGGAAAAGTTCCATTTTACCGTTCTCTTTAATGATATTGTAGGCATGTAAAACCACCGAAGCCATCCTGTCCTTATGGTATTCGTTGGGGCCGTAAACATTGAAGAACTTCATGCCTGCCCAAAATGGCGGAGTATGAACCTGTTTCAGAGCCCACACATCAAAATCCTGTTTCGACCAGCCATACAAATTCAACGGACGCAAATTCGGTATTTTGTTATGCGAATCAGAAAATCCATCTTCTCCGTTTCCATAGGTAGCTGCCGAAGAAGCATACAAAAGTGGCACCTGAATTTCGGAACAGATATTCCACAAACGCTGTGAATACATCAGGTTCAATTGCTGGTACAAATCAGGCTCCTGCCCTATCGTATCGGTATTGGCACCCAGATGAAAAACAAAATCAACATCGGAAGCATGATTGATTAACCATTTAAAAAAATGGTCGCGATCGATAAATTCCCTGTATTTTTTATTGCGAAGGTTCATCTGTTTCCAGGGGTGGTCAATCTTATCCACAAGAATCAGATCGGTGTATCCCGCCTTGTTCAGTTTCCCTGTCAGATAACTCCCGATAAACCCGGCTGCTCCAGTAATAACAATCATTTTCAATTGGTTAGTTAGAAAAGGCCGATCTTAGTTTTCATCACCAAAACCGACATTTAGACTAACTTTGTTTTTGGTATAATATTGTCTCTGCTGCAAAATAAACGGAACTTTTTTAATCAACAAAAATATCAACAGGTAAATTTTCTGTAATACCCAGATTTATTGCCCTTTCAAATAATGTGAACACTGCATTTTTACCGATTTCACCCAAATCGACTGTAAAATTATTTACATATAACGCAATGTGCATTTTTATCACTTCTTCTTCCAACTCCTGCGCATAACATTTCACAAACCCCTTTCCTGAATCGGGATTTGCCAGTGCAAACTCAACACTGCGCTTCAAAATCCTGTCAACTTTATGCTGAATTTCTGCTGAATGTTTCCGGTGAATTACAATTCCACCAAGCGGAATGGGGCATTTTGTCTGCAATTCCCACTCTTCCCCCAGATCAGCAATTTTAACCAATCCCTTCTTTTCATAAGTAAACCTGTTTTCGTGAATAATCAATCCGGCATCAACTTCTTTGTTTATCACAGCGTCTTCAATATCTGAAAAAAGAAACTCTGTTTTATCACTTAAATTTGGATATAGTACCGATAAAAGCAGGTTGGCAGTCGTATGTTTTCCGGGGATCGCAATTTTTTCACCCGCTGATTTTTCAAGATTAATATTATCTTTTGCAATCACCAGCGGCCCGTTTTTGTACCCCAGTGCACTTCCTGAATTCAGCAGTTTGTATTGTTTGGCAACGTATAAATAGCTGTGATAACTGAGCTTGGTAATATCAATATTTCCGGCAAAAGCGTTCCGGTTTAATTCTTCCACATCGGCCATCAGCACTTCAAATTCGAGTCCTTCGGTATCCACTTTATTGTGAACCATGGCATCGAATATAAAAGTATCATTGGGGCAGGTTGAAAATCCGAGTGTGAGTTTCATTTTCTTCAAATTTTGCCAAAAATAGCAAAATCAGGCGACAGGCACCGGCAGTTTTCTTAAAACACCTAAAACCGATTCGCTAAGTTTTTCGAGGGCCAGCGGAATATTCCAAAAAGCGGTTTCCCTTGGCTCGACATAATTAGAAATGGCTCTGAGTTGCAGGCAATCAACTCCCAGCCAATTGCAGACATAAAAAACTGCTGCTCCTTCCATCGATTCAACCTGGGCCGGAAATTTTGCTTTTATTTCTGAAATGGAATCATTTCGCCCGTGACTTTTATTGACGGTAATTCCGCGTACCTTTCTGAAACCAGTGATCATGTTGGCATCTGTGGTTCTCAGGAGGCCATTGGTAAAAGGATACTCGCCGGAATCCATAAAACCTGATTCGAAAAGTGTGAGAAAGTCCTCTTCTTTTTCAATCCCCAAATCACCAAATTCGTCGGAAACAACCAAAACGACTTCGCCTATTTCAAGTTCTTTAGTCAGGCTGCCGGCAATCCCTGCATTAATCACAAGATTATAATTTTGACTTTTCAAAACATTTGTAAGGTGAAAAGTGGTAAATGTCAAACCAATACCGGTTACCAATATATCAATTTCAGAGTCCTCAAATCTGTATTTTTTCACCATTTGACTGGTTTCACCAACAAACTCAAGTTCATCAGCAAAAATTCTGACTTCGAGCCAGGTAGCAGCAACAATCAAAATCTTCATAATTTCATTCCTTCAATTTTGAAAACCACAAATGTACAATTCATAAGTATTCTAACGATTTTGTTGGAACTCATTTTATATTTCAAAACGAAACCCAAACAAACATTCATACTGATTTTTGTAAAAAAAGTTAATATTTGTACTCATTTAATTGCAAAACCATGTTCGGGGAAAACAACAACAGCGGAATCAACTACGAAAAAGTTGAGATTTACGACGAATACACAACCCGTGAATTAGCCGAAAACTACAAGAATATTTTGACCCTCATTGGCGAAAATGCTTCGCGCGAAGGCCTTGATAAAACACCGGAAAGAGTGGCAAAAGCCATGCAGTTTCTGTTGCAGGGTTACAAAACCGACCCAGTAAAAATTCTTCAGTCGGCCATGTTTAAGGAAGACTACCGCCAGATGGTGATTGTAAAAGACATCGAGATTTATTCAATGTGTGAACATCATTTGCTGCCATTTTTCGGGAAAGCGCATGTTGCCTATATACCAAACGGAACGATCACAGGGCTGAGTAAAATTGCCCGTGTTGTGGATGTTTTTGCCCGCCGTTTGCAGGTTCAGGAAAGACTGACTACCCAGATCAAGGAATGTATTCAGAACACACTTCAGCCGCTGGGAGTGGCCGTTGTAATTGAGGCACAACACTTGTGCATGCAAATGCGCGGCATTCAGAAACAACATTCAACCACCACCACCTCCGATTTTACAGGCGCTTTTCAGAAAACCGCCACCCGCGACGAATTCATTAAACTTATAGGCACAAAATTCAGTTAATCAGGATAATTTATAAGAACTCAATACAAACCGGACTGCCGGTTTTTAGCTGTTTACCGGTAAACTCAGGCAACCCGGTTTGTTGATTGATTCTGAAAACAGTGATGTTCCCGCTGCGTTGATTGGCCACCAGCAAATATGCACCATCCCGTGAAATTCCAAAGTTGCGTGGCCAGTTACCTTCCACCGGAACAAAACCAACAGTTTTCAACTCTCCATTACCAGGATTCACCGAAAAAACGACAATTGAATTGTGTCCCCGATTGGAACCATATAAAAACCGGCCATCTTTTGAAATATGAATATCAGCACAATAACTTTTTTCAGCGAAATCAGCCGGCAAGGTTTTATAATTCCGCTTTTTCACCCAAATTCCTGCCTCGTTTGCAAGAAGTGTAACCGTTGAATTCAGTTCATTAATCACATAAATAAATTTTCCTGATGGGTGAAAATCAAAATGTCTGGGCCCCGCACCAGCATCCATTTTTACAAATTTCTGATCTTTTTGCACCAGCCGGTCATTTTCAAGCCTGAAAATATCAAGCTGGTCGGTTCCAAGATCGGCACTGAAAACTTCGTTTGTAAAAGGTGAAAATTTTACCGAATGGGCATGTGGACCAGCCTGTCTGGATAAATCAGGCCCTGACCCTTTGTTAACAATCACCGAACTGGCAGGCTGCAATTTTTCATTGCCGGAAAACGGGAAAAGCGCCAGTGTTCCACTTCCATAATTGGCAGCAGCAACCCATTTACTATCTTTTGAAACATCAACATGACAAGGTTCGTCGCCATGAGAAGCCTGTTTATTCACAAATTTCAACGATCCGTTTTCGCCGATTTTGTAAACCGAAACCCAGCCTCCGGCTGGCTCTGCTTTTTCAGGCGGTGTTGACCCCACAATTAAAAAACTTCTGTTACCCGAAATTTTCAGAAATGCCGGATTATCGATTCCTTTATACGTTTCCAGCCCCTGTATTTCTCCTGTTTCAGTATTTAAACCACAGCGAAGAATTCCTTCGCCACCTTCGGAAGTGAATGTTCCGACATAAAAAATCTGCTGACTTTTTAACTGTGCAAATGCCACAACACTCAAAACAGACAGGGCCAGCACAAACAGTGAAATTTTCATTTTACAGGAATTTTAATTTTTAACAATACAAATTAACGTTTTGTTTGTTGTTATCTTTTACAGGAAACTGACTTATTAATTAAAAACTACAGAGATGAAAAAATTTAATTACACACTATTATTGCTTGTGCTGTTAATTTCGACCGGATTATCGGCACAGAAACTTGAAAAAATCTGGGAAATTTCTGACGGATTAAAAACACCTGAATCGGTTATTTACAACCAGGATAACAACTTGATTTATGTCGCAAACATCAACGGACAACCCGCCGAAAAAGATGGAAATGGTTTTATCTCGGTTTTGACAGCCGATGGAAAAATGAAAAAAGCAGAGTGGGTAACCGGGTTGAATGCGCCAAAAGGGATGGCCATCTTCAAAAATAAACTCTATGTTTCGGATATTGATGAATTGGTGGAAATTGACATTGAAAAAGCCGCAATTGTTGCCCGTTACAACGCTCCCGGCTCCATTTTTCTGAACGATGTGACAGTGACTGCCAACGGAACCGTTTTTGCATCGGACAACAGGGCTGTGAAAATTTACATATTGAATGATAATAAATTATCGGTTTGGAAAGAAAGCGATCCATTTAAAAATCCGAATGGTTTGTTTGCAGAAGGTGAAAAACTTTATGTTGGCGACGTGAATATATACGAAGTTGACCTGAAAACCAAGGCAACAAAAGTATTGATAGAAGATGCCGGCGGCGTTGACGGGCTTGATAAAAACGCAAAAGGAGAGTTTGTGTTTTCAAACTGGCCGGGCAGGTTTTTTATTCAACGAAATGGAAAAACGATTAAACTGCATGATTCTGTTGAACAGGAAATCAATACAGCCGACATTGATTTTGCAATCAAACTGAACCTTGTTCTGGTACCGACTTTTTTCAACAATAAAATTGTTGCTTACCGGATTGTTGACTAAATTCGGCGTAATTGAACTTTAAACCGAAAAATAATGGAAACACCAAAAATTGCTGCACGTTTTCCGGCAGCGGTAACACTTGAACCGGGGACTTATTTCTGGTGTGCGTGCGGGAGAAGCAGCAACCAGCCTTTTTGCGATGGTTCCCACAAAGGAACCGGATTGTCGCCTGTTTCGTTTGTAATCGACTCAAAAAAGAGTGTTTTTTTGTGCCAGTGCAAGCAAACAAAAAACAGACCTTTTTGCGACGGAAGTCACAAAAGTCTGTAAAAAGAAACGGGGTGAAAGTTCAGACTTTCACCCCGTTTCTTTTAATCACTTTTTCTGAAATATTCTTTCCCTGCATTGCAGATCGGGCATTTGTAATCCTCGGGTAAATCCTCAAATGGCGTTCCCGGTGGGATTCCCATTGTCGGGTCGCCCTCTTCGGGGTCGTACCTGAAACCACAAATAAGGCAAATATATACTCCGTTTTCATCCCGGATAATTTCGTGTTCATCTTCAAGAGGTTCTTCAGATTTCTTCTTTTTTTCAGGAACACTTTCCTGTTCCAGTTTTTCGCGGTCAACATATGTCGGGGCATTTTTGGGCGAAAACATCCTGTATTTTTCCCGGTAATAATCATAAGTAAGCGGTTCCTCTCCCGAAATAACATCACTTTCCAGCACTTCACCCGTAATTAAAATATGCGTTCCCACATCGAAAGTACTCACAACTTTGCAATCGAACCATGCAACCGATGAATCAACAATAATGGGCGCCCCGGTAACTGCGGAGATTGTATTTTTATTTTCAAATTTATCCATTTCTGCTCCCGAAGTAAAACCAAAAACACCAATCAATGAAGTATTTACTTCCTTTTGCAAAACAGAAACCGCAAATTTTCCGCTGTCGATAATCTTTTGTGTGGTGAAATTATTTTTGTGACTACTGATAACCAGTTGCGGCGGTTCTGAAGTCACCTGGAAAACTGTGTTCCCGATATACCCGAATTTTTTGCCTTCCATTTCGGTGGTAACAATATATAATCCATACGAAAGTGTGTGAAATGCCCTATACTTCATCTGTATAAATTATTAAAGTTGCTAATTAGTTGGCGATTATACTTAGTCTCATTTATCCACTTTTTCACCCGATGGAACTCACATGTAATTTGTTCATCGGTATTTGTGTTTTCCTGCAA
>CAZXVT010000231.1:0-6453 GCA_964644015.1 uncultured Maribellus sp.
ATAAAATATGGCAATACCAGTATTAATGCCGCGCCAGGGTCAGTCGGTCGAAACCTGCATCCTTGGACAATGGTACAAAACAGTGGGAGAGACGGTCAAAACCGGCGACATCCTTTTTTCATACGAAACCGACAAGGCGTCGTTTGAGGAAGAAGCAAAAGCCGACGGTGTTTTGTTAGCGGTTTTTTTCAGCGAAGGAGACGAAATTCCGGTGCTCGCCAATATCGCAGTTATCGGGCAACCCGGCGAATCGTATGAAGAATTTGCTCTTGGAACAGCAACTGTTTCAGAAACTACTGAAATTACAGTGCCAGACGAAGCACCGGTGGTTTTTGAGTTTGAAGTGGAGCCGGGAGATTTACCCGACCATCTTCGTATTTCGCCGCTGGCAAAAAATATGGCTACCAAACTGGGCGTCGATATTTATGCATTAAAAGGTTCGGGGCCACACGGACGAATTATTGCACGCGACGTGGAAACGGCAGCTGCCACTGTCTCAAAACCGGAAACTTCCACGGTTTCTGTTAAACCAAAAATACAGGCTCCAGCCGCAATCGTTGAAAAAGGTGATGATTTTGAGGTCCGCCCGGTTTCAAACATCCGCAAACTGATTGCCAATGCCATGCACCATTCACTGCAAAATTCGGCACAACTTACGCATCACCTTAGTGCCGATGCCCGTCAGTTGCAACGACTCAGGAAAAAGTTTAAAACCGAGTATGCCGAAGGAAAAATCAAACAGAATATCACGATTAACGATTTAGTGTGTTTTGCAGTCATCCGAGCTTTGGAGAAATTCCCGCAGGCAAATACGCATTACCTGGGTGATAAAATGAAGTGGTTTAACAAAGTGCATCTTGGACTTGCTGTTGACACCGACCGTGGTTTAATGGTTCCGGCGGTAAAAAATGCCAGCGACCTTTCACTTGCCGGACTTTCGGCACAAATGCAGCAACTGGCTTCGCAGGCACGTGGCGGAAATATCAACCCCGATTTACTCAGTCCCGAAGCTGCCACTTTTACCATCTCAAATCTTGGAAATTACGGTGTTGAAATGTTTACGCCTGTAATCAATCTGCCGCAGGTTGCAATTCTTGGGGTTTGTGCCATCATCCCGAGACCAAAGGAAATCGAGGAAGGTGTTTATGGTTTTGTGCCAATGATTGGTTTGTCGCTCACATACAATCATCAGGCACTTGATGGGGGAGAAGCAACCCGGTTCCTCGCCGAAATCAAAAATCAGATTGAAACAATTGAATATTAACCGCAGAGTCGCTAAGACGCAAAGTCTTCTCAGCGACTTTGTGTCTTTGCGGTAAAAAAAAAAATTATGCCTAAAAATCAATTCATAAATCCAGCGGAAGTCCGCAAGTCAGGTTACATCGAATTTAGTCCGATACCGGTAAATCAATATAACAAGACGATTACTGAGGAAAAGGAATATTTTTCAAAAGAAGATTTTCTGCGAATTTACCACGACATGTCGGTTATCCGCGAGTTTGAAACCATGCTCAACCTCATTAAAATCCGAGGCGAGTACAACGAAATAAAATATGACCATCCCGGGCCGGCTCACCTTTCTATCGGGCAGGAAGCAGCTGCCGTGGGTATGGCTTACACGCTGGATGTGGAAGATTTTATTTTTGGTTCACACCGCAGTCACGGCGAAATTTTAGCAAAAGGTCTTTCTGCTATTGCCAAACTCAGCGACGCGGAACTGGAGCAGATTATGGAAACCCATTTCGATGGAAAAACTTTGGCTCCTGTAAAGGCCGGTCACAAGGGAACGGTAAAGGAACTGGCCATTAAATTCCTCTTATACGGAACTTTAGCCGAGATTTTTGCCCGCGAAACCGGGTTCAATAAAGGGCTGGGCGGCTCGATGCACGCGTTCTTCACGCCGTTTGGCGTTTATCCGAATAATGCCATCGTGGGTGGTTCGGGCGATATTGCCGTGGGTGCTGCCCTGTTTAAAAAGGTAAACCGCAAAAATGGAATTGTGGTTGCCAATATTGGAGATGCTTCCATGGCCTGCGGCCCGGTGTGGGAAGGCTTGTCTTTTGCCACCATGGACCAGTTTACTGAATTGTGGGAAGGCGATATGAAAGGAGGTCTGCCGCTCATCGTTAATATCATGAACAACCAGTACGGAATGGGCGGACAAACCTGTGGTGAAACCATGGGTTACGAAATTGCCGCCCGCATTGGTGCCGGACTAAATTCAGACCAGATGCACGCCGAGCGCGTGGATGGTTACAATCCGCTTGCGGTAATTGATGCCTACAAAAGGAAAAAGAAAATACTTGAAGAAAAACGCGGGCCTGTTTTGCTCGATGTTCTCACGTATCGGTACAGTGGCCACTCACCGTCTGACGCTTCGTCGTACCGGAGCAAGGAAGAAGTGGAAGCCTGGGAAAAACAGGATTCAATTGTCTGGTTCGGGAATGAATTAGTAAATGCTGGTATTGTAACTGAAAATGCGTTGGAAGAAATCAGGGCTGAAATTTCACAATTGGTTACAAACACGCTGAAACTGGCCATCGACGACGAAGTTTCGCCACACATGGACATGAAAAAATACCCGAACCTGATTGGTGAAATGATTTTCAGCAACCAGCGTATCGACAAAATGGAAGACCGCCCGGTGGAGGTAAATCATCCGATGGCTGAAAATCCAAGAGTGAAACAGCTCGAAACCAAAGAGCGTTTTGCTTTTGACGAAAACGGAAAACCACATTCGAAAATAAAAACTTACGCACTGCGCGACGGAATTTTTGAAGCTGTTATCGACCGGTTTTACAAAGACCCGACTTTAATTGCCTATGGCGAGGAAAACCGCGATTGGGGCGGTGCTTTTGCCGTGTATCGAGGACTGACCGAAGCTTTGCCTTATCATCGGTTGTTTAATTCGCCCATTGCCGAAGGTGCCATTGTGGGAACCGCCATTGGTTACGCCATGTGCGGCGGACGTGTGATTCCTGAAATTATGTACTGCGATTTCTTGGGCCGTGCCGGCGACGAGGTTTTTAACCAGCTTCCGAAATGGCAGGCCATGAGCGGAAATGTTTTAAAAATGCCGGTGGTAATTCGTGTTTCGGTGGGTTCTAAATACGGGGCGCAGCACTCGCAGGACTGGACTGCTTTGGCTGCCCACATTCCGGGCTTAAAAGTTGTTTTTCCGGTAACGCCGTACGATGCAAAAGGATTGATGAATGTAGCATTACAAGGAACCGACCCGGTTATTTTCTTCGAAAGCCAGCGGGTTTACGATATTGGCGAGATGTTCCACAAAGGCGGTGTGCCGGCTGAATATTACGAAATTCCGATGGGCGAACCCGATATTAAACGCGCCGGAACCGACGTTACCATTCTCACGGTTGGAGCGACTTTGTATCGTGCGCTGGATGCAGCAAAAATTCTGGAAGAAAAATACAATCTTTCAGCCGAGGTAATAGATGCCCGTTCGCTGGTACCGTTTAATTACGATATGGTGATTGAATCGGTGAAGAAAACGGGCCGCATTGTGATTTCGGGCGACGCTTCGGGAAGGGGTTCCTTCCTACGTGATTTGGCTTCCAATATCACCGAACTGGCATTTGATTACCTCGATGCACCGCCGGTGGTGGTGGGTTCGCGCAACTGGATTACACCGGCCTACGAACTGGAAAATTCATTCTTCCCGCAGCCGCAGTGGATTATCGATGCCATTCACGAACGCATTTTGCCGCTGCCCGGTCATGTTTCTGAAAACGACTTTTCAGAAGCTGAACAATTGGACAGAAACGCAAAAGGAATTTAGTTTTAAGTATAAACCGCAGAGACGCAAAGACCCGAAGTAATATCTTTGCGTCTCTCCGCCTCCGCGGTTATTATTCCTTCAATTTTTAAGCCTGCCCCAACTCTTTCTTAATCAGATTCTCGATTTCCAGTGTCATTTCGCCGGTATCGCGGCCTTTTGGCTCGATTGGGGCCAGCGCTGTCAGTTTGAACCGGCAGCCAAAAGTCATCGGGAAATAACCGTTTTTCATGATTTCAAATCCATCAATGGCAAGCGGAACAATCACTGCCGATGGTGCCGAACGCACAAGTGATGCAATTCCGGCTGGTTGAAAAGTTTTTACCAACCCGTTTTTGGTGCGTGTCCCTTCCGGAAAAATGCAGGCCGAATACCCCGTGGCTTCAATATGTTTCCCCAGCATCATGATATCTTTTACCGATTGAGCGCCCTTTTTGCGGTCAATCAATACCGAGCCGCCGTGGCGCAGGTTGTATGAAACGCTCGGAATACCGCGACCCAGTTCAGCTTTCGAGATAAATTTCGGATGGTATTTGCGGAAGCCAACCACAATCGCAACAATATCGAGCAAACTCTGGTGGTTAGCCACAATAATTAGCGGCTTGTTCTGCGGAATCTGTTCAAAACCCCTGAATGTAATACGGGTTCCCAGAATCCAAAGCGAATAAAGCAATCCGAAATTCAGGATGTCAACCACTTTTTTGCGTACCGGGTAGCCCCAAATCCAGCGCGTTACCACTTGTAACGGGTGGAAAATAACCAGCAAAAGCGCAAAAAACAACAGGTAAACCGGGGTAAGAATCACAGAGAGAATCTTTTTCATCAGCTAAAAATTTTCAGCGGATAAAAATAGTCAAAAAACATCCTCATTAATTTTCAGAATTAAAAACTAAAATTTGGTAAATTTCAGCCCGGGAACTAAACCTTAATTCAATACAAAATGACAGAGAGAAGAGATTTTATAAAGAAAAGCGCCCTGGGTACTGCAGGCATCATAATTGGCGGTATGGGAATGAGCGCCAAATCGTATGCAGCCATTAAGGGAGCAAACGACCGTATCCATCTGGCAGTGATTGGTATTCGCGGACAAGGAAATGCACACATCGGAACCTGGTGTGCGTTAAAAGACAACCGCAATGTTTTGCTGAAAACCCTTTGCGATGTTGATGAAGAACTTTATCCTGAAAGGGTGAAAAAAGTGGAAGAAGCCACTGGAGTAAAACCCAAAACCGAATGGGACATGCGACGTGTTTTTGACGACAAGGAAATTCATGCTGTATCAATCGCAACACCCAACCATTGGCACGCTTTGGCTACCATTTGGGCCTGCCAGGCCGGAAAACATGTTTATGTTGAAAAGCCTGCCTCTCATAATATTTACGAAGGCCGGAAAATGGTGGAAGCCGCACAGAAATATAACGTTCGTGTACAGGTTGGTTTTCAGAACCGCTCGATTGCCAATGTGATTGAAGCCATCGAATTTCTTCATTATGGAGGAATCGGGGAAATTTACATGGCCAAAGGTTTGTGTTACAAGCCCCGCGATTCATTTGGTATTTCGCCCGACAGTATGCCGCCTGAAAACCTGCATTACGATATGTGGTTGGGCCCGGCAACCTGGCAGCCTTACAATGAAATGAAAGGTCATTACAACTGGCATTGGCACTGGGCCACCGGTGGCGGTGACACTGCCAACCAGGGACCTCACCAGTTCGACATTGCCCGTTGGGGAATGAACAAAAACGAGCACCCGGTGAGTATTTATTCTTCAGGCGGTATTTTTGGCATCAGCCCGAAAGAATGTTCACAGGAAACACCCAATACACAAACATCGGTGTTTACTTACGGTGATGGGAAAATACTTGAATTCGAAACCCGCGGACGTTATACCAACAGCGAATCTTCGCTCGATGTGAGAATCGGGAATATATTTTATGGAACTGAAGGATATCTGGAATTGAACGGGAGTTCGTGGAGAGCTTACCGTCAGCGCGAATCTCAGCCTTTTGCCTCATCAAAACGCGAAAACTCGGAAACGCCAAAAGACCCGACTTACCTTGCACCTCCGGGAGGTACCGAACACTACGCTAATTTTATTGATGCCATTCGTTCAGGCAGCGATTACGACCTTCATTGCGATATTAACAAAGGTTTTTATTCTTCTGCATTACCTGCACTGGCTAATATTTCTTACAGATTGAAACGTGAACTGACTTTTGTGGGATCTTACGAACGTTTTGCCAACGACCCGGAAGCCGATATGATGCTGACAAGAAACTACAGAAAGCCCTATTTTGTGGCGGATGAGGTTTGATATTATCGACATACGTTAATTATTTTAAATAAGGAAAACAAGAAATCCGGGTATCTCAGCCCGGATTTCTTGTTTGTATTCTTACAAAAACAAAAGGCTGCCCAACTGACAGCCTTTTTAACCTAAACCAACTAAACCTAATAAAACCAAAAACTTACCAGAAAGGTAAGCTCACTGATTTGTCTTTAATATCTTACAAATAATTGTGTCAAACCTCTTTGAAAGAACGGTAGTTCATTTCTGCTGCAAATATATTCTTTTTTATTTTCCCTGTTCGGTTTTGTTAAAAAAGATAAATTCAATTGTAAATAAAATGTAAACAGGATTGAATTCTTAATTAAAC
>CAZXVT010000232.1:0-6431 GCA_964644015.1 uncultured Maribellus sp.
AAATAAATAAGTTTAACGTTTATGACTGTCTGATTCACCGATTGACATTTGCTTCAATAAAATACAGTAAATGTTGTAAGTTTCTCTGATCATTGATCCTTTTACCACAATCTGGATCCGCATCAAAAAAATTGACTGATTGAGAGAATTACTCAGTTAAAAAGTACTTTTTTCTGTGCTCTAAAAAGGATGAATAACAAGGGATAAAACCTTTCGCCGGACGGGTGAACAATGGATTGATTTTCTGTTTGCCGAATTCCGGAACCGGATTCGCCATCTTTGAGATTTTCAGGATGAATACGGACTTTGCCTGTCTGAATTGTTAAAACTCCCGGTAATTGATTATTTTAGCTGCATTCAGAAAAAATGACGATATGGAACCGGATAAAAACAGCGAGGTGGAAAAGAAAAAGAATACGGTTGATAATTTTGCCGACAAAATGATTGATAAAGCGGAAGATTTTATCGACGATACCACCCAAAAAATCATTGCCAGCGAACCTTACAAAAAAGCCGGGGATACAATGGAAAAGGCAACCCTGAGCATCTTCCGTAAAGCTGGCCGGTGGTGGGGAAAATTATAGCGGTGAGATTTACACATACTGGAAAAGCGACGGGTAAAACCTATCGCTGGCAGTTTATTTATAAAGATATAATCTCGTTATTAAAATATAGATTAGGGATATTACAGGACTTAATTCTGAATTGACTTCTCTTCTTTATTTTTGGGCTAGTAGAAACATTTTCCATTTTAATTCCCGGATCATAAACAATATTACCATTACTCATTTCTTTAAGGAATAATTGAAAATCAGTTCTTATTCCTAATAGCAATTTATCACCATAGTAATACTTTCTTTCAGGTTTTGTAATCGATAAACTGGGGACATAACAAGCTTGATTATGTTTTCTATTCCAATGTTTTAACAAAGATGTAAATGACCAACTTGCGGCTTCATTTTCTTTTTTATCAATTAGAGCTATTTTCCCATCTGAATTTCTAATCTTACCTGAATTAGCATCAAAACCTAAAAGAACTAATTTTAAAGCAGTTCTTTCATGAACAATACCAACTTTATGAACACCTCCAAAATTTAATCTATCCGGTACTCCATTTAGGTCTTCATAACCATATTTATGAATAAATGAGTCTGTTCCTTCATTTGCATAAATTCCACCATTGGGTTCGGGTGTCATCAGAGTAATAATTGAACTTTGATATTTTTCAAAATTAGAAACCTGAAATTGCTTGATTTCCCATCCTAAAAAATCCGGTTCTGAATAACCATTTGGTGTTACTCCTAATTCAGCTTCCAAAGTATATCCACCACAATTTGAAGAGAGACATGGAAGAATATTACCATTTTTATCCAATCTTTTCGAATCAATCCAACCCAAACTGTGAATTCTTTTAAACTCTTTAATCAGTTCCTCTTTGGAGTCTGTCTCATTTTCCAATTCTATTGTTTGAAAAACTCCATATTCCCCCTTTTTCTCAAAATTTTTAAACTCGATAAAAAGTTCAGAATCTGGGGAGGTAACAAACCCAATAACTTGTCCAAATTTAGAAACTGATAAAAAGAGTAACCTGTTCTGAAGCCTTTGAGTCATTAACTCAGAGGGAGGATTAACACATTTTGCCAAGAATCCCGAGAATCGTACTTCAGGATACTTTGGATATAATATTAACTGAGCATTCGGAGCTATCGAGGTAGAACCATCTTCCTGAATCCATGCAAAATTAAGTTTTGCCTTAAATCGATCTTTTTTCCAATCACCTGAACTATCTGCAAATATTTCTGAAACAGGAAGAATATTTAAAAAATCAAAACTACCTGCAAGATAAACTTGGTTTTTTGAATTGTCATTTGGAGATAAGGCTTTTATATAAATTCTTTTACCTCCTAGATCACTGATAATTTTTTTAAGTTTCTCTAATTTCATAATTTTTGAGGGCATTTATAATTTGTTTTGCAACTGCACTCATTAGTGGCACAACTACTGAGTTTCCGAACTGCTTATATGCCTGATTATCTGAAACAGGAATATTAAAAACATCCGAATAACCTTGTAATCTTGCGCATTCTCTTGGTGTTAATCTTCTTGGATTAGCTCCTTCTTCCTGTGGAACTAAAACTTCCGAACCATCTTTGTAATATCTGGCACTTATTGTCCTGCTGATTCCATTTAAATCTGTTAACCCAAATCCAAAACCATTACCCTTTTCTTTATGTTTTTTGGCATAATCTTGTAAGTAGTTCCATAATTTGGGTGTCAATGTGTATTTTGAATCAGGATTTTGTTCAAGAATTGAACCGAATACCTTTCTATCTTCAGGCATTTTTGGGAAACTGAAATTTTCCTCTCCTTTAAATATGTTTTTATCAAATCCTATAATTAAAATTCTTTCCCTGTGTTGAGGAACAAAGTATTTTCCATCAAGAATCTGTACATGTAAATTATAATTCAGATTCTTCAAAGTATTTTCAATAACCTTAAATGTTCTTCCTTTGTCATGTGTTTTCAGATTTTTGACATTTTCAAGCATAAAAGCTTTGGGTCTTTTAGCGTCAATTATTCTTGCAACATCAAAAAATAAAGTGCCTTGAGTTTCATCCAAAAATCCATGATTTCTTCCTAAACTGTTTTTCTTGGAAACTCCTGCAATAGAAAATGGCTGACATGGAAAGCCGCCGACTAAAACGTCATGTTCGGGAATAAACTTTTCATCAATTTTGGTAATATCACCAAATGGAACTTCTCCAAAATTCATTTCATAAGTGATTCTTGCGAATTTATCCCACTCAGAAGAAAACACACATTTCCCTCCTGCATTTTGATGAGCAATTCTCATCCCTCCGATTCCTGCAAACAAATCAATAAATGTATACTTTGGCCTTTTAGGTGGTGGAAACGGAACATCCCATTCTAAAGGTAACTTGAAGCTAAAGTTTTCTTCAACTGATTTCTCTTCAGTCTTTTCGTTTTCTGAAATTACATTTGAATAAAAGGGTGATTTATAACTTTCGGGAGTTTGAAGATAGTGAGTAATCTGAGCATGAATTTCATTGAAATACCTTACCTGATCAAGTCCCAAATTTTTCCGTACAATAGAATACTTATTCATTCTTATCAAGGAGTTTAGAATTAAAAAATTCAGGGACTGAAGTTTCCAGTGCTTTGATTATTCTCTCAATATTCTTAATCGATACATTTCTTTTGCCGTTTTCAACTCCGGTCATATAAGTGCGATCAATTCCAGCTTTAAAGGCAAGAGCTTCCTGGCTGATGCCCGATTTGAGACGTAATTCCTTTACTCTCAATCCAAATTGTTTCTGTAAATCCATGGGAATAAAACTATGTATGTGTTACTCATAAGTCAACGGACTATGAGTAACATCGGGAGTTTTTTAATGTAAAAGTGAATTATTCTTTAGCTGTTCCTGAGCTGATAAATTAAACTATTCAAAGTTGTTTCGTGGTTTTTTGGTTTCAACTTACATTCCCAAACTGCAATCACTTTCCAGCCCAGTTCAGTGAGTTTCTTTTCGTTATCGCTGTCGCGTTTTTTGTTTCCTTCAATTTTATCCATCCACCATTCGGTGCGGGTGGCAGGAACTTTAAAATAGCGGCATCCTTCGTGCCCGTGAAAAAAACAGCCATGAATAAAAATGACGGTTTTGTATTTCGGGAGTACAATATCGGGCTTTCCGGGAAGTGTTTTCACATGCAGACGGTAGCGGAAACCCTGCGCAAACAAAAACCTCCGTACCAGCATTTCGGGTTTTGTGTTTTTCCCCTTAATGCGGCTCATGTTATAAGAGCGGGTTGCCTTGTTGTGTACGTCGGTCATCGGATACAATTAAAAATGGAAAATTAAAAATTAAAAACGGGGAAATGAACGCCGGATGAAAAAGACAGCAGATTTCTAACCCGCAACATGCAACCTGTAACCCCTGCCCGAATGAATCCGTTCCCGCCAGAATCGATCTTTCGGGCTGGCAGGCGGGCGTAACAATTTTTCTATCTTTGAAACCAACAAAACAAACTAAAACTGATAAAACAATGGAAAACAAAACAATCAATCGCCGGGCGTTTTTACGCAACAGTGCCGGGATGGCAGCCGGAGCGCTGCTTTTGCCCATGGGTGCGCAACATGTTTTTGGTGCAGCCGCCAAAACACCGGTTATCCCCACCATAAAACTAAACAACGGACTGCCCATGCCGCTCATCGGTTTTGGTACCAACACACTCACCGGTGAAGTGGGCACCCGCAGTGTGGCCGACGCCATTTCGGTGGGTTACCGGCTGATCGACACCGCTCATGTTTACACCAACGAGGAAGCTGTGGGCGAGGGAATCCGTAAAAGCGGCATCAAACGCAAAGAGCTGTTCATCACCTCGAAACTGTGGGTTGATTTTGCGGGGTACGAAGGCACCAAAAAGGCTTTCCAGACTTCAATTGATAAATTGGGAACCGATTACCTGGATTTGTACCTCATCCACCGTCCCCGCGGCGATGTGAAAGGATCATGGAAAGCCATGGAAGAACTTTACAAGGCCGGAAAAATAAAGGCCATCGGTGTCAGTAACTTCGAGCCGGCCCAACTAACCGACCTGATGAAAGAGGCCACCGTGAAACCGGCCGTCAACCAGATTGAAACACACGTTTTCTTCCAGGAAAACAATTTATACGATGTATTAAACAAAGAAACCATTCAACACGAAGCGTGGTCGCCGTTTGCTGCCGGACGAAACAACATCTTCAGCAACCCCACCCTGGCCGCCATTGCACAGAAACATAAAAAGACCATTGCACAGGTTTGCCTCCGGTGGCATTTCCAGCGGGGAATAGTCGCCATTCCGCGGTCGCAGAACAAAGCGCACATGATTGAGAATCTCAACATTTTTGATTTTGAACTGGATATGATGGATTTGCAGACCATTGCCATTCTCGACCTGAATAAGACTCAGTTTCCGGAGTGGGAGTAAAAGTGAATGAGTAAATGAGTGATTGCCTGCCCGACTGAAATCATTCAGGCGGGGGTAAATGAGGCCGCAGACCGAAGGTGGAAGAAAAAATCGATTCGGCTGTAGAGATGCGATATATCGCGTCTTTTCCGAAAATCAAACGTCCATTTTGGTAATCATCATAAACCATCCTGTATTAATCATCAAATCCGGCATTAAGAATCGGGAATCAGTTATCCATTCAAATCCCCCGGAGGATTAAAAAAAAGAGACGCACCAAATGGTACGTCTCCCCGGGAAATTTAAGATGCGATGAAAATCAGTCATCGTCGCCTTTATTTTTGTTTTTGTCTTTACCCTTGTGCCAGAAATAGCAGTGATGATTTTTTACCAGGTTACCAAAGATGGTATAATAGAGGTCGCGGTTGCTGTCGGGAGAAATTACAATTACTCCGTCGCTAAGCCGGGCATTGTCGAGCTTCACCGGGTCGATACCTGCCATCAGTTCATCGAGGTAAATCTGTATATAACTTGTGAAATCGATACTTTCGCCTGTAACCGTAACGCTGTCTTTTTCGGTTTTAAACTGTACATCGTTGTACACTTTTATAGCCACCGGTATTTTTGAATTTTGTGTACTTGTAAAAGTTCCGTACATAAAAAACACAGGGTTTTTGCCGGCATCATTCCGGTTACCAGATACTTTCAGTTCAATTTCATCGTAAAATCCGGGTTGCAGCATAAAGTTGCCCAGTTCAATTTTGTCGTCAAACAGATTAACCACTTGTGGTCCGGTCCATTTATATTCAATTTCGATAGAATCACGATGGGTGACAAGACTTTTCAGTTGAGCTTCAAATTTAATCTGCGAAACCACCATACGCACAGTGTCCCAGGTAACAGATGCATTGGTTGCTTCAGCCGATTTGAGGTTTCCGGATACCGGCAATGAATAACTTTTGTTTACAGCTTCGATTTTTACGCCCATCGACGAGGGGCCTGTAGTGCCCATGTCGTCTTTCTGGCAGGCTGTAAAACCAATTGCTGCTGCCAGAATAACTGTCATTACAAGATTCTTTTTCATTTCTGTTTCTGTTTAAGATTAATATTTTGTTTTTAGCCATTTCAACAGACAAATTTTATGCAGAACTTATTTTGCAATTACAGGTAACAACAATACAGGATGTTACAAAGAACAGGATTGAACCGGGTGCTATCAAAACGATTTTCTGTTATCAAAATGATAGAAGACGAACCCTGAAGTTGCACCGAAGCTGTCCGAAGCGATTCCTCCTTTGATAGGATGTGGCCAACGGCCGGAAGATTGAAGGAGGGAAATTCCAAAATTCAAAAAGAATCCTGAATCAGTTAGTTGAAAGACGATAAAATGGATATAAAGTATGGTGGCTAAACAGAGTTGCACAGCATCATAAATTGTTGTAAATTACTATGTATCATAT
>CAZXVT010000233.1:0-6375 GCA_964644015.1 uncultured Maribellus sp.
AAAACCAGCTTTGGTTTTCATTTTTAAAAAATATTAGCATATTTGCGTCGAATTTATAAGCAGAACATGAGTTTAACAAACAACATTATTATTCTTCTCGGTATTATTCTTCTAAACAGAGAGTAACTGAGAGTGGTATGTTGTAAAAGGATATTTAAATGAAATAAAGCCATTCTCAGAAAAGAGGGTGGCTTTTTTCATAAAAGAAAGTCTGAAGTCGGGAGACCGGAGTCAGGGAAAAAATGAAAAAGGCAAAACAAAAAGAATTATATAAGAATGGAAGACTATGAATGGTGAAAGGACAATTTTAGAGGAATCTAAAACTTCCGTCTTCGGACTTCGGTCTTTCGTCAATTGCAAATAATAAATCATCAATAATAAATCATTATGAGTGACAGACTTTTTATTTTCGACACAACCCTGCGCGATGGCGAACAGGTGCCGGGTTGCCAGTTGAACACAGTGGAAAAGATTGAAGTTGCCAAGGCATTACAGGAATTGGGCGTTGACGTGATTGAAGCCGGATTTCCGATTTCGAGCCCCGGCGATTTTGAATCGGTGGTTGAGATTTCAAAAGCGGTTACATGGCCCACCATTTGTGCCCTAACCCGCGCAGTGCAAAAAGACATTGATGTTGCCGCCGAATCACTAAAATATGCCAAAAAAGGACGTATTCACACAGGAATCGGAACATCGTACTGGCACATCCACCACAAACTCAATTCAAATCCGGAGGCGATTATTGAACGCGCGGTTGAAGCCGTAAAATATGCAAAAAAATATGTCGAAGATGTGGAGTTTTATGCTGAAGATGCCGGCAGAACAGAAAACGAATACCTTGCCCGTGTTATCGAAGCAGTTATCAAAGCCGGTGCAACTGTGGTGAACATTCCTGACACAACCGGTTACACGCTGCCTTATGAATATGGCGAAAAGATTAAATACCTCGTTGATAATGTAAAAGGTATCCACAAAGCCACGATTTCTACCCATTGCCACAACGACCTTGGAATGGCAACAGCCAACACCATAGCCGGTGTTATCAACGGGGCCCGTCAGGCTGAAGTCACCATCAATGGAATTGGCGAACGCGCCGGAAATACCTCACTCGAAGAGGTGGTGATGATTTTGAAAAGCCGTTATGCCGTGCTCGGAATCGATACAGGTATCAATACAAAAAATATTTACCGCACAAGTCGTCTGGTTTCAACACTGATGAACATGCCGGTGCAGCCGAACAAAGCGGTGGTTGGCCGCAACGCTTTTGCGCACTCATCGGGTATTCACCAGGACGGCGTGCTGAAAAACCGTGAGAATTACGAAATTATGGACCCCAACGATGTGGGTATCAATGAATCGGCAATTTTGCTGACAGCCCGCAGCGGACGTGCTGCTTTGAAACACAGACTTGAATTGTTGGGTTTCGAACTCTCAAAAGAGAAATTAGACGAAGTTTATGAGCAGTTTTTGCGTTTGGCCGATAAGAAAAAAGACATTCGCGACGATGATGTTGCCCTGTTGGTAGGCGATGCAACCCGTCAGGAACGCCGCATTAAATTGGATTATCTTCAGGTAGTAACCGGAAAAAGCCTCAAACCAATGGCTTCAGTACGGTTGGACATTGCGGGCGAAAAGTTTGACGCCACCTCGGCAGGAAACGGACCTGTGGATGCAGCCATCAAGGCAGTTAAACAAATCATCCACCGCCAGGTTACTATTGAGGAATTTTTGGTGCAGGCCATTACACGCGGCAGCGACGATATTGGGAAAGTTCACATGCAAATTGATTATAATTCAACGATTTATCACGGTTTTGGTGCCAATACCGACATCATCACCGCATCGGTGGAGGCATTTCTGGATGCCGTGAATAAATTGCCGGTTGCAGAATAAATAATCGTATTAATATGGTTGAGACGCACAATTGTGCGTCTCAATATCCCCAAAAATGTAACGAATAACAACGAAACAAAATATTTATGCAAAAGACATTATTTGATAAAATATGGGATGCACACGTGGTGAAACAGGTGGAAGCCGGTCCTGATGTATTATACATCGACCGCCATCTGATTCACGAGGTAACAAGCCCGGTGGCATTCCTGGGTTTAAAAACCCGTGGACTGAAAGTTTTCAGGCCTGACAAAACAACGGCAACGCCTGACCACAACGTTCCAACAGTTGACCAACATTTGTCGATTAAAGACGAGCTCTCGCGTCATCAGGTGGAAATGCTCAAGAAGAATTGTGATGAACACGGAATTGTGTATCACGGGCTGGGTTCAGAAGGACACGGAGTTGTGCACATCATTGGTCCTGAAATGGGGTTGACGCAACCCGGAATGACCATCGTTTGCGGCGACAGCCACACTTCTACACACGGCGCTTTTGGTGCCATTGCTTTTGGTATTGGAACCAGCGAGGTGGAAATGGTGCTGGCAAGTCAGTGTATTATGCAGCCGAAACCCAAAAAAATGCGGATTACCGTAAACGGGAAACTGGGAAAAGGAGTCACCGCCAAAGACATCGCATTGTATATTATTTCAAAGATATCGACAAGTGGCGGAACCGGCCATTTTATTGAATATGCAGGTTCAGCTATCACAAGTCTGACCATGGAAGGCCGAATGACACTGTGCAACCTGAGTATTGAAAGTGGTGCCCGCGGCGGTATGATTGCGCCCGATGAAACCACTTTTAATTATATGAAAGGCCGCAAATATGTGCCGCAGGGCAGCGATTGGGACAAAGCACTGGCAAAATGGAAAGCGCTGAAGTCTGACGAAAATGCTGTATTTGACACCGAATACACTTTCGATGCTGCCGACATTGAGCCCATGATTACCTACGGAACAAACCCGGGAATGGGAATGGGAGTGACACAATTAATTCCATCGACCGACGGAATGGAAGGAACCGATAAAGTTACTTTCGAGAAGTCGCTCAGTTATATGGGTTATGCTCCCGGCGAAAAAATGGCAGGGAAAGCCATTGATTTTGTGTTCCTGGGAAGCTGTACCAACGGTCGGATCGAAGATTTCAGGGAGTTTGCACGATTTGTGAAAGGCAAAAAGAAAGCGCCGAATGTAACAGCGTGGCTGGTTCCGGGTTCAAAACAGGTGGAAAACCAGATTCGTGCCGAAGGTTTGGTGGAAATACTCGAAGCTGCTGGTTTTGAGTTACGTCAGCCGGGATGTTCTGCTTGCCTTGCCATGAACGACGACAAGATTCCGACAGGGAAATATTCGGTTTCCACATCGAACCGCAATTTCGAAGGCCGCCAGGGACCGGGTGCCCGCACTTTGCTGGCCAGCCCGATCACTGCCGCTGCCGCCGCTGTTACCGGAGTAATAACTGACCCGAGAGAACTTCTGTAATTTTTTATTGATTAATGATTATTGATTAGTTTGTATGGACAAGTATGAATTGAAGCAAAGAACAAAAGATTTTGCACACAGGTGTGTAAAATTTGCTTCATCTCTTCCCGGAAATAAACTGGGAAATCATATTGAGGGCCAGTTAATCAGATGTGCCACTTCGGTTGCTGTAAATTACAGGGCTGTTTTACTGGCACAATCAGATGCGGCTTTTGCTGCCAAACTGCCAATAGTTATTGAAGAAGTTGATGAATGTGATTTCTGGATTGAATTTGCTTTGGAGGAGGAAATAGCAACAAATGATGCTGCAACTCCATTGATGAAAGAAGCTAAAGAGCTGACTGCAATTTTTATTGCTTCAAGAAAGACAATCCAGTTAAAAAATAAGTAGTTAAAAGAAATAATCATTAATGATTAATAATTAATCAATTAAAATGGCTTACGATAAATTTTCAACAATAACATCGCCGGCAGTGCCGCTGCCCATCGAGAATGTGGACACCGACCAGATTATTCCGGCGCGCTTTTTAAAAGCGGTGGAACGCAAAGGTTTTGGCGATAATCTTTTCCGCGACTGGCGTTACAATGCCGACGGTTCGCCCAAAACCGACTTTGCACTAAACAATCCGAAATACAGCGGAAAGATTTTGGTGGGTGGTAAAAACTTTGGCAGTGGTTCGAGCCGCGAACATGCTGCCTGGGCAATTTACGACTACGGTTTCCGTGTGGTGGTTTCAAGCTTTTTTGCTGATATTTTTAAAGGAAATGCATTGAATAACGGTTTGCTCCCTGTGGTGGTGGACCCTGCTTTTCTTGAAAAAATCTTCAATACCATTGAAGCCAATCCTGCTGCCACTTTTACTGTGAATCTTCAGGAACAAACGTTTACCAACGACACAACCGGCGAATCGGTTCAATTCGAGATCAACCCCTACAAAAAACATTGTTTGCAAAACGGGCTCGACGACATCGATTTTCTGGTGGAAATGAAAGACGAAATTGCAGCTTTTGAGGCAAAATAATTGATTTTGATAACTTAACATTGACGACTTTTATTTCGGTGGCTGCCTGCCATATAGTAGGTTAAAGCGAGTGTTGAAAAGCTGTTTTTCAATGTTTTGATCTTTATTTTTTCAGCCATTCGAAATGACAAATAAAAAGGGTTAATAATGACAGTTAAAAAAGTTGGAATGGAAGGCTTGTTGCTTACAATCATGGACACCACACTGCGCGATGGCGAACAAACATCGGGCGTGTCGTTTGGTGAAGGCGAAAAACTGAGTGTGGCAAAAGTGTTGCTCGAAGACGTAAAAGTTGACCGAATCGAAATTGCTTCGGCACGGGTTTCCGAAGGCGAGTTCAGAGGCACACGAAATGTGATGCAGTGGGCTGCCAAAAAAGGATTTCTTGAAAAAGTGGAAGTGCTTGGCTTTGTTGATGGCAATATTTCGTTGCAATGGATTGCCGACGCTGGGGGTAAAGTTTTAAATCTTTTGTGCAAAGGCTCGCTGAAACATGTTACCCAACAGTTGCGCAAATCGCCCGAAGAGCATATCGCCGACATCCGCAAAGTGTTGAAAAACGCTGAGGAGATGGGAATTCGTGTAAATGTTTATCTCGAAGACTGGTCAAACGGAATGCGCAGCTCAAAAGAGTATGTACATTTTATGGTGTCGAATCTGGTAAACGAGAAAATCGACAGAATCATGCTTCCCGACACGCTGGGAATCCTTGATCCCGTTGAAACTTTCGAGTTCTGCCGCGAGATGATTGACACTTATCCTGAAGCCCGTTTTGATTTTCATGCACACAACGATTACGACCTTGCCATCGCCAATGTTTTTCAAGCCATAAAAGCCGGAATCAGGTGTGTGCATACCACGGTTAACGGGCTGGGGGAGAGGGCTGGTAACGCGCCACTTTCGAGTGTGATTGCCACAGCCACCGACCACCTGAAACTGAAAACAAACGTGGTGGAAAGCGAACTGAATAAAGTGTCGCGGTTAGTGGAATCATTCTCCGGAATCAGGATACCCACCAATAAACCGTTGATTGGCGAGTTCGTTTTTACACAATGCAGCGGAATTCATGCCGATGGCGACAGCAAGAACAATCTCTATTATAATGAACTTTTACCCGAACGTTTTGGCCGTACCCGGCAATATGCCCTTGGAAAAACTTCAGGAAAAGCTAACATCAAAAAGAACCTTGAGTACCTGGGTATCGAACTCGACCCTGAGTCGCTGAAAAAAGTTACTGACCGGATTATTGAGCTGGCAGACGAAAAGGAAACCATCACCAGTGAAGATCTGCCATACATTGTGTCGGATGTACTGGATGGCGAAGCAGTGGAACAACGCGTGAAAATGGTCAACTTTACAGTTACTCATACCATGGGCTTGCGTCCGGTTGCCAATCTTGCTATTGAAATCAATGGCAAAACTTATGAGGAATTCAGTGCTGGCGACGGACAATACGATGCATTTGTAAAGGCGCTGCGTAAGATTTACAAAAAACTTGGCCGCAAATTGCCGGTACTGGCCGATTACGTGGTGACAATTCCACCCGGCGGTCGTACCGATGCTCTGGTTGAAACCATTATTACCTGGAAAAACAGTCACGAGTTTAAAACCAAAGGCCTCGACCCCGACCAAAACTCCGCAGCCATTAAAGCTACCATCAGAATGCTGAACATAGTGGAAAATGAATTTAAAAGCGGCGGTCAAAACCGTTAATTTCATAGAATTCAGTGAAATATCAGAAATTTGCGATATTTTTGGCACATGATTTTTTAGAAATTTGAAATAGCAGTGAAAGCGATAGAAATAAATACAAGAACTGACAGCTCAGGAAATTTGCGTATTGATATTCCTTTGAAACAAATTGAAACCAAAGTTAGGGTTTTGATTTTATTGCAGGAAGAGGACGATATTGAAGATGATCAAAGGTGGTTGTACGCCGTTTCACAAAATCCCTCGCTCGATTTTTTAAATGAACC
>CAZXVT010000234.1:0-6294 GCA_964644015.1 uncultured Maribellus sp.
GTGCACATCTTCTTTAATATCCGTTTCGATGCTAAAAAAAGAAAAAGGATTTGGAACGGGAGCCTGATTCTGGCAGGGTTGGTTTTTATGATCATTTACCAGTCGTGGCTCTCGGTTGCATTAATTGCAATCGGCGTTAATAACCTGCTCGAATATCGCTGGCCGGAGAAACGAAGAGAATTTACCAGTTACATCAACATTGTTATTACGGTTTTTGTCGCTGTTTTTTTCCTTTCCGAAGAATGGTTGCCGCTGGGTGCACACAACAGTCTGATTGCAAATTTTCTGTTCGTGGCCGGAATTGTTACCGTAGTACTCTCCGCACTGATGTCGATGGTACATTTCTATGAACCCATCCTTCGCTGGGGATTGGAAAACAAATGGAAATTCCTGCTGCTTCCGGCTTTCACGCTGCTTTTTGGCAGTATGGTCTGGCTGGGGTCAGCCAGAATTTTTGGGTTTGCTGCAACCGGGTTTGAAAAGCTTGGCTGGGACACTTTCAGGCAAACTGTCGTCTGGGAAAAAACAGAAAAATCGTTTCCCGGAATCGGAAAAGAATTTATGCCGTCGCTCAACGAGGGTTCATTTCTTTTAATGCCTACAAGTATGCCACATACAGGAATCGAAAAGAACCTGGAGTATATTGAAACACTTGACAAAAGGCTTTCGGCTATTCCCGAAGTTGAAATAGCGGTTGGAAAATGGGGGCGTGTAAACTCCGCGCTTGACCCAGCGCCTGTGCAGATGTTTGAAAATACAATCAGCTACCGGCCTGAATACATCCTTGACGAAAACGGTCAAAGGCAACGGTTCAAAACCAACAGGGAAGGCAGCTACATACTGAAAAGCGGTAACACCTACAATCCCGAAAAAGAATCGTTCCGGGTATTTCCTGCTGACAGTCTTATTCCTGATAAAAACGGGGAATATTTCAGACAGTGGAGGCCGGAAATCAAAAAGCCTTTGGATATCTGGAATGAAATTGTAAAAGTTACCAATATACCCGGATTAACTTCGGCCCCGAAACTGCAACCGATAGAAGCGCGCCTGGTGATGCTTTCGACAGGGATGCGGGCGCCAATGGGACTGAAAGTTTACGGGCCCGACCTCGAAAGCATTGAAAAAGCAGGGATGCAACTGGAACAGGCGTTGAAAGATGTTCCCTCGGTTAAAGCATCAAGTGTGTTTTACGACCGTGCGGTTGGAGCGCCTTACCTCGAAATAAAACTGAACCGTGAAGCGATGGCCCGCTATGGTATGTCGGTTAGCGATGTACAGGAAATCTTGCAGGTGGCCGTTGGTGGCATGGTTATTTCAAACTCGGTGGAAGGCCGCGAGCGGTTTCCAATGCGGGTGCGTTACGCCCGCGAACTGCGTGACAACCCGGAAGACATCCGGAAAATACTTGTACCCGCCATGAACGGTGTTCAGATTCCGCTTGGCGAAATTGCAGATATTGATTACACACGCGGCGCACAAATGATTCGAAGCGAGAATACGTTCCTGGTTGGATATGTCATTTTCGATAAAACGGAAGGCAAAGCCGAGGTGGATGTGGTGAATGAAGCCGCTAAAATTCTGAAACAAAAAACTGAGACAGGAGAACTGGCGCTGGATGCTGGGATATCATACAAATTTGCGGGTAATTACGAACAACAAATCCGCGCCACCAAACGGCTTGCCATTGTAATTCCCATCAGTTTGCTCCTGATTCTGTTGTTGCTCTATTTTCAGTTTAAAACAGTTACGGCGTCCTTTATCCATTTCTCGGGTGTTTTCGTGGCTTTTGCAGGTGGGTTTATCATGATTTGGCTGTATGGTCAGGACTGGTTCCTGAATTTTTCTGTCTCAGGAATCAACCTGCGTGATATGTTCCAAATCCATCCTGTCAATCTGAGTGTCGCGGTCTGGGTCGGTTTCATTGCACTGTTCGGAATCGCCACCAACGACGGCGTAATCATGGGGACTTACATCCACCAGGTTTTTGAAGAAAGGCATCCTGCTACCGTGCATGATGTTCGCGAAGCTGTGGTTGCAGCGGGTTTGAAACGTGTGCGACCCGCCATGATGACAACGGCAGTGGCCGTGATTGCGCTGTTACCAGTGCTTTCGTCATCGGGCAAGGGCGCTGACATTATGGTGCCAATGGCGATCCCGACTTTTGGAGGGATGATTATCCAGGTGATGACAGTGTATGTGGTTCCGTTATTTCAGGCGATGTGGCGGGAAAACGCGGTCAGGAATGCCAACAATAAGGCATTAAAAGCAACTCAAAATCAGGAACAAGATGAAAACATATAATAAAATTCTTACCGTCATTTTTATGTTGGGCATACTGAATACAACTTTTGCCCAACAGCACGATTCACTTGCAAACTACCTTGAGATTGCAGCCAAAAACAATCCGGTGGTTTTGCAGAAATTTGCTGAATATGAAGCTGCCCTGCAAAAAGTGCCACAGGTTGGCGGATTGCCCGACCCCGAATTGAGTCTGGGAATCTTTTTAAAACCGATGGAACTTGTGGGTGGCAACCAGGTGGCAGATATCCGGCTGATGCAGATGTTTCCATGGTTTGGCGTGCTGAAAAATGCAAAAGACGAAATGAGCCTGATGGCACAGGCAAAGTTTGAGTCTTTTCGTGATGCCAAACTTCAGGTGTTTTACGAGCTTCAGCAAACCTGGTTCGAACTGTACAAAGTAAATGCTGCCATTCAGGTTTCTGAAAAGAACCTTGAAATACTGAAAACACTCGAACGGCTTTCAATGGTAAAATTTAAAGCTGCTGCCGCAGGGCAGGGAAGCGCTCCTGTTTCCGGGAGTGCAATGCAAAACGGTGCAACGCAAAATGCAGCATCCGGTTCGTCGGGAATGGGTTCGATGGGTGGAAATTCATCCGCTGTTTCTGCCAATTCTGCGGGAAGCGTTTCTACTGCCATGCAAAATAATGCGATGGGACAACCGGGAGGCTCCGGACTCGCCGATTTGTACCGGATTCAGATGGAAGCCGGGGAACTAGCCAATTCAATTGCCTCACAGCAAAACCAACTGGTAACCATTGCCGCGCGGTTCAATAGCTATTTAAACCGTCCGGCGCAGATGCCTGTGGCGCTGCCCGACACGTTGGTTCCGGCTGAGTTAAATATTCCGCTTGCAGGGGTGACCGACAGCATAATTGCCAATAATCCCATGCTTGAAATGCTGCGGCTGGAAGAAAAATCGCTGGAAGCACGGAAGGAAATGGTAACCCGGATGAGTTATCCGATGGTGGGCCTGGGTTTGAATTATTCGCTCATCAGCAAAAACCCAATGTCAACTTCCGAAATGAACGGGGGCGATATGATTATGCCGATGGTGACGGTTACTTTACCTGTTTACCGGAAGAAATACAAGGCCATGCAAACCGAAGCAGACCTGATGAAAACTGCCACAATACAGGGGATTCAGGCTACATCGAACGCACTACAGACCGAGTATTACGCAGCCTTGCAAAACCTGCAGGATGCTGAGCGCAGGACTCAGCTCTATGCTGGTCAGTTGAACCTTGCCAACCAGTCGCTGGCAATTCTTCTGAAAAGTTTTTCGGCATCAGGGGCGGGACTGACCGACCTTTTGCGGGTACGACAGCAAACCCTCGACTACGAACTCAAACAGATTGAGGCCGTTGCTGATTATAATACGGCCATTTCCTTGTTACAACGATTAATGGCGAATTCTGAAATTTAAAAATCAACAAGTATGAAGAAGATGTTTTCAAATCAAACCTTTCGTTACATCCTGTTTGGCGCTGCCGGACTATTGCTGGGATGGTTGTTATTTCATTCCTCACCTCAGAAAGAAGAGGCGCACGACCATGCTGCCGAAGAAGCAAAATCTGAAATATGGACCTGCTCTATGCACCCGCATATCCGAATGGAGGAGCCGGGAAAATGCCCCATTTGTGCCATGGATTTGATTCCGGTAAGTCAAAGCGGTGGAGCTGAATCGGATGCAACAGCGGTTCATTTTACCAAAGAAGCAGCCCAATTGGCCAATGTAATGACATCGGTGGTTTCAACACAAAAACCCGTGAAGGAAGTGCGTTTGTATGGAAAAGTGGAAGCCGACGAACGATTGCTGCACAGCCAGGTTTCTTTTTTGTCGGGCAGAATCGAAAAACTGATGGTGAATTTCACCGGCGAAACGGTTGAAAAAGGACAAACACTCGCCATTATTTATTCACCCGACTTGGTTACCGCCCAGCAGGAGTTGCTGGAAGCCGCAAAAACAAAAGGTTCGCAACCCGAAATTTACGAGGCTGCCAAAGAAAAACTCCGCCAGTGGAAACTGACCGAAACACAGATTTCAGCTATTGAAAGTTCGGGTCAGGTAAAAGCAAACATGGAAATTACAGCCACCTCAGGCGGCATAGTTACAGCACGGCGGGTAAACAATGGCGACTATGTAAGCCAGGGTTCTGTTTTGTACGAAGTGTCAGATTTGTCGCGCGTTTGGGTGCAGTTTGATGCTTACGAAAGCGACTTGCCTTTTCTGAAAAAAGGCGGGAAAATTGAGTTTACCATCCAGGCGCTGCCCGGTGCGGCTTACACAGGCACAATTGCCTTTATCGACCCGTTTATCGACCCGGTGAACCGTGTTGCCAAAGTGCGGGTTGAAATGGGTAATCCGGGAGGAAAGCTGAAACCCGGCATGTTTGCCACTGGCTTGGTGAATGCAAATCTCGATGAATACAACAACCAGCTTGTCATTCCCCGTTCTGCAGTTTTGTGGACGGGCAAGCGCTCGGTTGTATATGTGAAACAACCCGGAGAAGAACCCATTTTTCACCTGCGGGAAGTTGAACTCGGTCCGGCACTCGGGAATAGCTATGTGGTAATTGCCGGATTAGCCGATGGGGAGGAAATTGTTACAGAAGGCGCATTTAGTGTTGATGCTGCTGCGCAACTGGAGGGTAAACCCAGTATGATGAACCCGGCAGGCGGCGTAGTTTCAACTGGTCACAATCATGGAACCGGCGAACCGACTGCGGGAGGGGAAGACCATTCAGCACATCAGAATCAACCGGTGTCAACCGGAGGAGAGCATCAGAATATCAAGGTTTCCGGCAACTGTGAAATGTGCAAGGATAGGATTGAAACCGCTGCCAAATCAGTTGCCGGCGTTTCATCCGCCGAATGGAGTGCTGAAACCAAACTGCTGCATGTGAGTTTTGATGGAGGAAAAACCAGCATCGACGCCATTCAGAAAGTCATTGCCAAAGCTGGCCACGACACCGGAAAATACAAGGCTCCCGACGATGTTTACAACGCATTGCCTGAGTGCTGTTTGTACAGAAAGTGAATAGCAGGAACGATTAAAACAAAGAGAAATTTAAAACAGCGTATTACATTTAATTGGATAGGTATGAAAAGAGTAATTAAAATTTTCGCTTTTTCATTGATTGCTGTTTTGGCAATTTATGGATGTAACAAATCTGATGATTCAACCGATATTTCGGTTGAAGGAACTTACGCCGGTACTTTAACTGTGAAAAGCGCCACGGGTACTCTGATTGGCAGCAGCAGTGCCACTGCTGATATTTCAAAAGCAGGTGAAGGATTGATTCAGGTTCATTGTTTCGGCACAGGAATCGATACCACCTTTATGCTGAATTACTATGAAAATCATGACAGTGTTATGGTTTGTTTCACAGGTGCGGCTTTTCAGAATGCCTACGGCCACATGATGGGGCAGGGACATATGATGGGAGGAATGATGGGTGACATCAAACCCGGCCAGACCCAATGGCAGCACCACATGGCCGATGAACACAAACCCGGCGACAAACATTTTGGTGGTTTTAACATGAAGGAACACACGTTTGGTTATACTTTCCATCATTACAATGGGACAAATCATACAACTATGAGGTTTGATGGGACAAAAAAATAAGTTGTTAACTATTTAAAAATTAAAAAGATGAAAACAAAACTTTTGAGTTTGATTACTGTTCTGATTTTAGGTTCAACAGTGCTGTTTGCAAAGGATAAGAAGGAGGAGTTTCTTGTAAACGGAAAATGTGAAATGTGCGAAAAACGCATTGAAATGGCTGCGCTCGCAATTAGCGGAGTTTCGAAGGCCAACTGGAATAAGGAAACAAAGATGATTACTGTGATGCTTGATGATTCAAAAACGGATGTTGATAAAGTACACCAGTCAATAGCAAAAGCAGGTCATGATACAAAACTGCATAAAGCGAGCGATGAAACGTATAACGGTTTGCCTGACTGCTGCA
Organism: uncultured Maribellus sp.; assembly: GCA_964644015.1. Taxonomy (GTDB): domain Bacteria; phylum Bacteroidota; class Bacteroidia; order Bacteroidales; family Prolixibacteraceae; genus Draconibacterium. The sequence continues at coordinate 6,273 of CAZXVT010000234.1, forward strand.
AATACGAGAGGAGTAAGCTTGA
>CAZXVT010000235.1:0-6293 GCA_964644015.1 uncultured Maribellus sp.
GTGATAGATTTCACGAGCCTTGCCGGTAATTATTTCCTTATTTTTTACAAGGGGCAGGACGGCCACCTTAATAGGAGCCAAATCGGGATGGAAGTGCAGTACAACCCTGGTTTCGCCTTCGATCTCCTCTTCGTCATAAACATCAAGCAGGACGGCAAGGGTCAACCTGTCAGCGCCAAATGATGGCTCAATAACGTGAGGTATAATTTTGCGCTGGGGATTTTCCGGATCGGTGTAAACCAGATCCTCTCCGCTGAATTTCTGGTGCTGGGTAAGGTCAAAGTCAGTACGGTAGGCAGCGGCTGCACATAATTCTCCCCAACCAAACGGGAATTTGTATTCAACATCCACCGCAGCGTTGGCATAATGAGCCAGTTTTTCCTGAACGTGAAACCGGTAATTGTCAGCGCCAAATCCCAAAGACTGGTGCCAGTTCATGCGGGTGGTTTTCCATTTTTCGAACCAGTCGAGTTCGGTGCCGGGTTTTACAAAAAACTGCATTTCCATCTGTTCAAATTCCCTCATGCGGAAAATAAACTGGCGGGCCACAATTTCGTTCCGGAAAGCTTTTCCAATCTGTGCAATTCCAAAAGGAATTTTCATTCGGCCGGTTTTCTGCACATTCAGGTAATTCACAAAAATTCCCTGGGCCGTTTCCGGGCGAAGATAAATTTTCAAAGCTCCGTCGGCAGTTGAACCCATTTCGGTTGAAAACATCAGGTTGAACTGGCGTACTTCAGTCCAATTGCGGGTTCCCGAAACCGGGCAAACAATTTCTTCGTCAACAATAATCTGGCGCAGTTCACCGAGGTTGCCATCGTTTAAAGCTTTGGCAAAGCGGTTGTGAAGGGCATCCCATTTCTGCTGGTTTTCCAAAACACGGGCATTGGTTTCGCGGAACTGTTTTTCGTCGAAAGCATCGCCAAAACGTTTGGCTGCTTTTTCAACTTCCTTATTGATTTTATCTTCAATTTTGGCCAGTTGTTCTTCAATCAGGACATCGGCGCGGTAACGTTTTTTCGAATCTTTGTTGTCGATAAGCGGGTCGTTAAATGCATCGACGTGGCCGGAAGCTTTCCAGATGGTAGGATGCATAAAAATAGCAGAATCAATGCCAACCACATTTTCGTGAAGCAGAACCATGCTATCCCACCAGTACTTTTTGATGTTGTTTTTCAGTTCCACTCCATTCTGTCCGTAATCGTAAACAGCGCCGAGGCCGTCGTAAATTTCGCTCGACTGAAAAACATAACCGTATTCTTTGCAGTGTGCAACCAGTTTTTTAAAAAGATCTTCCTGTGCCATATTATTTATATCGATTTTGAAAATTGACGCAAAAGTAAAATATTAATGCTTTACAGTTGAAGGGTTCATCAAAAAGTTGTGTTTTCAGGGTGAATAAGCTTTTGAAATCTAACGGGTTGTTCAGAAAAAATTATTCAACCTCTTCAAAATCGACATATTCGCCCCTGCCTTGTGATTTACCGCGTTGATTTTGCTGGTTGAATTCGATGGTAACTTCACCCGGATTCCTCGATGAACGCTGGTTTTGCCGCTGTTGTTCGTTGATTTTGTCCTGCATGTTTTTGATTCCTTTGTTCAGAACAAAAGGCAATAAATACCGCGAAATAAAACGAAAAGCGTAATAAATCACCACGATTATTACCAGCGTCTTTATAAAATTGGTCAGAAATAATAAAACCGAAATCATCATTTTTTATCCTTTCAGGATTTTTGTAAAGCGCAAATTTAAATTTTTTGATTCAGCAGATTGCTGTGCAATACATTTTTTACCATTGTATTAACAAAAAAAGACGGGCAATCCCGTCTTTTTACCGCTGTTTTTGTTTAGAAACTATTTATGAGAAACGTCTCCTCCACTTGATTCATCAATGTTTTTTACCGAAGGATTTCCGTAATAATCAATATCACCGCCGCTGCTGGCGCTTGCCTCAAGTTCTTCTGAAACATTGACGGTTGCATCAGACCCGCTGCTGACACTCACTTTACAAATCACGCTTTCGAGATTTCTTGCATCAAGATCACTGCCACTGCTTGAACTCGCTGTGAGATATTTCACTTTCCCGGAGAGGTTTGCATCTGAACCGCTGCTTGTATCAACTTTCAGGTTTTTGTAAAAAACGTCGAGTGTCAGATCGCTGCCACTGCTGGCGCTTACTTCCAGGTCGTCGCCTTTTAAAGTATTTTCCGATTTAACATCAGACCCGGCGGAAGCATGAACCTTTTTTAATTCTTTAACGGTTACATAAGCTTTCCGTTTTTCGTTACCCGACCAGTTAAACCAGTTGTTTTGTTTTACATAGATTTTTAAAACCCCTCCTTCGACTTCTGTAATTATTTTTTCAATAATATCATCGTCGGCTACAATTTTAACTTCTTCGGTATCTCCCATTCTGATATATAAATCGATTCCGGAAGAGACATCGATTCCATTAAAGTTTTTCCCGACATTACGGGTTTCTGTTTTTTCGGCAAATGCTGCTGCTGAAGCTGTTAAAAGGGTAAATACAAAGAGAGAGAAGAGAATTTGTTTCATAGTTTTCTATTTTTCTGATTAAAGTTTTTTAAAGGACGACACTTGCAATCAAAAGTTACAATCGCACTAATTTTTTATCACATTCCCACCTGAAGATTTTTCAATTTCAGTACCCGAAGGTTCACCTGTATAAAAGAAGTTTGCACCGCTGCTAACCCGGGCTTTCAAAGTTTTATTGACCTTCATCCAGATATTGGCTCCGCTGCTGGCTCTTATTTCCGCGTTTTCGGTTGTCAAATCGGCTGCTTTAATATTGGAACCTGAACTTGTTTTTACAGAAACTGAATTTGCATATCCGCCGAGAAAAATATTTGAACCGGCATTGGCAGCAATTTCTGTATGGGCAGCCTCAATTGTCAACCTGATATTGCTGCCTGCTGTGGCTTTTAGTTTCAAATTACTCAGTTTTAAAGTGGAATCAGCAAAAACATTGCTGCCTGAGGTGGTTTTTATCTGTTCGAGATCAGGAACTGTAATTTGTACTTTCAGCGTTTTGGCATTTCTGAGCATTTTGGTGGTAGTAACATTTAGTTCATCATCGTCCACCCAAATATCAATGTGTTTATGTAGATTCTCATCGGCAATCAGTACTACTTTGGTTTCTGGTCCCTGGTTGATATAAACATTCATTCCGCGACTTACTTCTAGTTTATTGAAATCGCCAACGTCGATCATTTCTTCTGTGACATTTCCATCACCTTTCACTGAATCAAGTAAACAGGAATTAAAAAAGATTCCTGACAGGAGCGTAATAATCAGTATGGCAGCTTTTTTCATAATTATGAGTTTTAGATAATTTTAGATTAGAACAAAAGCAAATTGTTTGAATTTTAGTATAAATCCAAATTTAAGATATCTAAAGTTAAGTCAATAGTTTTTTCGCTGAATGGCAAAAGTTTACCGGTAAGCCGAGAAATAGTCTTAATTTTTTTTGAAAAAAGTTTAAAAGGCATATAACCAAATGCCATTTCTGCCTGTTTAATAATTATTAACGTAACATATTCAGAATAAATAACACTGATAATAAAGAGTAATTTATATTTTTGGCGACTCCGGTTTTCCGGAGTTCCTTGAATCAGAAATAATTGAAAAGATGAACAGAAAGAGGATTTTAATTGGGTTGGCTGTAATTTTTGTGATTTCGGCCGGTATTTTTGGATTCAGCCGCGATGAAAAGAATTTTGTGGTAGCAAAAAACCTTGATATTTATTACACATTGTTCAGAGAACTGAACCTGTTTTATGTGGATGACGTGAACCCGAACAAACTGGTAAAAACCAGTATCGATAAAATGCTTGAATCGCTTGATCCATATACAAGTTATATTCCTGAAGACCAGATGGAAGATTTCAGGTTTATGACAACGGGTGAATATGCCGGAATTGGGGCGCTTATCAGCAAACAGAAGGATAAAATTGTGATTGCTGAACCGTATGAAGGATTTCCTGCACAAAAATATGGATTGAAGGCTGGTGATATTCTTCTCGAAGTGGAAGGAAAGTCAACCAGCACGATGAATACTGAAGACGTCAGTAATTTATTGAAAGGTCCTGCCAATAAACCTGTAAAAATAAAGTATGAACGTTTTGGTGATAAAAAACCTGTTACAGTGGATGTTATTCGTGAAAAGATTTCCATTGGCGCAGTACCATATTATGGAATGCTTGATAACAATACCGCATACATCAGGTTATCCAGTTTTACAGAAAACTGTGGGGCAGAAGTAAAGAAAGCATTTACCGAATTAAAAAAGAATAATCCGCAGTCGCTGATTCTTGACTTGCGTGGAAACCCCGGTGGTTTGCTCAATGAAGCCGTGGATATTGTCAATATTTTTGTGCCAAAAGGGTCGGAAATTGTCAGCACAAAAGGAAAAGTAACTCAGTGGGACAGGGTTTACAGAGCTACATCCGAACCGCTTGACACAACAATCCGGATCGCAGTTCTTACCAACAGCGGATCGGCTTCGGCCTCTGAAATTGTTGCCGGCGCCATCCAGGATCTCGATCGCGGAATTGTCGTGGGAACACGCACTTTTGGGAAAGGGCTTGTTCAAACAACCCGCGATTTGAGCTACAATTCAAAGTTAAAAGTCACTACTGCCAAATATTACATTCCCAGCGGACGCTGTATCCAGGCTCTGGATTATGCACACCGCAATGAAGATGGCAGTGTGGGGGTTATCCCTGATTCGCTGATCACAGAATTTCAGACTAAAAAAGGAAGAAAAGTTTACGATGGCGGAGGTGTGGCTCCTGATATAAAATTTGAAGGGGAGATGGTGAGTAATTTGAGCATCGAACTCATCAACCAGTTCCTTGTATTTGATTTTGCCACCCGTTTTGCCGTTGAAAATCCAACAATTGCCCCTCCTGAAGAATTCCGGATTACGGACGATACCTACAAGAAATTTATCGCTTTTGCAAAGGAGAACAATTTTAAGTATGAATCTGATTCTCAGAATGAATTTGAAGAACTGGTAAAACTTGCAAAAAGAGAAAAATATTACGGTTTGGCAGAAAAAGAGTTTGAAGCTTTGAAAATAAAGCTGGAGCCCAGCTTTGAGAAAGATGCTGAACAGTTCAGCGAAGAAATTAAAGAGTTGCTGAAAGATGAAATTGTGTCGCGCTATTATTATCAGAAAGGGGCGATAAAGGCTGCCTTGCAGGATGACAAGGGGTTGAAAAGGGCGATTGAAGAATTAAATTCTCCGACGGCTTATGCAGCCAATTTTACCCCCGGGAAAGTGATTCCGGCAAAATAACAGATGATTTTCAATATCAGAAATAACACCGGTGAGTTGCCAACTTTCCGGTGTTATTTTTTTTTATTGGGCTGGTTTATCCGTGCGATTTTTTTTTATCCAACTGATTAAAAAAAGTATTGAAATCAAAAACAGCGGGCCTGAAATTGTCAGGTAAGTAATAAATGTAAACCTGCCCCACGAGATCACTATATACGTAATACCCAATGCAGCAAAGGCAATTGCCCCGGTCCATTCAAGCCGCCAGGCGACTAAAAGCAGAAGAAACAATACAAAGGAAGGGACAAGGTGAATCAGGAATGCTGCGATGTTTTCTGCAACGGTATTTTCGGAATTGAAGGAATCGAGAGCAAACAAACTCACAAAAAGAATAAAGAAAATCGTCAGGATTCTCGGCGACCAATAAACAGTTTTATTCATCGGTTTAAAATTTAGTTGCTGATTTTAGTGCTAAGTTAAGCCGATTATATTTATTTTCATCCGAATTTTACTTAAACCAATAAATTCAGTAAAGCCAATTCTTCGGAAATGAAAATTTATTTTGCAGGTTCAATCAGGGGAGGAAGAAACGATGCCTTACTTTATCACGAAATCATTGGTTTTCTGAGCAATTTTGGCGAAGTTCTCACTGAACACATTGGTGATGCCAATCTTACTGAAACCGGTGACGACGGGCCGGATGACAGTTTTATTCACGACCGTGACCTTGAATGGCTGAAATCGGCCGATGTATTGGTGGCAGAAGTTACCCAGGTTTCGATGGGAGTTGGATATGAAATCGGGCGGGCGGTGGAAAGTGGTAAAAATGTACTTTGTTTGTTCAGACCGGGCGAAAATAAAAGGCTTTCTGCGATGATTGCCGGTTGTGGCAAAATTGAATTAGTGGAATATCAAAGTTTTTCTGATGCGAAATCAATCATCGCTGATTACTTTGAGCGTAATTTTACGAATTGAAAATAGAATAACAGAGAA
>CAZXVT010000236.1:0-6220 GCA_964644015.1 uncultured Maribellus sp.
GATTACCATCAAGAACACAAAAGCAGCAATCTCATACCAATTGTTGAAATTTTGAAATAGAAAAGGTACAATGTATGTTGCAATATATCCAATTGATTCACTATTGCGATTGCTTATTTCCTTGATGGTAACATTTTCTCCGTTTTTTGAATCTTTTTCAAGATTGTTAAAGAGCCAATAACAGCCAATCAATCCAAATAATGAGAGAATAATTAAAAAAGTAGATAACCCAAATTTTTGAAAATAAATCGAAATTGAATCGAGGTTTATGCCTCCCCAACGAAGAAACTCCTTATTTCCATAAATCTGCTTTAGGCAGATTAACAAAAACAATGGAATATAAGAAGTAACAAATAGAACAAACTGTGCTACCCGATGTAACCTATTAATATTCGTTTGCCTTTCCATTTTTTAACTTTCTACTGTAGCCAATTTCGATAAAAGCAATTCTTTCAGTTCCGCTAGCTTTTTGTTTTCTAATGATTTCAAATCCTTAAAGGAAAATATCTTTTGCATTTTGCTTTCAAACTCTTTAAGTCTATCAGCTTCAGGAACAACTATCTCAAATTCTTCAATTTCTGATTTTGTAATAGCTTCTCTTGTTGAGCCTGATTGGCTAATTCCCAGCAAAGCATTTTTACTGTCAGTTGAACAAAGATTCAAAAGCAAATAAAATGAAATGTTAAGCAGATTGTCCGGCCTAATAATCATTACATGTTGGTTAACTCTTGCCGGTAAAACACTATTTGGAACCATACAACAACGTGCAACTGAAACACCAGTAATATTGAAAAGAATATCATTTTCTTTTACCTCAACGTTTTTGAGTTTGTCAGCTTGTTTATCACTTATAAAAGCTAAATCTTCAAATGAAAAAATAAAGTCAAAAACATTAGTGCTTCTTATAAGTGATATACCAGAATTAAAATAGCTTTCTTTACCACCGGTCGGTGTTGAACCACTTCCAATTTTTATACAGAGATTTTTTAGTTTATCAACCCTCCACCCCTCAGGCAAATTCTCCAAATCAATTCCTTCCACAAACCACTGCTTATATATTGCCTGCGCGGTTTCTTCGAGTTTTTGTATCAGTTGCTGGTTAAGGACTATGCGGTTTTGAATTACGTTGTATTCTTTCACTATTTCGCGTTGTTTGGCGATTGAGGGAACGGGTAAAAGTGTGTTGCACATTTCATCCCAATCAAAAATTTCCCTGGCGCTTCCGTGGCTTTTAAACCTTGCGTATCGGTCAAACTCAGGTCTGCGAAACCACATCATTAAATATTCGGGGTCAAGTTCGTTGGTGTCTTTTATTTCAAAAGGAGTATAGGCTTGAGATACAAGCATTTTATCAAACCTATCATTTAATGCAATTGCAATTTTATCTCCACGCCTTGAAGTGTCAGCAATGTATGTGAATTGATTTCTATAAACGATTTTGTACGTTTTCATATCCGTACCAACAAGGTTTGCAATTGTTGGAAAGAAAACTTTTGAAACGCTTAAACCCATCAAAGGCAAATCTTCCAATGCAGTATTTCGCTCATCTACAAGCTGAATGTATTTGCCAAGTGGTTTATAGTTTTTCCGCATAATCCTCGCTGGTCATGTAGCCCTGTTCAGGGTGGTTGTGGGTATATGGATATTTCTTTTCAAGTTTGCCATCCTTAATCATTGCAGGAAAAATCTTGTTTTTCAGGTAATCAACCGACTTGCCAATCCTGTTTGCCACTTCTTCCATTTTTATATAGTTGTTTTTACAAACCTGCATAATCAATGTTTCCAGTTCTTCTTTATTCAAACGTGCGGTAACTTTTCTCTCCGAGGTGTCAACCTTTCTTGTTTCCGGGGTGTCAACCTTTCTTGTTAGGGTGTCAACCTTTCCATCGGAGGTTGCAACGTTTTCATCAGCATTAATTTGATTACCAGCGGTAATATTGAAGGTTGCAACCTTTTTGCCCGAGGTGTCAACCTTTTCACCCGAGATTGCAACCTTCTCTTTAATATCATACTGGTTTTCAGTACTTTTAAAAGAGGTTGCAACCTTTTCTTCCGGGGTGTCAACCTTCGATTTTAGCTTGTAAATTGTCCACCGGCCATTGTTATCCGATTCAAGATAACCGGCGGTACATAATTTTTTTAATAATCCGGTAATATCGGCGCTGTGCATATTCAAAACATACTGCAACCGGTGGTTGGAGATGGAACCTTCAATTACACAAAACGACAAAGCGGTCAGCTCGTCGGGGGACAGAAAACTAACATCGTCAAAAACTTCATTTAGTTCGTTTAACACGGCTTCGGGAATCACGCTGAACATCGGCAATGTAAGTTTCACCCTGTCGGGTTGCGATTCTAACTGTAAAAAAGGTCTTCTCCAATGCGAATCCTGCCAACCGGTCATAATTTTATCGACACCGCTGCCTGCTTTTTCGGCTCGTCCAATCAGCATAAACATTTGCTGGAGCGATGGGTTACGGCATTCGCTTATGCCACCGGCATAATACTGCTGCAACGAAACCAGGAGTGTGCCGGGATTTGAGAAAACAAATTTTTCGGTGTCGAGCTCAATAATAATATTTCCGCTCAACGAATAATCGGTATGTACAAGGGCATTCACAAAAGCTTCACGCAGTGCAATGTGTGTGGGCGTTTCATCAACCCTCTCGTCATTTTCGAGCCTGAATGGTTTTGGTAATGTTGACGATAACTTTGGCCATACTTTCAGATAAAACTGAAACAGGTTACATTCCCAGCTTCCATCGGGGTAAATGCGGTCGGTCCAGCGGATTTTTTCGTCGGTGGTAAGCCGCTCCCTGAAATCGGGGAAATAATCAGGTAAAGCTTCCTGCTCTTTTATACTGTCTTCTTTACCGAACATCAGCAAACCGGCTAAAGTAACACCTTCCTTACCGGTTTTTCTTTCGGTTCTGTATGCTCCAATTTTTTTGAGTAACTCCAAATCACTTAAAACATGCCACGGATGTCCCGGTTTCGACGATACAAACAGTTGACGGAACTGTTTAATACTTGTGGGGTCAAAATCTGTAACAGAATAGTTTTCCAGAATCAGGCTGTCTCTTTTTAATTCGGCGCTTGAGTCGGCCAGCATTCTTTTTACTTCTTCGTCGGTGCACCTGTAATCGCCTTCGTGGTTTCTTTTATAAGTATTTCCAAAAGGATTGCGGGAAAGAAAGACTGGCCTTTCAGTACGACTTGCAAAAGGTATCCTTAAAGCGAGCAACTTTTTCCCATCAAATGAAATTACTTTTACATCGTTATTTTTTAGCAGGTTTCTGCTTATTGTATTCGGGTTATTGCTGTCATCCCAAAAATGCTTTTTGTATCTTTTAATCTGGTCATCAGTTAATCCTTCAACTTTGATGATTCCTTTTTTCTCGCTGACACCCAGAATAATGAACCCTGTATTTGTGTTGGCAAAAGCTGAATAGGTTTTCCAAAGTTCTTTCGGAAATCCATCTTTGGCTGATTTATATTCAATTTCATAATATTCGTCGGGAAGAAATTCTTCGCCGATTAATTCAAAGAGAGAAATTTCATCTTCAAAATCGAATAGTTCTAATTGCTTGTCATTCATTGCAATTCAATTTTATAGCCCAACAAATCAAAAACATTTAACAAATCTTTTTTCGATTGTTCTTCTGCTTTCAGCAATCCACCAAATTCGGTTTGCAGAATCTTCATTTTTTCATCGAAATCGATATTTTCATCCCTGTTAACAAACTCAATATATTTGCTTGGAACGAGTGAAAAATCTTTAATGGCCACTTCGTCAAAGGTTGCAGAGTAGCAGAATTCGGGAACATTCTCATAAGCTGTCAGGTTGAGCGGAGTCGAAACCTGCCATTGGTGGTAAGTGCAAACCACTTTTTGAATATCGTCGTCCGAAAATTGCGTGTATTTTTTTTCAAAAGGTTCACCCATTTGCCGCAAATCCATAAACAGGATTTCTTTTTCCCTGTCGCGGTAATTTCGGGTTTCGTCACCAATTTTCCGGGTATGGGCATTTTTGTTCTTATTAATAATCCAAAGTGTAACGCTGATGTCGGTGGTGTAAAATAAATTGCGTGGCAATACCAGAATGGCTTCCACCAGGTTGTTTTCAATGAGTTTACGGCGAATTTTGTATTCTTCGCCACCTCCGCTCAAAGCACCATTCGCCAAAATAAAACCTGCCACACCGTTGTCGCTGAGTTTGCTTACCATGTTTAAAATCCAGCCATAGTTGGCGTTGCTTTTGGGTGGCACATCGTAACCACGCCAGCGCGGGTCGTCAATTAATTCGTTTTCACCGCGCCAGTCCTTTTGGTTAAAAGGCGGGTTGGCCAAAATAAAATCGGCTTTCAGGTCTTTGTGCTGGTCGTCGGAGAAAGTGTTGGCGGCCTTTTCGCCCAGGTTACCGCTAATGCCGCGTATGGCAAGGTTCATTTTTGCCAGTTTGTAAGTGGTGTTGGTGTATTCCTGTCCGTAAATGGAAACTTCTTTTTTGTTGCCGTGGTGTGCTTCAATAAACTTAACGGATTGCACAAACATGCCACCCGAACCACAGGCAGGGTCATAAATAATGCCTTTGTAGGGTTCAATCATTTCGGCAATCAGGTTTACAATGCTTTTGGGTGTGTAAAATTCTCCTTTCCCTTTTCCTTCTGCCAATGCAAATTTTGAGAGGAAGTATTCATACACTTTTCCCACTACATCGTGTTTTGGGTCGCGGGTGGTGTCAATGTCGTTAATGGTGTCGAGCAACGAGGCCAGTTTGGTAACATCCAGTCCCAAACGCGAGAAATAATTGTCTGGCAAAGCGCCTTTCAGGGCTTTGTTGTTCTTCTCAATGGTGTGCAGGGCTGTATCAATGAGCAGTGCAATATCGTTTTGCTTCGACTTTTTAATCAGGTAACTCCAGCGGCTGGTTTCTTCGAGAAAAAACACGTTGTGCATGTTGTAGAAATCAGCCATTTCGATGTATTTCTGTTTGCCTTCGGCAATCAGTTTGGCACGGTGTGCTTCAAACTTATCGCTGGCAAACTTCAGGAAAATCAGTCCCAAAACAACATGCTTATATTCGGCAGGCTCTACACTGCCTCTCAATTTATTCGCTGCATCCCAAAGGATTACTTCAATCGCTTTATCGTTAATTTGCTTTTTAGCCATCGAGTTAAATTTCAGTTTTTGGTTTTGCTCAACTTAGGTTGTTTAATGCCTGAGGTTGGCTGTATCGTTATTTTATTAAACCCCCTAAATTAGTAAAATGTGATGTAAAAAAGTGCTTCATGGAACAATTCAGGATGAACAAGTCAGAAATTTGGTTTCTTTTGGATTTTTTGATTGGAAAGACAATCAACACGATTCGACAATAACCTAGTAGTATGGAATTTAGTAATGGCGACATACAAATATCAGTAACTGATGTTTTTGGAAGAAAAAGAAGAAATTTTTAAACCAAATTCCTTAAAAACGTTGACGTTTACCCTTTCTTTTTACCCTCAGTTTATTATTTGTTTCATGAGTTTTGCTCTTTTCCACCAACCTGTTCAAATCCCTCACCCACTGCGCTATCTGAAGCTTATCCAATACCTGTTTATTTATCTGGCTTTCATTTTCAGCTTGTAAACCTTTATAAAACTTCGGTCCCTCCTTAAAATTCGACAACCGGATGGGATAACGGATTGGATTTCCAAAATCATCTGTAACCACAACAATATGTCCCCGGCCCGATTTGCGGATTTCGACAAGGAAAAGTTTTAGCGCTTCGGTGTACATTTCCTTGGAAGTGATTTCTGGAATCTGGTTCAGGTGCCTGAACAGATTTTCAAGATTTTGTTTGATGTTCCGGCTGCGGGCATTAAAAGTAAAGTTTTGCTCTTTGTTTGGTGTTTGAACCAGCTCATGCCGCTGTTCCAATAGCTGAATAAACTTTTTTACCTTCTCTCTTTCAAAGTTGTCTTTGATTTTTCGTCTGGTTTCGCGGTCAATCCGGGTTGAAACAATATGAAAATGCACCCGTTCAATGTCTTTGTGTTTATAAACAAAATACGGTTGATTTCCATATCCCATGTGTTCCATCAGCTTTTCTATTTCGGTGCGGATGGTTTTGTCATCTAATTTCAACATGTCGGTAGCGGATGGATTAAAAGAGATGTGCAGGCATTTATTTTTAATCCGGGAATTGACTTTTTCAATATCAGCCAGTATTTTCAAC
>CAZXVT010000237.1:0-6220 GCA_964644015.1 uncultured Maribellus sp.
GAAGTATATTCTCAATACAATTTGATAGACAAGCAAATTACAAAGACGATATTGAGCAAGGTTGCACAAAAGATTGAAAATCTAAATATTGTTATAACATATAACGATGATATATTTGAAAATAATCTGAATCTTTTCGAATCAGATTATGATTTAATAAAGCTTTCATATTTTCAGCAATTTATAATTTCTCATTCTCAAATATTTGATTACAAAGGCGAAGGATTTGAAGCAATTTTTAAACTATATCCAAAATTTCTTATTGACTTTCTACGCGAATTTTGTTCGGACAGAATAGATAGACAACGAGATAGAAAAATAAATCTCGGATTTATCTGGAAATACGATGGGATAAAAGAGATTATTACAGATGCCAGTGATTTTCTGATTGAGAATAATTATTATTTGGGATTGGGAGACCACGCTCATTCACTACTTTTTAAGGATATAGAACCCGAAAGTTTGAACAAAGCATTTGCATTCATCTTACAAGAAATTGAAAAATATAATCCAGACTCACGAAGGATAAATATATATTTTGACACTATACGGAATCATTTTGGAGAAAGATTTGAGAATGCTTTATTATTCTTTCTATCTGTCAATTCCGATATTGAGATATTTAAAGAAATCGACTGGGTTGGAAATGTTGGTGTTGTAACTGGTGATGTAAACTTTGGAGACCTTTACGCTAAACGATGGGAAAATATTTTGAAAATAGTGAATAAATCTAGTGCAACTTTAGCAATGATACCAATTAAAAGTTTTCTAAAGAAAAAAATAGCTGATCAATATAAGTGGGCTGAGTCTGAACGAGAAAGAAAATTCTTAACTCCTGACTGGTAGTTATACCTCCTCTTCCCCTCGTTTGTAACGAGGGCGAAGCTGTTCAGGGTTTGCAACCCAAAAAAAGAAAACAAATAAAACGCAAAATAAATAACCGATACAATCGGCAGACTACAAGCCCCTCGTTGCAAACGAGGGGCAGCAACAAAAACCAAAAAACAAAGTTACCATGAAGAAAACCAGACCCGATTTGCTGTTGTTGCTAACGCTGATTGCCGTTGCAGCGCAGGCGCAAAACCCAAAATCGGAAGAGCTTTCAAAACTTTATAACACCGGCGAATTTGAGAAAACCATTGAAAAAGCCCGTGAGTATTTAAAAGACGACCCGCAAAACGTGGATTACACCGCAGTGCTGGGCAGGGCGCTGGTGGATAACGGCCAGTTTGCCGAAGCCATTGAGCCGCTGAAATATGTGGCCGAAAACGATAATTCGTGGCGGAAAGCGTGGTCGGCCGGATACCTGGGAACCGCGTATTTTATGCTTTCGGATGTTGAAAATGCAAAGGCAGTGTTGCAAACCGCCACGCAACTAAACATCACCCAAAACGCCACCAAATATGCTGCCAACAACTGGCTGATATTTGGGTTTCACCCATTTTTTGCCGACTGGCAAACCACCGAAACCACCCATTTCAGGTTTCATTTTCAAAACATGGAAAGCGGGGAAAGAGAGCGTTTTGCAAAATCGCGCGAAAATGCCTTTGAAACCATTAACACATTTTTTGGTGCTGTTTTGCCAAAAAAGATTGACTTTTTTGTGTGGCAATCGAGAGAAGATGCACTGAAAATTATGAAAACCGAAAGCGGTTTTGCGCAGCCGCAATATGGTGTGATTCACGCCAACTACCAGCAAACCCGTGGTCACGAAATCACGCACATCATTACGGGAAACCTCGGAAAAAGGCAAATAAAAACAGGCCTCATCAACGAGGGAACCGCTGTTTGTTTCGACCAGTCGAGCAACAACCGGGAGGAGATGGTAAAAACCTGGCTAAAAGCCAACAACGCAAAAATTGACCTGAAAGATATCTGGGTAAACTGGCAAAAATACCCCGTGGAACTTACCTACCCGCTCTCGGGATTGTTTGTCGGAGAGCTGCTTTCGCGGTTCGGAAAAGAAAAGTTCCTGGCATTTTTCGGCAACCAGACTTACGAAAACGCCCTTGCAGTTTTTGGCAGCGAAACCGACCTTTTGATTCAGGAATTTGAGCGCAGATTCAACTGATATAAAAACTTTAAAACCTAACTTATGACAATCAAAACATTCTGGAACATCTTACTGAAATTGCTGGGGATTTGGCTTATTTTTTCAGGATTCAGTGTGACACCGCAGTTTATCTGGGCTTTTTCAGTTTTTGAACACCTGCCCGATGGCAAAATCACTCCGGGGTTAATTTACCTGGCTGTTATATTTCTTATCGCTACAGCGTTGTTTATCATCATCCTGTGGCTGTTTATTTTCAGGACGGGATGGATTATCAAAACGCTGAAACTCGACAAGGGCTTCGGGGATGAAAAAATTGATCTGAACATCAGGTTGAACACCGCGTTAACAATCGCCATTATTATTCTCGGGGGTCTGATGTTTGCAGATTCGTTGGCAGAGTTGCTCCGAAATATCTATTCCGCTTTCAGGCAGGATGATCTTGTTCGAAGAACCCCTGCAATACCGCTGATTATCCTCTACTTTGTAAAAGCTGCCATTGGTTATTTATTTATGACCAACAGCCGGGTGATTGTCGGGTTTATTAAAAAACACAACAGGATTAACGAAATTGAATGATTTCTCTCCCCGCATTCTTTTGCGAAAAGGAGGAAGTTGTTCAGAGTTTGTAATTCCGGAAAAACATATAACATAAAAATAAGAACATGAAGAAAAACACGCATCTTTTATTGCTAATGCTTACACTGTTCGCCATTTCAGTTTCAGCGCAAACTTCCACGGTACAAGACATTGTAAACGAAGGAATCAAATACCATGATGAGGGGAATTACCCAAAAGCCATTGAAACCTACAAAAAGGCGCTGGAAATTGATCCGAACTCGGGGTTGGCGAATTACGAAATCGCCTTGACTTACTTCGCCATGAAGGATTATAAAAATGCAGAACTCCACAGCAAAAAGGCTGTTGAAGCAAATGATAATCATAAAATGCACGCTTGTATTATGTATGGGAATTCGCTTGACATGCTGGGCGAAACCAAAAAGGCCATCAAAGTGTATGAAAAAGCCATCAAAGATTTTGATAATTACCTGCTGTATTACAATTATGCGCTCACTTGTCTGAAAGCGGGAGAAACCGAAAAGGCGTATGATGCAGCCATCAAAGCCATTCTCAATAATTCATCACATGCCAGCAGCCATCTGATACTGAGCCAGGTGATGGAGAAAAAAGGATCGCGGGTAAAAGCCATGCTGCCATTGTACTTTTTTCTGATGCTGGAACCCAACTCAGCCCGCTCAGAAGTCAATTACCAGGCGTTGCGGGGTTTTATTGACCTGGGAGTAACTCAAACTTCGGAAAAGAACATCAACGTTTCGGTTCCAACCGATAAAGATGCTGATTTTGGCGCTGCCGAAATGATGATCAGCCTTTCGAAGGCGTCAAACACGCTGGAAGAAAACAAAGGCAAAACCGAGCTTGAATTGTTTGCCGGAAACAACGAACAAATATTTTCGATTTTAGGCGAACTGAAAAAGGAAAACACGGGGTTCTGGTGGGATTTTTATGTTCCGTTTTTCTATGGACTGGCTACCGAAAACCTGGTGAAACCTTTCAGTTATTACATCTCGCAATCAATCGGAGAAGAAGCCGGAAAATGGATTGAAGATAATAATGCAGAATTTGAGAAATTCAAAAACTGGGTAAATAATTGAATCTCATTTCCCCATCGTTTGTAAAAAGGGGGGAGTTGTTCAGGGTTTGCAAAAAAACGCAAATTACTAACCCGATGCAATCGAAAAACCACTGGCCCCTCATTGCAAACGAGGGGCAGTTACAAAAACCAAAACAAAAAAAATAACACTTTAAAAACCAAACTTTATGGAAAACACAACATTCGAAACACAGCCAACCGAAACCTTTGCAGTAAACCGTGAAATAAAACTTTACCTGGCCGAAACCGCCAAATGGGGCAATCTGCTGGCCATTTTCGGCTATGTTTTTATGGGACTGATGGTATTGATTTCGCTGGTTATGATTATCGCCTTTTCGTTTATTCCGCAGCAAACCGAATTTCCGATGTGGATTCTAGGCATTGTTTACCTGCTGTTTGCCGGAATATACTGGATTCCGGTAAGCTACCTGTACAGGTTTTCGGCACAAATGAAAGTAGCTGTCAAAAACAATGACGAAGATCGATACACTGCGGGATTTGCCAATCTGAAATCGTTGTTTAAATTTTTTGGCATTTTTACGATTGTTATCATCGCACTCTACGGAGTGATGCTGGCAATTGCCGTGCCTTTGTCCATTTTTTTAAAATAGAACCGGGTTGTTGTGTGTCGATGCCCTGATTCTAACCGTTTTTAACCATGGAAAAATTGTTCAGGATTTCAGGCAACAATAATAACCATCCCTCTCTCCCTCGTTTGCAACGAGGGGTTAGCAGTTCAGGGTTTGCAACCCAAAAAATGGAAACAATTAAAAACAAAAATACAATACCGATACAATCGGTAAACCACTGGCCCCTCGTTGCAAACGAGGGGTAGCAACAGTATATTAAAATGACAATCGACGTTTTAACCAATAAAACATGGAAAAAATTATAACTGTTCTGCTATTTCCGTTTTGGTTTATATCGTGTACCGCGCAAAATAACAATACCGAAACCAACCGCGAACTTGCTGAAATTGTTGAAAAATATTACAACAATCACGATTTTATGGGTTCGGTGCTGGTGGCGCAAAACGGGAATATTCTGCTCTCCGAAGGATACGGATATGCCGATATTGAAAACAAAATCGAAAATACGCCCAACACCTGTTTTTATCTGGCATCGGTTTCGAAACTATTTACGGTTGCCTGTATTGCCGAACTGAAAAAGAAGGGATTGCTCAACTACCATTCAACCTTGTCGGAGTTTATTCCCGATTACCCGAACTGCGATAAAATTACGATTGAACATTTGATTCAACACAAATCGGGAATCGTGGATGTGGTAAACGACAGACCTTACGATTTTAAAACGGAGTTCACCCCTATTTCCGGTTTGATTGAGGAGTTTAAACATCTGCCACCGCATTTTCCACCGGGAGAGAATTATCAATATTGTACATCGGGCTACATTTTGCTGGCTTATATTATCGAAAAAGTAAGCGGAATGAGTTATTCCGACTTTATGCAAACGCAGATTTTCGACCCGCTGGAAATGAAAAACTCGTACTCTGTCATCAACACTGCACCCGAAAACCAGGCAAAAGGATACAACAAAGTTGACGGAAAATTTATTCCGGGTGCAGAATTCAGTATGTCGCAATTTGTGGGAGCCGGCAATTTATCGTCAACGACGTGCGATTTGTACAAATGGTACAATGGCTTGTATAAAACACACAAAATCAGCACCGACTATCAATCCATTCACTTCGGAGGAATTGCAGGCTGTACGCGAACGGCTTTTCTGTTTCATGCAAATGCCGGTTATGTAATCATCATTCTGAGTAACTACAGCGATGCGTTGGTTGAGGATTTGGGAAGCGAATTAAGGGATGCGTTGTGGGCAAATATTCAAAACAAAAATAAGCTCAACCGCAGCCAACTGAAGAACTTTGAAGGTTTTTATGACTATGGAAACGATGGCGTACTTTCATTAACTGAAAGAAATGGCAGTTTATATGCACAGGTATCGGGTCAGCAGGAATGGGAAATTTTCCCGGTTGCCGAAAATAAACTTGCCTGGAAAGTAGTGGATGCAAGTGTAAAATTTGAAACCCAAAACGGAAAATTATACGCCATACACAGCCAGAACGGAGAATTGATAAAGGCTCCGAAAATCCGGCAGCCAAAATTATCTGCTGCTGAACTATGCGACATTGCCGGAAACTACGATTATGGCGCTGATGGCATTTTAACAATCAGTGAAATTGATGGCAGGCTTTGGGCAAAATTAACCGACCAAATGGAAGCCGAGCTTTTCCCATTTTCTGCAAATGAATTTTTCTGGATGGCGGTAAATGCAAAAATTAAATTTGAATCTGATGAAAACGGAGCAATCACAAAAGTGATTCATTTTCAGGATGGTTTAAAAACGGTGGCACCGAAAATAAAATGAAAAAAATTTAAAGCAGCTACAAACGGCAATTCACCGTTTTATCTTTGTTCATCACCCGATATCCGTCCTTTATCCTGAAATTTTTGTTCTGCCGAGTGCTATCC
>CAZXVT010000238.1:0-4186 GCA_964644015.1 uncultured Maribellus sp.
AAATATAATCAAAACCTTGTTTTTACAAATAATTTTACCGATTTTTTTACATCGATCTCACGTTAAATTAGCATCTATTCGGTGTATCGAATCCCAACAATAAAAAAACCTGCCCTCCAAAAAAGACAGGTCTTTCCAAAACTGATTTCAGTGTTTATTTCTTTTTCTTTCTGATTATTACAAACGCAACAATCGCAACCACAGCAATTGCCGCAATTATAATAATTGTAGTGCTGTTTGACGATGACTGCTCGGTAGTTGTGGTGAGCGGTTGCATGTACGAACTGTCCTGAACATTCAGGCTGTCGATGTAAGTTCCGCCATCCTGGGCCGATGCAACAAATGGAATGCTTAAAACAAGTGAGGCGATAATTGCCATCAGATTTTTTACTCTTTTCATTTCGATTTTCTTTTAAGTTATTGTAATTTATTATCGTTCAGTTTTTTATTTACCTCATTCAACATCGAAGCCGCCACATTATAATACGGATTAATTGTCAGCACTTTATCGAGAACCGATTTTGCTTCATTGAGTTTTCCGCTGTTAAAAAGTTGTTGCGCCTCCAATAAAAAGAACGGTTCGTATTCAGGGTAAACCGCCCGGCCTTGCTGCAAATATCTGTTAAAACTTTCAAAATCGTTCTGCTTCAGCGAAATTTTTGCCAAATATGAAATCAACCACACATTGTTTTCATCCGCTTTCAGCGCTTTTTCAAGCAATTCTGTTGCTTCGGGATAATTGCCTGAATCTGTAAGTTTTGTTCCTTCAAAATCTGATTTATCGGTTCTTTTCATCAGCACCACAATCGGATTTCCCTGGTGATAATACGTTTTTACGATTTGGGCCGATTTCCATTTTCCCGATTTCAACAAGTGCGGATGAATATAATTGACGCCAAAAATTCCATAATCCCAGTCTTCGCTGCTGCGCTCCAAAAACCGAACATACCGGAATGAAGTATTGGGTAGTTTTTCGAAATAGTTGGAAAGATTGCAATTGGAAGCCACCATTAAATGATTACCGCCTGCTTGTGCAATCAAATCCTCGGCTGCTTCTTTTACTCCATGAAAATAATAGTCGTATTCATATTCCGACCAAGCTTTTTTGTTTCCGCCCAAAAGCTGGTTGAAGTAAACGTAATCAACCGGAAATGTCTGAACCTGGTGTTTTACAGGCATTAAAACCATGATAAACAGGGCTACCGAAACTCCGGCAATCAAAAACCTGTTTTTTAGAATGGCGAACAGTTTATAAAAACCCAATGCTGCAAAAATGGCAAGAACCGGAATCACAAAGAGCATTTGCCGGTATCCGCTGTATAGATTTGCCCCGATTATTATTACATAAACAACCGGGAACAGGAGAGTAAAAAACAAAAACAACTCTGTGAAGAGTTGTTTTCTGTTGGTTTTAAGTTGATAGAAAAAAAGGCCTGAAAAAACCGCGAACCCTGTTAACAGGAATCCGGGTGTTGCAATCAGCAGCCATTTCGGCAAATAATACCAGGGAAGTTGGGTACTCCACAACCATTCTCCATCAAATACCTGCCTGATGCTGACTTTGTAATGCTCCATTACACGGAGACTTTCAAAAGGATTGACAAAAACATTCTGCAAGGCAAAGGGCCAGAATACCAATCCGGCAAAATAACCGGTAAGCACAACAGTCAGCATCTGGCCCGATAACCTTACAAAATTAGATTTAGTTGAAAATATTTGTTTAAGTAAAAAAGGTTTCAAAAGAATCATCAACAAAATAGCAACTCCCAAATAGCCAAACAAAACAAGTCCGCCAATCCGTACTGAATTGGTAAAGGCAATTGCCAAACCCAGCCACACTGCTGTCATCCAGCGTGATTGCGGCAGTTGCTGAACATACTTAATTATAAAAAAGATGACTACCAGGTACCCGGCTGCAAACGGAATGTCTTTCAGATTGCCGAAAGCTTGTCCGAAAAGTCGCGGAGTTGCCAGCATAAAAATCACAATCAACGCCGAAACATAATAAGAACCGGTCAGTTGTTTTCCGGTTAATCCTGCAAAAAGTAACAGCACACAGAAAAAGAAAGCTCCGGTAAAGTGACGTGTCATAAACTCGTTATCAATCTGGAAAACCCGGTTGACCAAAGCTGTAAAATTATCCACCGATTGTCCATAGTATTTCAGGTTGGTAACCGGGGTGTCGAGGCAAGTTTTATCAGCTCCACCAGTAAAATACCAGTTTATCACTTTTTGGGCGTGCGGATAATGAAGCTGTTCATCCACATTCACCGCTGCGCGGGGCGTTAGGAATAGCAAGATGATTGCAGCCAGCAAAAGACTTGCTGCAAAAGTATTCCTGCCGGTGAATATGTCTTTCAGCTTATTCATACACTTCTTTTACAATATAAACCGGTCGGTTTTGCACCTCCTTGAAAATCCTGTAAACATACTCCCCGATCAAACCCAGGAAAGTAAGCTGTACCGAGCCAAAAAAGCTCACTGCCAGAAACATCGACGACCAACCAATCGGCGCCAATCCCATGATTTTTGAGAAAAAGGTGTAAACAATGGCTGCCAGAAAGATAAAAATTCCCAATAATCCAAAATAAAGACAAGCTTTGATTGGCCACTTTGAGAAAGAATAAATGGCATCGGCAGCGAGTGCAAAAAGTTTTTTGCGGCTCATTTTTGCCTTTCCGCTCAAACGTTCGGGCCGATCGTACATGATCACCTCTTGTTTAAATCCCACAAAATTCCGGATTCCCGGCAAGTAGCGGTTTCGTTCGGAGAATTTCAGGATTGCCTGGTGCGCCTTCCTGCTCATAATGCTGAAATTGCCCGACTGTGCAATCTGCTCGCTTTCGCTTACACTGCTGAAAACCTTGTGAAATATTCCGGTGTAAAGGCGTCGCGAAAATTTTTCGTTTCGCTGCTCGCGCACAGCCGTAACAATATCGGCCCCGGTTTCTTTGATTTTGTTGAACAAATCAGGAATCATTTCGGGCGGGTCCTGAAAATCGCCGTCCATCATAATTACATAATCGCCTTTTGCAAAATCGAGCCCGGCGGTTAAAGCAGCCTGCAATCCGAAATTTCTTGACAGCGAAACAATTTTAACATTCGGATCCTGTTTTCTGAACAGTAATAATTTTTGAACTGTATTATCGGTACTTCCGTCGTCAACACACACAATTTCGTAAACTTCCCCTGTCAGCTGAAGATTTTCAGCTGTTTCCCTGATCAGGTCTGATACCAGGCTGCTTTCGTTTAAAAGTGGTATTACAACGGAAATCATTTTCTTATTCTTTGTGTTGAGATCCCGGAACCGGAATTGGGAATTCCATGGCTACCGGCCCCATTTCATATTTTTCAGGCCCCAGTTTCATGGTCGAATTCATCATTTCATCCCAGGTAACTTTCTGCCCGGTATAAGCGGCTGTTCTTCCCATAATTGCAGTCAGGGTTGAAATTGCAGTCCGCTCGGCTTCCACCACCGGTTTATTGGTTCTGATGGCTGTCACCAAACTGATGTGTTCCTGAACATACGGAGAAACAGCCACCACTTCTGTGGATTTTCCTTCCTTATCTTTCGGATATTCATATTTCCATTTAACCGAACCATCGAGATTGTAAACCGTGTTTTTGCAATTGGTGTAACCTTCGGTACCTACAATCATCTCACCAAGCGTGTTGGCACAATCGTCAATCTGACGCGACATGCTGTGTGAAAAAACACCATTGCCATAATCAAAATCAATACTGAAAAAATCGTACTGATCGCCGGTGAGCCTTCTGGCCCTGCCGCCAAAACCAATGGCTTCAACCGGGTGCTTTCCTAAAAACCAGTTAATAATATCAATATTATGAACGTGTGTATCCAGAATGTGGTCGCCACACAACCAGCAGAAATTATTCCAGTTGCGGAGCATATATTCCATGTCGCTCCAGCCTTCCTCGCGTGTGCGGAACCAAACGTGGTTCTGCAGCCACCAGGCTTTTGCCGAAGTAATCTGTCCGATGGCTCCCGATGCAATTTGTTTGTAGGTTTCGAGATAATCGCGCTGATGACGGCGTTGAGTACCGGTAACGACCGACAAACCCATGCTTTCTGCTTTCTTGGCAGTTGCAATAATCTGGCGGGCTCCAACCGGATCGACACAAACAGGTTTTTCCATGAAAACGTGTTTTTTGGCCTGAACACAAG
>CAZXVT010000238.1:4196-6118 GCA_964644015.1 uncultured Maribellus sp.
CGGACGGAAATGCGGAGGTGTCGCCAGAATCACAACATCCAGGTCCACTTCCAGAAGGCTTTTATACGAATCAAATCCCCAGAAACAGTTTTTCTCCGGAACTTCCACTTTTTGTTTGCTGAGTTTATTCCGGCAATCCCATACTTTATCCTCAAAAACATCAGCAAGGGCAACCAGTTCCAAATCGTTTCCGGCTGAAAGGAAATTTAAAGCTGCCCCGGTTCCACGGTTTCCGCACCCCACAAGACCTGCCCTCAATTTCTGTCCATCAGGCGCTTTATCCAATTCGGGAGGAAAAGCATAATCCACAACCTGTACTTTTTTTGCACATGATGTCAAAGCATTCATCCCGATGATCCCGGCAGCCCCTATTATTGCCGACTTGCCAAGAAAATTCCTGCGGGAAAACTGATTTTCATTCATGGTTCTTATGTTATTTATTTTCGGTTTTTACTAATTCTTTATCATACTCGCAAATCACCCTGAAACCAACATTTTTGCTGTCAGAATACCACCAGATGCTTTTCGGAATCTGTGGATCGGTAACCAGCCACTCTTTTGTTCGTGTAAACTCGCGTCGTCCGGCACGCAAATCTTTTGCGCTGTAATTGTAGGCACCACCCCTGACAACGTATTCCATTCCGTTTCTTGGTCCGCGCGGATTGTTTACAACTCCCTTCGGATACTTTGAATAAACTGCCGGATCGTAAAAATCGAGACAAAACTCAGAAACATTGCCCAACATGTTTTTCAAACCAAACGGATTAGGTTTCACTCTCGACGGGTCCTGTGTTTTTGAAGGACTGTTTTCGGAATAAATCACGTAGGAATTGATCGTTGTGGTATCGGCCCCGAAAAGTTTTTTGAAAAAACCTTTAGCTTCATAGTGCTCCGGCGATCCTTCAAAAAAGAAAGGTGTATTTGTGCCGCCACGGGCAGCATATTCCCATTCTGCTTCGGTGGGCAGGCGGTATTTTTTCCCGGTTACCTGGCTGAGCCAGCGGCAATAGGTAACAGCTGCATGGTGACTCATTGTAATAGCCGGGAAAGTTCCTTTTCCCCAGCCCTGATCGGGAGCTCCCCAAGGCGGTGTGGGCCCCGAAATAGCGTCAAGATCATCGGTTGATTCCTCAATTACTGCTTCTTTTCGCCCTTGCGAACTGGTAGCACTGAAAAATGCGAGATACTCGCTCCACGAAACTTCAATTTCGCCCATCCAGAAACTGTCAACCTTAACATTAATCTGTGGTCCTTCATCGGCATTCCGGAAAGGTTCATCAGCCGGAGTTCCCATTACAAACTGCCCTCCCGGAACAGCCACCATTTTAAAGGAAACTGAAGTTCCTGGAATTTTTTCATCAAAAGTTTTGAATCCTTCGACATTGGCCGCAGAAGTATAAATCTCTTTTGAACCGCTTATTTCATCGGTCACAGTCAGACCTTTTTTGCCTCTGTAATGCCCCACATCCAGATGGCATTGCAAACAGGAAGTATTTTCCGGATTGCGCATATATTTTAAGTGCGATTCAGCACCCAGTGCATTTAATGTTGCAGGGAACAGGTTTGTATGGCATTTTTTACACCCATCTTCGTAAACAAACCGTTTGGCAGCTTCCATTGATCGTTTATCCGACCAGACAATTTCAGACGAGTCTTTGGTCATGTAAACATACAAATCATGAAATCCATGATAGACTTTCCGTGTGATATACTTAAAATTTTGCTCTTTGGGAGGAAGATGACAATCGACACAATTAATTGAAACACCGGTGCGGGTGTTATGATGTGATGAAAGTTTCCAGGTAGCGTCGGCGTGAGGATGAACGTGACAGGCGCTGCACGATTCGTTAGTTGAGGTATAATCAAGCGTTTTATTAAACATTGCCAGCAAAAGAAGGGCAGTAAGTCCGCCAACAATAAGC
>CAZXVT010000239.1:0-6096 GCA_964644015.1 uncultured Maribellus sp.
GTACCGGGTTGTTGTTCGTGCGATGAAATTCTTTGCTACTATAAACCAACCCGTACCGGGTTGTATTTCAAACCGAATAATTTTCCAAACAGAATCCGGTACGGATTCGATTTTTAGGTATTCTCACTCACACATTCAACCCGTACCAGATTGGATAAATTTCCGATGATTCTTCCCCGATATTAATTTTCCGCCAAAAAACCATTAAACCAAACTGTTTCACTTGTCGCGCCACAAAACTTTTATACTTTTGCAGCCCGTTCCGGAGAACCTCCGCAACTTTTGTAACGTATTGTAAAACAATTAAAACAGTTCGCTGTTGCCTTATTCAGAAAAATAAAAAAAGAAACAAAATGACCGAAATCAGAAATATCGCCATCATTGCCCACGTTGACCACGGAAAAACAACACTGGTTGACCGAATCCTCCACCAGGTGCACCTTTTCCGCGACAACCAGAACATGGGCGAACTTATCCTCGACAGCAACGACCTGGAACGCGAACGTGGTATCACTATCCTGTCGAAAAACGTTTCGGTGCGTTACAAAGACACAAAAATCAACATCATCGACACCCCCGGCCACAGTGACTTTGGCGGTGAAGTGGAACGCGTATTGAACATGGCCAACGGCGTTTTGCTGATTGTGGATGCTTTTGAAGGTCCCATGCCGCAAACCCGTTTTGTGTTGCAAAAAGCCATCGAACTGGGTCTGAAACCCATCGTGGTGATTAACAAAGTGGACAAACCCAACTGCACGCCCGATATCGCACAGGAAAAGGTTTTCGACCTGATGTTCAGTCTCGAAGCCACCGAAGACCAGCTCGATTTCCCCACCGTTTTTGGATCTTCGAAAGCCGGCTGGATGGGCCCCGACTGGAAAACTGAAACCACCGATTTTGCATACTTACTCGATACAATTCTTGAACATATTCCTGCGTCAACACCCCGCGAAGGTTCGCTGCAAATGCGCATTACCTCGCTCGATTATTCATCGTACATCGGCCGTATTGCCGTTGGAAAAGTAACCCGCGGAACGCTGGTTCCAGGCTCGCAGGTGTCGCTGGTGAAACGCGACGGAACCATCCAGAGAACCACGTTAAAGGAAGTTTTCCTGTTCGAAGGTCTGGGCAAGGAAAAAACAAAACTGCCGGTTCCGTGTGGCGAAATCTGCGCTGTGCTCGGGCTTGACGGTTTTGATATTGGCGACACCGTTGCCGATGGCGAAGAACCTGAAGGACTTGCGCCCATCAAAGTTGACGAGCCAACCATGAGCATGTTGTTTGTGGCCAACAACTCGCCATTCTTCGGAAAAGACGGCAAATTTGTAACCTCGCGCCAGCTTCGCGACAGGCTGTTTAAGGAAACTGAAAAAAACCTGGCATTGCGGGTCGAAGAAACCGACTCAGCCGACTCGTTCCTGGTTTACGGACGCGGAATACTTCACCTCTCGGTTTTGGTGGAAACCATGCGCCGCGAAGGTTTTGAAATGCAGTTGGGTCAGCCCAAAGTTCTGATAAAAGAAATCGACGGAGTGAAACACGAACCCATTGAAGCGCTCACGGTTCATGTTCCCGAAATTTTTGCCGGAAAAGTAATCGAACTGGTTACCCAACGCAAAGCCGACATTGTTTCAATCGAAGTTAAAAACGAACGCTCGCACATGGATTTCCTCATTCCGGCACGCGGGTTAATCGGTCTGCGAAACCAAATGTTGACAGCCACCGAAGGCGAAGCCATCATGGCACACCGTTTTTATGCTTACGAACCCTGGAAAGGAGATTTGGGCGTGCGCCGCAACGGTGCGCTGATTTGCCTCGAAACAGGTACTTCTATCGCCTACTCCATCGATAAACTACAGGACCGCGGACGCTTTTTTGTTGAACCCGGCGAAGATGTTTACATGGGCCAGGTGATTGGCGAAAACACCCGTCAGGACGACCTTACGCTGAATATTGTACGTACAAAGAAACTCACCAATATGCGCGCTTCGGGTTCTGACGAGAAAACAAGCATTGCCCCGGCAGTGAAGTTCTCGCTCGAAGAAGCCATGGAATACCTGCGCAACGATGAGTACCTCGAAGTAACACCAAAATACCAGCGTATCCGCAAAATCCTCCTCGACGAAAACGACCGCAAACGGCAGTCAAAAGTGGTAAACTCGTGATTGAGTGAATGAGTTAGTAAGTTAGTGAGTAAATTGCGGCTGGCTGCTGGCAAAATTCAATCATTTTAACGCAAAGAACGCAAAGGTTTAACAGAGGGCGCAAAGTAATTCAAATCCTTTGCGCCCTCTGCGATTTCCCTGTGTCCTCTGCGTTTGAAAAAAATCAAGCATCCTGTATCAGGTATCAACTTTCTTCTCTATCAATCTCACAAATCTCAATCAATCTCCTTTCTTTTTTCCCAATCTCAATTCTTAACCATCCAGTATCCAGCATCATCTTCCTCAACCCGCAACCCGTAGCCCGCAACAAATTTTTCCCTACCTTTAGTCCCGACCAAAAACGAATCAAATGAAGAAACCGGCAATACTTGCAATGCTTGTCTTCCTGCTGTTTTCAGTTCATGCACAGCAAATCAGCAACAGTTTTTACACGGTTCAGTTTGATAAAAAAACCGGGCAACTTTCGGCTGCTGCGGTTACAGGAGAACCGCTGTTTGCCGGGGCGGTGAATGCTGTTTTGCCCGAAGGAAAACTTTACATTTCTGATAATAAAAACTACCGGTACAAAACCGTACAAACCACCGACGACAAAGGAAACACAATGCTGGTCATCCGCGGAACCGACAAAAACCACCGGCTCGATTTCACACAGCAAATCACGCTTTTTAATCATCTTCCTGCCATTGGTTTTGAGGTGGTTTACAAAAATGTCACCGGCAAAAACATCAACATCCGCAGCCTCGAACCCTTGCGGCTGGTGCAGCAAAACGGCGGCGCCCTGTTTTTTGGCAACGCTGAAAAATGCCTAACCAACGGCGCAATGTATTACGACGCGGGAAATATTCAGGACCTTTCAAAACCCTGGATTCGGCCCGAACCGTATGGTGAAACCAAAGGCGGTGTGATGAGCGACACGCTGCAAATGGCCAGTCCGCTGACGGCTCAAAGCTGGTGGAATATTTCTCTTATTGGTGACACAAAAACCCCGGCACTCACAGCCGGCTACCTTCTCAACGCCAACACGCTCGGACGTTTGCAGGTGCTGAAACACAACAGCAATCAGCTTTCTCTGGTGGCCGAGTCGGTGCTGAACCCGGGATTTATCCTCGGTGCCGGGCAAACCATCAGCTCCGACCAACTGGTGTTGATAACCGGAGAAAATTTTTATAAAACCAACGAAAGTTACGCCTCGCTGATGCAGGAAAAAATGGACAATCCCGCATGTAGCGTGGTAAACGGCTGGTGCAACTGGTTTTACACGATGGATGTTTTCAGCGAAAACGAGATTCTCGAAAATGCCGTTTTTGCTGCGAAACACCTCAAACCTTTCGGGCTGGAATACATCCAGATTGATGAGGGATTCCAGAACACACACGGCGACTGGCAGGGCAACCAGCGGTTTCCGCACGGGCTAAAATGGCTCTGCGACAGCATCAAAAGTCTCGGACTGAAACCGGGCATCTGGATTGCGCCGTTTGTGATTGCGGAAAACTCAAAAGTGTATAAAACCCACCCCGACTGGCTGTTAAAGGACAAAAACGGCGAACCCGTGCGCATCGGGCCGTGGCCATCGGAAAACACCGACTGGTACCGCACCGAAACACCCAAACGCTACTGTCTCGACCTCACCCACCCCGCCGCTGAAAAATGGTACACCGCCCTCATCGACACCCTTGCCAACCGCTGGGGTTTTGAGATGATAAAAGTGGATTTTGTGGCGTGGACGGTTTTCTCGGCACAGCAGTTTTACAACCCGGGTGCCACTCCCGCGCAGGTGTACCGCCGTGCCATGGAAATCATGCGGAAAACCGCCGGCGAAAAATGCCACATCCTTGATTGCGGGCCGGGACAGGTTTCGGGCGGGTACATCAACAGTATGCGCGTGGAATACGACCAGAACTATGGCAACTCCGACAACGCGTGGACACAGTATTTCCGCGGGTTGTCGAGCAGTGCGGGTGCGGCCGGGAAACGCTGGTTTTACAACAATAAAACCTGGACAAACGACATCGACCATGTGTGCATCGACCTGCTGGCCGAACATGAGGCACAGGCAGCCGCCACGCTCATTGGCCTCAGTGGCGGCAATGTCATGTCGGGCGACAGGCTGATGAACCTCGGTCCCGCAAAAATGGAAATACTGAAAAAGATATTCCCGGCAACGCCCGAAAATGCCGTGGCTATTGACCTCGCCGAAAACGACCCGCAAACCATTTTTACCTGTAAAATTGAGCGTCCGTTTGGGAGCTGGCAGGTGGTGGCGTTTTTTAATACCGACAGGGAAAAACCACTCCAAAGAACAATGGCATTAAACAGGCTGTTGCCCGCACCGGTTAAAACTTATCTGGCTTTTGATTTCTGGGAGCAGCGGTTTGCGGGTGAAGTGACCGACACGCTGCAGGTGAATGTAAATCCCGGGAGTGTGACTTTGCTGGCTTTGCGGCCCAAAACCGGCGAACCGCAGATTATTGGCACCAGCCGCCACGTAAAAATGGGCGCGGTGGAGCTGGCTGCCGAAAAGTATGATGCCGCAACAAAAACCCTCACTGCCACCTCGGTAGGGCCCAAAGGCAGCACGCACAACGTTTTTGTGTATCTGCCCGATGGTTATGGCTGGCAGCCCCGCGACAGCAAAATTTACGAAATTAACCCGCAGTACTCCGTGCGGCAAACCGAAACCAACCTACTCCGCATCGACCTGCAGTTTACCAAAACCATCCAAATTGAATGGAAAATTACTGTGCAGAAATATTGAAAAATATTTTGTAAAGCAGTATTGTATAAATAACTGATTGTGTTTACATTTAGGGCAAAATCAACAAAAAACGAAACCAGACAGGAAATCAGAAATGAGAAAAGAAAAGCGAACGCAAAACCCGGATGGAGATTTGATGAAATACCAAAAACTGCATATAGCCAGCCGAATTGACGACAAATCGGTAATTAGCGATGCTGAAATAAATGTACTTAAACCCATACACAGACGTTATGCCCAATGCTGAAAAAATAGAAATGACCGAGTATAAATTGAATGATAACTATATGGATGCAACCTCAAAAAGAACACATTTGGTTTTTGCCAACACAACAAATCCAATCACAAAAAAACAAAAGAGCTATTTCATTCCCCTCTCACAAATTATAAACATTGACTATTATGAATAATTCCGAGATTAAAAGAACACTTTTCTATACAAGAACTAATAAAAACATTTATTTAGCTCAATTGAAAGTAGATTCAGACTATTCAACTTTCAAAAATAGGATTAAAGGAATAATTCAGCACCCTTTTGGTAAATCAGCTATATCATCTAATCCATTACCAAAATCCTATGAAAAACTACGTTCAAACAATATTGTTCCACACTCAGGAAATATTGAATCTGAGATTGCGTGGTTAATGTATTCTATTACAGAGAACGCTCAATTATTAAATGAATTCATCAGTTTTAAGAATAAATACGAGCGTCATTATATTTTAAACCAATATGAGAGTGCAGACCAAGTATTAGATGAAATCGAAAAAAACATTTGCTTTTCAAACTGGGGAGCAGAAAACAGAATTCTATTAACCCAAGAGAAATCAGGAACGGAAAATAATTGGTTAATTTTGGATGAATTATCAAAAAAAGTGAAGGACCCTCTTGCTCTTTTTTTAATAGAACAAAGCAGCAAGAAAGCAGAAAGTAACTTCTCCTATGTAAGATACAAAGACAATTTTGAATCAATAATAGAAGGAACACCAGAATTCTTGCATGAATACCTTTGCTTTAAGGCAATATATCCTGCTTATACAGGATTTCAGAATTATTCCTTTTTAATAAATGTTGAAAGCATTTCTTCAATAATTGACAGATATCTTTTACTTATTGATGTTTTAATTGAATTAATATCAAAAAACAAGATTGAATTTGCACTTCAAGTCATTGAC
>CAZXVT010000240.1:0-5863 GCA_964644015.1 uncultured Maribellus sp.
GTTTCAAAGAAGTGGAAGGAATTCACTCACGCACCGATTTCGACCTTTCACAGCACGAAAAATATTCAGGAAAGAAAATACGCTATTTCGATCCGGAACTCAATGAATCGTATGTTCCGTTTGTGGTTGAAACTTCAATCGGTGTTGACCGCATGTTTTTGCAGGTTCTTTCGGCAGCTTATTGCGAAGAACAGCTTGAAAACGATACACGTGTTGTGCTAAAAATACCGGCTGTTCTGGCTCCGGTAAAACTGGCCGTTTTGCCACTGGTAAAAAAAGATGGTCTTCCCGAAATAGCCCGACGGATTATTGACGACCTGAAATTTGAATTCAACTGTCAGTACGACGAAAAAGATTCCATCGGAAAACGCTACCGTCGCCAGGATGCCATCGGAACACCTTTCTGTGTTACCGTTGACAACCAGACTCTGGAAGACAACTCGGTTACAATTCGTTACCGCGATTCGATGGAACAGGAACGTGTTGCTATCAGTCAATTGAGCAGCATCATCGGGAAACAGGTCAGTTACAAAAACCTGTTTGCAAAGATTTAAATATCAAAACCGGAAAGCAGCAAATTGTTTTCCGGTTTTCTTTTTCTAATTTTCGTCAATGAAGAAAGTGCTCATCATCACCTATTACTGGCCACCCAGCGGCGGCGGCGGAGTGATGCGCTGGCTCAAAATGTCGAAGTTTCTCCCCGAACTGGGCTGGCAACCCATCATTTACACCCCCGAAAACCCAGACCCATCGGTTATTGATGAAAGTCTGATGAATGAAATTCATCCACAAATTGTTGAACTGAAAACGCCAATTTGGGAACCGTATGATTTTTATCGCAAACTGACCGGTAAAAAAAGTGGCGCTAAATTCAAGGCCGGATATATTTCAGAAGCTTCAGACGGCAACTGGAAAAGCCGTCTTTCGGTGTTTATCAGGGGAAATTTTCTGATCCCTGACCCCCGGAAATTCTGGATCCGCCCTTCCATCAAATTTCTCTCTTCCTACCTGAAAGAATATCCCGTCGATATGATTATTACAACAGGGCCACCACACAGCATGCACCTGATTGGGTTAGGATTAAAGAAAAAATTCAACATAAAATGGATTGCTGATTTTCGCGATCCCTGGACTGATATTGATTTTTACCACAAACTGCGTCTGACAAAATGGGCAGATAATAAACACCGAAAACTTGAAAAGAAGGTTCTTTTGAATGCCGACCATGTTGTTACGGTCAGTCCGGGTTGCGCTGCCGGTCTTGAAAAAATTGCCAACCGGAAAGTCGAAGTGATCAATAATGGCTTTGACCCGCTTGATTACCAGTTCGAACTTCCACCACTCGATAAAAAATTTTCAATAACCCATTTTGGAGCATTCAACAAAGACCGGAATCCCTCTCTGCTTTGGGAAGTTTTGGGTGAAATTGCAAAATCGGATGCTGAATTTAAGCAAACACTTTGCATCCGGCTGATTGGCCAAACCGACGAATCAGTTATCAGCGAAATTCAAAAAAACGGGCTGAAAGAAAACATCGATATACATGATCATCTGCCTCATTCAGAAGGATTGTACAAATTAAGCCAATCGCAGGTTCTGTTGCTTCCTTTGAATGATGCCCCAAATGCAAAAGGAATTTTACCTGGAAAAATGTATGAATACATTGCGCTGCGACGTCCGATTCTGGCGCTGGGACCGGCTGAAGCCGATTATTCAATAATTCTGAATGAAACAAAAGCCGGCATTCCTGTAAGTTTCAGGGATAAAACGGAAATTAATAGGGCTGTTCTTTTTTACTATTCGCTATATAAAGAAGGAAAACTTACAGTTGAACCCGGTGCTTATGAAAAATATTCCCGCCGGAAGCTGGCTGAGAAGTTTATGGAACTGGCTGAATAAATCAGATTTTTTTCCTGACTTTCAGTTTTTGACCTATCTGCAAACCTTTGTCACTCGAAATTCCATTCAGTGACATAATATCTTCAGGATTCATTCCGAATTGACGCGCAATTTCACTGGGCGTATCACCACGTTTTACAGTATAATAATCAAAATCGCCGGATGCTTCTGTCGCAATAGTTGCAATTGCAGAACCAACAGTTTCGGTTTTTGCCGCGGTATTTTCAAATTTTGCCTTGCTTTTTTCAGGAACATAAATTGCCAATTTTTGACCTGCCCTGATCATATTTTTCCGGATGTTATTCCAATATGCCAAATCGTTAACACTAACATGATATTTTTTGGCAATCCCTCCCACTGTATCGCCCGACTTAACTGTGTATGTGATTTTTGATTTACCTTTTACATCGTCGGGCACAAAATATCCCGAATTTTTTTCAACCGGCCCGGCTAGTTTATTATCAGGGAAATATTTACTGCGTTCCCAGGCAAACACCGCAGTATCATTATCGATAAACTCAGCTACTTTATCATGCGGTAAAACCAAAGGATACGATTTTTCTGCGGTTGCCGGAATTACGCCTCTTCTGTACATCGGATTTAACGCTTTCAGGTTTTCGTGATTGAAGTTTAAAACCGATGAAACCTGGTCAAAATGAAGATAACGGTTCACCATCACGGTATCAACATTTGTAGGCATTGCCGGAACACGAGGTGTGAGGTTGTGTTCGCCATAAAAATTCATCACGTATGTGGCGGCAATAAACAAAGGAACATAACCACGGGTTTCTTTGGGCAGGAAATTATAAATCTCCCAATAACCAGTTTTTCCACCCGAACGTCTGATTGCCTTGTCAACATTGCCTGGCCCGCAATTGTAAGCAGCAATGGCAAGGTACCAGTCGTTATAAATATTAAAAAGCTTTTTCAGATACAAAACCGCTGCTTCCGAAGACTTTACAGGATCGCGGCGTTCATCTACAAAACTGGTGATTTCTAGATTCAGCAACTTTGCAGTTCCGAACATAAACTGCCACAAACCAACGGCACCAGCCCTTGAAACAGCCCGGGGATCCAAAGCAGATTCAATAATCGGCAAATATTTCAATTCGAGCGGCATGTTGTGTTTGTCGAGAAATTCCTCAAACATCGGAAAATAATAATCCGAAAGTCCCAACATTCGTTCCACCTGGTCGCGTTTCCGTTCGGTGTACATCTTGATAAAACTCAATACAGCAGGATTGTATGACAAGTCGATAACCTGCTGTGCCTTTTGAAGTCGTTGCACATAAATTGAATCGGGTATGTTTTTAGGGTATTCATCAACAAGATGATAATCCAGCGTATCTAACCTGAAGGCATTTTTTACTTCCCAGGATTGGTTAAAACTATCAAGTCTTGCAGAAAAAACGCTGATTTCTTCTTCATCCACCGAAATAACCGGCGCCACTGTATCGTTTTCTGCTAAAACTGCTGTTTCAATGTTATTTAGCTCAGGTTCTGCCTGTGCAAAAACGTTGATTACAGCAAACAGCAATGCTATTATAATAGTTTGTTTTTTAGTCATTCTTCAAACTTAAAAATTAAAAGTGAAATTCACGCCATAAACCAGCTCTTTTCTGTAAGGTTGAACTGTTGGCTGCCAATTCATTGTCAGGTCTTCACTAATATCAAAATCAAAAAAGTGCGCATCCACACTGGCATCAATAATATTCAACCCATAAAAACCAATTATACTGATTATCAGCAAATCGCGGTTTCTGCGAAATGATTCCTGACTTTTGTATAAACCCGTTTTTAAGTTTTCAACATGAGTCGGATTATTTAAATCGTAACCAGGGGGCAAAATATCAAGATAAGAATCTGTGTTCTCATCATCATCGGTAAGATCAATGTAGGCATTTTTATAAGTATTGTAATAGCGATTATTCCATCCAATAAAATATCCGATTGTACCAAAACCGGCATAAACGATCGGTATTTTCCAGTATTTTTTGTTGTATGCCTGTCCCCAACCCGGAATAATAGCGGAATACATCGCAGCCTTTTTCGGAGAATGTGGTTCTTTCACTTCCTCCGATATTTTAAACTGAAGCGAATCTGTTTCAGTTTTCTGACCATACAGGTTCACCGACAGGAAAACCAGTACGGAAAAGACAATGATTTTATTTACACTTTTGATGTAATCCACTTTTTATAATGAACACCGGCGGAGCAAACTCCGGGTGTTTACTGATGTTTTTCTATTAATCTGATGATTCGGTCCAGATCGTCAGCCGATTTAAACGGGATAACAATCTTTCCTTTTCCATTATTATTAACTGTGAGATTGACTTTTGCAGCAAAATGATGCCCCAATTGTTTTTTTACCTGCTGAAACTCTTTTGAGAGTTTTACCTTGGCAGAATTTCTATTGTTTGAAACTTCTTCTTCATCCAGGTTCCTGACCATTTCTTCCACCTTTCTTACCGAAAGGCCATCTTTTACGATCAAGCTAAAAATACTCAACTGCTTTTCTGCATCTTCAATATTAATAATGGCCCGTGCATGGCCCATTGAAATTTGTTTTTCAATGATTCCTTTCTGGATCAATGCCGGTAATTTCAGCAAGCGCTGGTAGTTGGCAATTGTCGACCGGTTTTTCCCGATTCTTGTGCTCAGTTCTTCCTGGGTAAATTGCAGTTCATCTAACAAGCGCTGGTAACTCATTGCAATTTCGATGGCATTCAGGTCTTCACGCTGGATGTTTTCCACCAGCGCTAGTTCAAGCATTCCCTCGTCTTTTGCTTTGCGAATGTATGCCGGAATTGCCTGTAAACCGGCTAATTGCGAAGCCCTGAACCTTCGTTCACCTGCAATTATCTGGTATTTGTCATCGCCGATTTTTCGCAGTGTGATGGGTTGAATCAGGCCAATTTCTTTGATAGATGCGGCTAGTTCATTTAAAGCTTCCTCGTCAAAACGGGTTCTTGGCTGAAAAGGATTTGCCTCAATCATGCTCAGCTCTATTTCGTTGATGCCGGCATTGTTCTGCATTTTTTCCGCATCGTCGATCAGCGCACCCAGCCCGCGTCCTAAAACATTTCTTTTTGTACTCATAAAACTCAATGAATCACTAAATTATTCTCCATTCCAAGCTGGGTCATTTTGTTTCGCTGTAAAATTTCACGGGCAAGATTCATGTGGTTAATTGCGCCTTTTGAACTTGCATCGTATAAAATTACCGGTTTACCGTAACTCGGTGCTTCGCCAAGTTTGATATTCCGCTGAATCACAGTTTCAAAAACCATTTCCTGAAAATGATGTTTTACTTCTTCGTAAACCTGGTTTGAAAGGTTGAGCCTGCTGTCGAACATAGTCAGCAGGAATCCTTCAATTTCAAGGTTTTTATTTAAACGGTTCTGGATGATTTTAATTGTATTCAGCAGTTTTCCCAAACCTTCGAGTGCAAAATACTCGCATTGTACCGGAATAATCACCGAATCGGAAGCCGTGAGTGCATTAACCGTAATCAGCCCAAGCGAAGGAGAACAATCGATCAGGATAAAATCGTAGCTCTCTTTCAAATGTTCAATGGCGCTTTTCAGTACCTTTTCGCGGTTTGGTAAATTCAGCATTTCAATCTCGGCGCCAACCAGATCGATATGCGAAGGAATAATATCAAGATTGGCGATTTCGGTTTTGAGAATTACTTTCTCTGCTTCCACCTCGTCAACGATGCATTCATAAATGCTCGACTGTATATTTTTTAAATCGAATCCCAGTCCTGAAGTGGCATTTGCCTGGGGATCAGCATCAATAATCAGTACTTTTTTCTCCAGAACTGCAAGGCTTGCCGCAAGGTTTATGGTTGTTGTTGTTTTACCAACCCCCCCCTTCTGGTTTGCCAGCGATATAATTTTTCCCATTTCTTAGTTTTTGTTTTTAAATGACAGGTTTCAAATTTAATTATTTCACCGAAACC
>CAZXVT010000241.1:0-5860 GCA_964644015.1 uncultured Maribellus sp.
ACCTGAAACAGTTGCACAGAAAGCCTTTTCAAAGGTTTCAGCATCGGTGATGGAAGCTGTTTACAACGAGGTGAAAACGCCTTTCAAATATGGTTTGGTGCTGGTTCCGGATAACGACACAAAAATGGTGGATTCACCTTCTGTTTTCAGAAAAGGGGAGAAGTGGTTCATGACTTACATTGTTTTTGACGGAACGGGCTACGAAACCTGGTTGGTCGAAAGTGACAACCTGCTGGACTGGAAAACCACCGGGAAACTGATGGCATTTTCAGATGAAAGTGACTGGGACCGCACGCAGAAAGCCGGTTACATCGCGCTGCAGGATACTGAATGGGGTGGAACTTACGAATGGCAGCCGTTTCAGAATCAATACTGGATGAGTTACCTCGGCGGCGACAGCAAAGGTTACGAAGCGGGCTTGCTTTCGGTGGGAATTGCTTTTTCGGCGACGGACCCGGCAATTCCGCATGAGTGGAAGAGACTGGAAAAACCAGTGTTGAAATCAACCGATAAAGATGTTCGTTGGTGGGAAAACAAAACCATTTATAAAAGCACAGTAATTCAGGATCAGTCAAAACTGACAGGCCACAGGTTTTTAATGTATTACAACGCAAAGGGCGACAGTTTGCAACCCGACAAAGGTGCAGAACGGATCGGGATGGCTGTTTCTGATGACATGGTAAACTGGAAAAGACATGGAAAAGATCCGGTTCTCAATCATCACCAGGGAATCACCGGCGATGCTTTTATCCAGAAAATCGATTCGCTTTGGGTAATGTTTTATTTTGGAGCATTCTGGCAAAACACCCGTGGTGCTTTCGACAGGTTTGCCTGTTCGACCGACCTTATTCACTGGACCGACTGGACGGGCGAAAATCTTATTCAGCCTTCCGAAGATTTTGATAGTCAATATGCCCACAAACCGTATGTAATTAAATGGAACGGCGTGGTTTATCATTTCTATTGCGCAGTCGATAAAAAGAATCAGCGCGGAATTGCTGTGGCAACTTCGGTTGATTTGGGGAAAAGTAAAATCAGATTTAAACAATAAACCTATGAAGAAATCGAACTTAATCAATTTACTGGCAGTAGTTTTTTTGCTTTTTGCAAGCTGGAGCTGCAAACAAAAACCTGCAGCCGAAGGAATCAATTCGGTTACAGAACTGAAAAAGCTGTTTGCTGATCCACCTGCCGAATACCGCAGCGCACCGTTGTGGGACTGGAATGAACAGATTTCGGAAGAGGGAATTGATTTTCAAATGAAAGAGTTTAAGAAAGCCGGAATTGGTGGTGTTTTTGTGCATCCACGCCCGGGATTGCTCACCGAATATCTTTCTGATGATTGGTTTCACCTGTTTGATTACACCGTGCAGAAAGGGAAGGAACTGGGCATGAAAGTGTGGATTTATGATGAAAATTCCTATCCATCCGGGTTTGCAGGTGGCCATGTTCCGGCTGAAATGCCCGATTCGTACAAACATGGAACAGGAATGAGTCTTGAAATTCAGGAAAAACTGAATGTGGTTTCGTCTGACACCATCGGGGTGGTTTTAATAAAAACCGAAACAGGTTTTGAGGATATTACACATTCAATCGCTGCTGAAAACGGCAAAGAGGGAACTTTTTATATTTTCAGAAAAACGTATCCGGCAAAATCGCCGTGGTATGGAGAGTTTACTTATGTCGATCTGATTTATCCGGGTGTAACTGAAAAGTTTCTGGAATTGACTATGACCAAAGGTTACGAAAGAAATCTGGCTGATTTCGGGCAAACTTTACCTGGGATATTTACCGATGAACCCAATCTGGAAGCAGCCATGTCGCGGGGTACCGTTTTGCGCTGGACACCCGATTTGTTTGACGTATTTCAGCAACGCTGGGGTTACGATCTGAAAGTAAACCTGCCGTCGCTGGTGGAGGAAACCGGCAATTGGAAAAAGGTTCGCCATGATTATTACGAATTGCTGGTGGAACTTTTTATCGACCGCTGGGCAAAACCGTGGCATCAGTACTGCGAAGAAAAAAATCTTGACTGGACTGGTCATTACTGGGAACACGGCTGGCCTGAACCTACCGATGGAATGGATGAGGCAGCTTTTTATATCTGGCACCAGATGCCCGGAATCGATATGTTAGGCAACCGGCTTGATACCGCCGGTTTGGGCGGACAATTCGGGAACGACCGTGCTGTGCGTGAATTGCGAAGCGCTGCCAACCAGGCCGGCTGGAAACGCACATTAAGTGAAACTTATGGTGGCGGTGGCTGGGAGATGAGTTTCGAAACCCAGAAACGACTGGTGGACTGGCAGTGCGTTCTGGGTGTGAACTTTGTGAATCAGCATCTTTCGTATTACTCGCTGAATGGTGTTCGCAAGTTTGATTATCCGCCATCGTTTTCGTATCACGAACCGTGGTGGAATAACTATAAATTAATGGGTGATTACATTGGCCGTGTCAGCATGGCGATGTCGGCTGGCGAACAAATCAATACAACTTTGGTGCTGCAACCCAATACCACTGCCTGGATGTATTTCTCACGGAAACAGAAAAATGCAACCATTCAGGAGATTAGAAAAGGGTTTAAAAGTTTTGTTTATCTAATGGAACAACAACATCTTGAATATGATCTGGGGTCTGAAAAAGTTCTGCGTGATTTGGCAAGTGTTGATGGCAAAAACCTGAAGGTGGGCAAACGTGATTATTCACTGGTGGTGATTCCTGCCGAAATGGAAAATCTGGACAGTTCAACTTTTGTTTTGCTCAGAAAATATATTGATGGCGGAGGCAAAGTGCTTTCGTTCAGAAAAGAAATTCCTTTGCTTGACGGAGCTGAATCAAATTCAGTAAATGAACTGGCAGCAAAAGCAGCAGAAAACTGGATTGCAGTTGAATCACTTTTAAATCCGGAAGCATTGAAATTGCTGACTAACGATAAATTTAGTCTTACAGACAGAACTTCTAATGGGATGTTGTATCACCAGCGCAGAAAACTGGATGATGGCGAAATTGTGTTTGTGGTGAATTCGCATCCATCAGAAAATGCAGCGGCAGAGCTCACCCTGAGTGGAAAATATGTCTCAAAGCTTGACCTGGTAACCGGCGAAACTTTCCGTTATCCTGCTGTGGCTGAAAATGGGAAAGTAACTTTTAAAGTGGAATTGGAACCTGCCGGCAGCGCACTTTTTACTATTACAAAACAAAAAGCAGATGAACCTGAATTCAAACCGGTTTCAGGTACCGAATCAGTGGTTGAACCCGCTGGTTCAATGCTGGTAAAACGGGAGTCTGACAATATTCTGATGGTGAATTATCTCGATTTAAAAACAGCCAAAAGTGCCAAAAAAGATGTTTATTTTATGGATGCACTGATTGGATTGTTCAACGAAAACGGTGTGGCAATCGGCAATCCGTGGCAGCATAAAATTCAGTACAAAAAAAATTACCTCGCGCTTGATTCACTATTTAAAGCTGATTCGTGGTTTGAAGCAGATTATCATTTCACGATCAACCAAAACATGAATACAGAAAGCTTGCAAAAAGTAAGGGCGGTGGTTGAAAGACCTGAATTATGGAAAGTTTTTATTAATGGCAACGAAGTGCAGAAGATTCCCGGCACTTTCTGGATTGAAAAGAGTTTCCCGGTTTTTGCGGTTGGTGAATATCTGAAAACCGGCAAAAACATACTGACAATTAAAGCGCCCCGGATGCATATTCTGGCTGAAGTTATGCCGGTTTATCTGTTGGGCGATTTCGATGTAATTCCGGCCATAACCGGTTTCGAAATGGCAAAAGCCGAACCCGATTCATTGGGTTCGTGGCTGCAAAACGGGTTGCCGTTTTATTCTCAGAAGGTGGAGTACAAACAAAGCTTTACTGTGAATAAAGAAACCGGAGCCAATTACTTGGTTCAGCTTCAGAGGTGGAACGGCACGGTTTCAGAAGTAATCGTTAACGGAAATCCGGCTGGTGTAATTGCATGGCAACCTTACGAATGCAACGTTACATCGCTCCTGAATGAAGGCGAAAATGAAATTACAGTGAAAGTAACCGGCAGCCTGAAAAATACATTTGGTTTCTTTTACCAGGAAGCCAACAACTGGATTTATGGTCCGCACTCGTGGAATTATTCACCCGGGAAAATGCCCGGCGCTGCTGATTATTTCTTGCCTGGTTATGGTTTGATGGAACCGTTTAAACTGGTGAAAGTTAAATAGTAATGAGAAAGATAAAATGTCATATTTTTAGATCTACACTCACCCCAAGCCACCTTTAGGTGGCTTGGGGTGAGTGTAGGTAAATAAGCTACATCAAATGCTTATTACTACTTAATTAAAAACCCGAAAAAAGCGATCAGACTTTTTTCGGGTTTTTGATATTTATTCTGCCACCAGTTCAACTTTTCCAACCTTTGCCAAATCCTGCTCATAATAACGAGAGCCGATAAAAAACAAAATGGCTCCGATTACCAGTGAAATGGGTAACAATTTCATCGCTGTTGCAATACTTGTAGCGTCATAAATAGCTCCAATTACAACGGGCGCTGTTGATGCACCAAGAAGATTTTGAACAATCACAGCAAATGAATAAGAAACAGCACGCAATCCGGGATGGACCACATCCTGTGTTACAGCGGCTGCTGCTGAAATAAAGGCAGTTACCATGGTCCCAAACATTAAAAGACAAATATATTGCGAAAATCCGGTCAGAAAGTTAAAAGCCACAAAAAGCAGGATTGCGGAAATGGTGGTGGTTACAGCCGGAAATAAGAGCCGTGCGCGAACTCTGTATTTTCTCCAGCGATCGGAAAGATAACCGCCAAGCGGGGCCCCGATTATTGCGAGTACCATTACTGAACTTGCTTTTACGCCCGCCGCTTTTTCGGTTATGTTTAGTGTTTCCTGAAAATAACGCGGCAACCATGTAATCATGGCTGTGGTCACAAAAATCACAAATGCAATCCCGAAGTAGGTATAAAACAAAGATGGTTTTGTCGAGAATTCTTTTAGTATTTTACCCACACCCAGTTTTTTTCGCCCACTTGCACTGATCTGAGGTTCGAAGTGCACTGTTTTATAATCTTTTATAAAGAAAAACAGGATCGCCACAATTAAACCCGGCAGAGCAACAATTCCAAAAGCATGTTTCCATCCCCATGTCGAGGCAATAATTCCACCCAATGCTACGCCCAATGCAGTTCCCAATGGGATGGAAGCATTCCATAACCCGATCATTTTTGCTCTTTTCTCTTGTGGATAAAGTCCTGCAATAATGGCTGTTCCTCCGGGAGCATAACCTGCTTCACCAACGCCGATCAGAATACGGGCTAAAAACAGTTGCGTGAAATTCCCGGTTAACGCACAAAGCAATGTTGCCAAACTCCAGAGAACTGCCATAATACCGATTGTTTTTTTGCGGCTCCACCGGTCAACAAGAATGGAAACCGGGAAAGTGAGTAAAACAATCGACCAGTAAACCGCAGAAACAAGCATCCCGCTTTGGGTGTGACTGATTCCCCATTCGGCTTCAATAAAGGTAAACATCGATGTTACCACCATCCTGTCGATATAATCGAACATGTACAACAGAAACAGGAGTACGAAAATGTAGTTGGTGTAACCTTTTGAAAACAGATAACCGGGTTCAATTTTCTGACTTTTCATAAGCTGATAATTTGTTAGTTAGCATAAACATTAAACAAAAACAGTAATTTTTATAAACTAATGGAACAAAATAAAGATGATTTAAATTAAATGCTTTTACTGAAAACCGGAGGTGGAAATCTGATATTATTCCTATCGATTGCATTGATTCAAAATTAAAAAAATATTTTCCAGGTAACTCATTATGATTATAAAATGAA
>CAZXVT010000242.1:0-5854 GCA_964644015.1 uncultured Maribellus sp.
CCCGGAACCTCTCAGTTCAACGGTTTTCAAGACCGCCGCGATCGACCACTCTGCCATCTCTCCAGGCGCGACAAAAGTAGAACAAATTTTTAATTCACAAATACTAATTTTAAAAAAGTTGAAAACCGGTTCAAAAAAAAATATGTGATAAAAATTGTTTTTTTAAAACATATTTCAGAATTTAGTGAGGACTTATAAAAGTTCTCTGAAACAATTGATTTTATTGGCGTTTCAGAACTTTTTACATAAGAATTGAAGATTAACTTTACACAATAAAAACTTAACCGTTTTATTAAACAATTATCTATCAACATTTTAAACATTTAATTAAATTTTTGCCGTATGAACAAAGCACAACTAATTGATGCAGTGGCCGCAGGAGCTGGCCTGACTAAAGTAGATGCAAAAAAAGCTATTGACGCTTTTATTGCTGCAACAACCGACGCTTTAAAAGCTGGCGACCGTGTTGCTCTCATTGGTTTTGGATCTTTCTCAGTATCTGAACGTGGTAAAAGAACCGGCAGAAATCCGCAAACCGGTAAAGAAATTACAATTCCTGCTAAAAAAGTAGTGAAATTTAAAGCTGGTGCTGAACTTGCTGACGCAGTTTAGTACAAAAGCCGACGAAATTAAAAAGGGGAAATCACAATTCCCCTTTTTTTGTACCCTGTATTTTGCAAAGATTTTTGTTTTTTTACAAACCATAAAAACCTGTTTTAGGTAATCTGAATTCATAACATGGAACAAGAACTTGTTTATCAGCTTTACAATTGTTTATCGCCAGCGGTTACAGAAGAAAGATTAGCTCTGTTTAACCGGATTGTGGAAAATCGTACAAACTATATTTCTGTGGTGCTGGAAGATATTTTTCAGGCACAAAATGCAAGTGCTGTATTACGAACCTGCGACTGCACGGGCATTCAGAATGTTCATGTAATTGAAAACAGAAACAAATTCCAGGTTGATACGGAAGTGGCAATGGGCGCCTCGAAATGGCTTTCTATTCATCAATACGAAAAGTCGGAAAACAAAAGCCGGGATGCATTGCAAAAGCTGAAAAGTGAGGGCTACCGGATTGTTGCCACCACACCGCATATTAACGATGTTGAATTGCCAGATTTTGATTATTCAAAAGGAAAGTTTGCCCTTGTTTTTGGGTCTGAATTACCAGGTGTTACCGAGACCATTTTACAGGAAGCTGACGAGTTTCTGAAAATACCGATGTTTGGATTCACCGAGAGCTATAATATTTCTGTTTCTGCGGCCATCATTTTATATCATTTAACTGAAAAACTCAGGAACTCAGAAAACATCCCCTGGAAATTGACTGATCTGGAAAAAACGGAGATAAAACTTCACTGGCTTCGGAATTCAGTTAAAAGCAGTGTATTAATTGAAAAACGGTTTTTAGAAGAATATCACAGGAAAAGTTAACCCATCATTGTTTTTAATTCACTGAAAGTTATCAATTCAACTCCCAGTTTACT
The DNA here is from genome assembly GCA_964644015.1 of uncultured Maribellus sp. Classification (GTDB taxonomy): domain Bacteria; phylum Bacteroidota; class Bacteroidia; order Bacteroidales; family Prolixibacteraceae; genus Draconibacterium. The sequence continues at coordinate 1,488 of CAZXVT010000242.1, forward strand.
CCATTTTTCAAATGGAAGCGGAAGATTTGGCAACTCTTTAATAGCATCGCTGACAACCAATACATTTTTCCCTCTTTTTGAAAGGCCCGTAACAGCGTCGTTCACACAAACGTTGGTGGTAACACCATAAACAACCACCGATTCGGGATTCAAATTCTGAAGTATTTTGTCGGTGTATGGATTTCCGGCAAAAACATCAAAGGCATCTTTTCTGATTACAATTTCTCTTGTATTTTGAATTTTCTCAAGTAAAGCTTCAACATTCTGTTCTGAACTCCAGTCAACCACCACCGGATTTGCCGGATTAGTTTCATAAACATACTCTGCCCCGGGAGTTTCAGCCATGCAGTGAGGCGGAAAGGTTGTTTTGAAATCAGGATTCTCTGACAATTCAGGAGAATCAGCGTGATGATAATCGGCAGTACTCACCACAAAAACCGACTTTTCTTTTGCCAGTTTTGTAATTTTTCCCAACACAGGCTTTAATTTTTCAGCATCCTGAACATATAATTTCCCTCCAGGTTCCATAAAATCGACCTGGGTATCCACATTCCAGAAAATGGTGTTCCGAAGATTCAGTTTGCTGATTTCTGCCATATTCTCAGATAATTATTCAAGTCCTTTGTCGATAAAAGCCTGAAATTCGGCATTATCAAAAGTAACCCCCATTTTCATTTCACTTCCGTCAGGTTTTATTATCACATGAAACGGAATGCTGTTGGTCTGATATTTCGAAATCTGAATATCGAGATTCTTTTTTCCCATCGTTTTTTTCACACTTCCATCAACAGTAGAAGTAAGCCATTCGTTTTCCGGCAATGTCGTCCTGTCATCGGTGTACAAACCAACAATCACGTATTTTTCGGCAATTTTCTTTAACAATTCCGGGTTGTCCCAAACTGTGCTTTCCATCTTTTTACAGTTGGCACAGGCGTGTCCTTTAAAAACTACCAGTAAAGGTTTGTTTTGCTCTTTTGCGCAGGCAACACCTTGTTCAAAATCGAAATACCCGTTCAATCCGTGCGGAAGGTGCAATTTGTCGGCATATTTGGCAGTTCCGCAAAGCGCCACAGGTGCTGCTGCCTGACCGGAAACTGTCTGCACAGAATACGATTTTTCGCTTGCAGGCGGAATCAGTGAAGAAATTCCGGAAAGCGAATTTCCGACCAACCCGGTGAACAGATAAACTACAAAAGAAAAAACGGCAGCAGAAAGCAAAAATCTTCCAACTCCCAGATAAGGAAGATCGCTGTCGTGCGAGAATTTGATTTTGCCCAATAAATAAAGTCCGAGCATAAAGAATAATACAATCCAGATTGAAAGATAGATTTCGCGCGAAATCAGGTTAAATCCATAAACCTGGTCGATATTGCTGAGAAACTTCATTCCGAAAGCCAGCAGAATAAAAGCAAAAACCACTTTTATTGAATTCAGCCAGCCACCGGAGCGCGGCAATTTGTTGAGCGCCGAAGGGAAAATGGCAAGCAAAGTAAACGGTGTTGCAAATGCGAGGCCGAAGAAAAACATGCCGATTAACGGGCGCATTCCCCCACCCTGAACCGCTTCAATAATCAGTGCACCAATAAATGGCCCGGTACACGAAAATGAAACGATTACTGTTGTTAATGCCATAAAAAAAGCGCCGATCAAACCACCTTTGTCAGCCTGGGCATCGGTTTTGTTTACGAGGCTGCTGGGCAAAACCATTTCGAAAGCTCCGAAAAAAGAGACGGCAAAAACAAGAAACAAAAGAAAAAACAAGAGATTGGGAATCCAGTGAGTACTGAGTATATTCCCGACATTGGGTCCGAAAATCCCAAGCGAAAACAAGGCACCCAGCAATGTAAAAATCAGGATGATTGAGAATCCGAAGAAAAATCCGGTTTTGATGGCTTTTCCACGGTTTTCACTTCCGCGCATAAAAAATGAAACCGTCATTGGAATCATGGGAAAAACACAGGGCGTGAGTACCGCCGCAAATCCGGCCAATGCCGAAATCAGTATAAAAATCCAGATTGTTTGTGCAGAATTTCCGCTCGTTGCAGCAACATCATCATTGGTTGTCGCAACTGATTCATTATTTTCTTTTGCATTATCAGCATTAAAAACAAATGAAAAAGGTGTTTCTTCAGGTGGAGTGCAGTTTTCATCGTTGCAACTCATAAACAAAACATACCCTTTAATTTCGACCTTTTCAGATGATTTGAGTTTTATTTTTTGAACTAGCGTTGCTTCACCATTGAAATATCCGACATTGATCTGAAAATTGGGATCGAAATGAATTTCAGGCTGAGGATTTTTCTGTAACGGCCCTGCAAAATCGAAAAGTGTTGAATCAGCAAAAACAAACGCCGTGGCAATCGGCCCACCTTCCGGAAGTTCAGTATCATAAAGATGCCATCCCGATTCGATGGTAGCTTTGAAAATCAAATCTACCTCATTTCCATTCTGTTTCGAACTGAATTCCCATTTTGTAGGATTTACAATCTGTGCATTTAACAATACTGAACAAAAAATCAATGAGAATATAAAAAACACTTTTTTCATGTCAACAAAATTTAATATTACTGATTTCAGGAACATATTCAAAAATATAGATATTTGCATTCAAAAATCAATCCAAATTACAAACGCTGCCAAAAATTCATATTTCGGGTGAAATAACACAACAATATTAAAAACATAAATGACAAACAACAAAAAAGCCGCCCGGTTTACGAACGGCTTTTCTGCCTAAAGAATTAATTCTTCCAGATTCTCGTCGTAAAAATGATATTCGAGATAGGTAAATGAATTATTGGCTTCCACATTCACCCACCTGAAAAATTTCAGATACCATTTATTTCTGATGCTCATCAGCCCTTTTGTAAGATAGGCAGCTAAATATGGGTGTACTTTCAGTGTCAGCTTTTTCTTTTGTAAATCCTTGAAAGCATAAATCACTTTGTTTTCAATTTCGTCGGCAAACAAAATGGTTGGCGACACTTTTCCACTTCCTTTACAAACCGGGCAATTTTCAGCAGTCTCAATGCTTTCTTCCGGTCTTACACGTTGCCGGGTAATCTGCATCAGGCAAAATTTGCTCAATGGTAAAATATTGTGCTTTGTTCTGTCGGGCTCCATCACCTCTTTCATATGGTCGTACACCTTTTGCCGGTTAGCGGGCTGGTGCATATCAATGAAATCGATCACAATTATTCCGCCCATATCTCTCAGCCTGAGCTGACGGGCAATTTCATTACAAGCTGCCAGGTTTACCTCCAATGCGTTGGCTTCCTGGTCAACTCCCATCTTTACTCTGTTACCGCTGTTTACATCAATTACATGAAAAGCTTCTGTATGTTCTACAATTAAATAAGCCCCGTCTTTAAACGATACTGTTTTGCCAAAAGCCGCCTTTATCTGTTTTTCGATTCCGTAATATTCGAAAATTGGCGCTTTCCCTTTATAAAACTTTACAATTTTTCTTTTTTCAGCCTGAATGCTTCCGAGATATTCACTGATCTCGTTACAAACATCCTGATCGTTAACAATGATGCTGTTAAAATCGGAATGATAAATATCGCGGAGCAATGCTGTTGTTCTGTCTATTTCGCCAACAATAAGAGATGGAGCGTTTGCTTTAGCCAGTTTCCCGAAAACCGATTCCCATTTATTTACCAGGCCATTGAGTTCCTGATCGAGCTCTGCGACCATTTTACCCTCGGCTACTGTACGCACAATAACACCGAATTTCCTGGGTTTAATACTTTGCACCAGCTTTTTAAGCCTGTTTTTTTCTTCGTTTGTTTTAATTTTCTGCGACACAGAAACTTTATCGCTGAAAGGCATTAAAACAATATTTCTTCCGGCAATCGAAATCTCGGATGTCAAACGGGGACCTTTTGTTGAAATGGGTTCTTTTGAAACCTGAACCAATATTCTTTGTCCCTCTTTCAGTAATTCACTGATCTTTCCTTCTTTATTGATATCGGGCTCAGATTGTAAACGCCCGATTGAGGAAAGTTTGTTTTTTTTTGAAATGGCGATTCTGACGAATTTATTAAGGGTGGCAAACTGGGGGCCAAGATCAAGGTAGTGCAAAAATGCATCTTTTTCATATCCGACATCAATGAATGCAGCATTTAAACTGGGCATTATTTTTTTAACTTTCCCCAGGTAAATGTCGCCAACAGCAAATTTTGCACCGCTACGTTCGCGGGTTAATTCAACAAGCTTTTTGTCTTCCTGTAAAGCGATAACAATTTCGGATGGAGTTACATCAATTATTAAATCGCTACTCACAACCAGTTTCTTTAACTTTAACTATGATAAATATTATTCATTAAACAGATTAAACCTAAGACATAAATGCCTTAGGTTTAATC
>CAZXVT010000243.1:0-5844 GCA_964644015.1 uncultured Maribellus sp.
ATAGTAGCCAGACTGATTTCTCCTTTTTCCAATGCACGTTTTTCAACATCACCATAACCGAGAATAAACTCCGGAAATTTTTCGAGTTTGAAAACAACCGAAGTAATAATAATCCGGTTTTTCAGCCTGCTTTTAAAAATACTCGACCGGTAGCCAAACTCACATTCATCGCCCGAAAATTCTACTATTTCACCGGTTTGCAGGTCAAAACCCTTTACTTTTTCAATCACATTTCCGGCTTCCTGTCCATAAGCACCAATATTCTGAACCGGGGCAGCTCCCACATTTCCGGGAATCAGCGAAAGATTTTCAATACCACCAAAACCATAATCAACAGTGTATTGCACGAGGTCGTCCCAAATTTCGCCGGCACCGACTTCAATCCAAACATTTTGCCTGTCCTCTTTTACAATAAAAATTCCCGGAACCTGCGGCTGAATCACGAGTCCGTCAAAATCTCCGGTAAAAAGAATATTACTCCCCTGCCCTAAAATCAGCAGTTTTTCTTCTTTCCAGCTCTGATTCGAATGCAGAAAAGTAGTTAAATCGGCCAGTTCGGTGAATGCAAAACAGAACTTTGCCTTCACATCGAACCCAAATGTATTGTGCTGTTTCAGCGAAAAATCTTCCAGAAAACGGATCATCGGTTTGAATTTTCGGCCAAAGATAATTTCATAAACCGAACGACAGGTTTATTCCTCCACAAAATAACGCAACTGATCCAGCATGATCGGCACATCATCTTTCTCCACCCCCTGTTCGAGCAGGTAGCGGGCATCTTCGTTAAAAACTTCGAAAAACTCTGTTTCGGAAAAAAAAGAAGGTGAAATCGACTGTTTATAAAAATCGAGCGCAGCTTTCCGGTTTCCCAGACACCACTGAACATGCCCCATGTTCATGAGGTCGTGTTTACCGGGTTCGTCATTTACTAATTTGCTGAAATACTTTTCTGCCTGCTCTTTCTTTCCGGTTACAAACGAACACCAACCCAGCGGACGCCAGACTTTTTTATTATCGGGAGCCAGGTATTCCACTTTAAAGTAGTATTTCAAAGCCTCTTCGTACTCACCCAGTTCGAGATAACAATGCCCGATATTCAGTTCCGTATTCAGGTTTTCTTCATCCAGTTTTTCCACTTCCAGGTAATATTCAAGGGCTTTCCGCGGTTTTTTGAGGTTGCGGTAACAAAGTGCTATTTTGTTGAAAAGCCATCGTTTATTCAAATCGAAAAGTTCCGCTTTCCGGTAGGCTGAAAGTGCTTTTGCAAAGTCGCTGTTTTTCTGGTGGCAATAACCCAGTTTCTGGTACAACTCGCCATCTTTTTCCACATCCAGTAAGTGCGAATATATTTCGGCAGCTTCTTTATAATAGTTTTTCCGGAAATAATATTCAGCAATGTTTCTCAGCACTTTATCATCCTCTTTCAACAAACTGCCCACCACCTGCTGGTTATGAAAGTCAAAACGCCAGGTAAAAATATCCTCAAAATCGTTTCTGCGCGGATGCAGTTTGTAAAACCGGTACAAATCCTGAATAAACTGGTTCGAGACGATACCTTTCAGTTTACCGGGATTTGTGAACTCCTCGTCTTTCTGAATTTCGATCAACTGGTTTATTTCGGCATTCATTCCCTGTGCCAGAAATTCACGGTTCTCAACGGGAAGGTTTTCAATACTGAAGCAAAACGAGTATTTATCTGAATTACAAAGCATCGGGGCACTTTCAATCACATTCAGAAAATTCAGGTTTACCTCGTTGCTGACATTGGCAAATTTATCGATTTGCGGATTGGCGATAAAAAACGGCATAAACCAGTTGGCATTTTCGCTGAAATAGGGAAACATTTTCAGCATGGCAAACGATCCCATAAAAACATCGGCGCCTTCCATTTGTAATTCTGAAAATTCTTCCATTTTATCCATCAATCCCGGCGAATCTTTAAAAATTTCCTGCCAGTCGGGATTTTTATCGTCCTCGTCACCACTTCCCATCAATCCTTCGAGGTTGATTTTATCTTTCAGGTTCGGACTGATTTTGATCATTTCCGGAATAATTTCATCCTTGATTTTCTTCTGAATTTTTTCCGTTTCGCGACTTCTGATCAGTTGAATAATAATCTGCTCAACATTTCTTTTAAAACCTGGTTCGTCGTTTAAAATCTCCAGCCGCGAGGTAACCGGGTTATAAAACGTAAGCCGGCTGTCGTATTTGTGCGTGGCGATTAACAAACCCACCAGCGCTCTTTGGTTTAGCTCGGCCTCGGGCAATTTGTAAATGTCAAACAATACAGCAAATTTCTGTTCGTCGAAATAGCGGAGTAGGCTGAGAATTATTCCTGAAACAACCAGCGATTTATAATTCAGGTTGATGTATGGCGACTCAAAAAACTGTTTCAGAAAATCTGTTTCCTCATCGTTTAGCTCATTTGCAAGCCAGAAATGACTAAAAACCTGTTTGATTTTTTTCTGATGTTCGAGCGCATTTTCAAGCTTTGTTTCGGTTCTAACACTCACCTCGCTGGCCAGGTTTATCAACTCCTGTTGCAGGTAATAATCTTCCAGCGATTCGGTCAATCCTTTCAAAACCAACGGCGAAAGAAGCTGATGCGTTCTTTTCATTTCGTATTCAACTGACGAAGAATATTTTAACCTTACTGATTCGTAAAGTTTGTCGGCCAGCTCAAATGCCGAAACAACCAGTTTTCTGTAAATTTTCTGCCTTTCAGGGTCCTGAATTCCTTCAACTGTGTATTGCAGCATGTAATGATAAGTTTGTTCAAGATCCTGCCATTCATCGCGATACACCAGCAACCCGTAATCACTGATCATTTTTTCAATCTGGTCGAATGCTGTTTTCAGTTTCCGGCTGGCAAGACTTGCACAAATTTCCCGATACCTGTTATTGATTTCCCTGTCAGTCATAAAAATCTTTTCTGTAAAATATACGACAAGCCGCTGGTCAAATATTACGCCGAAACAGTTTTTCTGATTTTTTGACTGAAAAATCAATCAAAACATGACAAAAAACAAACAGGAATTGCCTTTTAGAAACTAATTCCCGTATCTAACTCAAAGCTACTATTACAACTTTGGCCTGTTATATCCATTTCTGTACGGACGTGCTAAAAGTTTTAAGGCAGCTTCGTTATCCACTACCGTTTCTTTCTTTGCATCCCATTTTACCAAACTGTCGGTGTAAAAGGAAATCATGGCCAGTTGAACAGTGGCAGTTGAAAGAAAAGCGTCCTCGGGAAGACAACTCAACAGACTTCTGTTTCCGGTTTTTACAGCATTTACAAAACCGGCCACATGGTTTTCCTGCATTTTCGGCGACTGAATTTCCATTACTTCCTGTTGCTGATTGTTTCCTTTTTTCTGGATAACCAACTTATTGTCCGAGGCAAAAAGCGTGGCATTTTCGCCATAAAAGAAAACGCCGTTGTTAAATTGTGGGTTCAATTCACCGGTTCCCCAGAGCCTGTGCTGCCAGATTACGGGGCACTGTTCAAAATTCATTACCGCCCTGAGTGTATCCGGCGTTGTAATTTTTCCATCCAGTACATTCATACTTCCCGTCGTATAAAACGATTGCGGCATTCCGAAATCCATGCCTTTTCTAATGGCGTCGATGTTATGGATTCCCCAGTCAACGAGATGTCCGTTGCCATATTCCTTTTCGAGCCGCCAGGCTTTGTGCCCGATATTGGGCCGGTAATCGAGTTTCGGAGCAGGACCACACCAGGTATCCCAATCAAGAGAAGCCGGAGGATTTTGAATGGTTGTATCGGCAAGAACCGGATTATAATGAATTTGTACACCTATTTCATATACTTTCCCGAGTGTTCCAGTCTGAATCAGTTCTTTTGCCTTTTTGAAAGCATTGCTTTGTCGCCGCTGAAACCCGATCTGGACAATATTTCCGGCTTTTTTAGCAGCAGCCATCATCGCTTTTCCCTCTTCCACGTCATAAGAAAGCGGCTTTTCGCAATAAATGTGCAATCCCTTTTCGCAGGCTGCAATAAACTGTAATGCATGCCACTGTGGCGGAGTGCCAATAAAAACTGCCTGCATTCCTTTTACGTCAAGCAATTCGCGATAATCGGCAAAACCAACGGGTCGCGTTCCCTGCAGTTTTTCAATTTCAGTTGCACTGTTTTTCAGGTGTTCCGAATCCACGTCGCAAACCGCAACAACTTCAACATCGCCGGTTTCAAGTGCTGCTTTTGTAATTACCATTCCGTACCAGCCACAACCAATCAAACCAATTTTCAGTTTCTGATTCTGACCAAAAGAGGGGAACGAAAAAGCTGTCATGGCAACCACGGTTCCCATTGAAGTTTTACTGATGAAAATTCTTCTGTCCACGATTTTAAGTTTAAAGTTTAATGTCTAAAGTTTAAAGTATTTTTGGTTCGAAGTTCTTTGAACTTTAAACCTGACTGTCGCCAGGCAGGCCCGAAACTTTGAACACTATTGCACTCCTTTTACATTCATTTCCAGGGTGTAGGCGCCTTTGCGGGCAGTAACAAACAGTATGTTGCGTTTTTTTCCGCCAAAACATACATTCGCCGGTTGTTCCGGAAATTCAATTTCTTCAATCAGTTCTCCTTTCGGGTTGTAAACAAGTACTTTTCCTGATGTCAGGTAAACATTTCCTTCGCTGTCGATGGTCATTCCATCGCTTCCATTGGGTGCAAAAAAAGTTTTGTTGGCGAGAGTACCATCAGGCTGAATATCGTATTTCCAGGTTTTGTTATCCTGAATATCGGCAACATACAATGTTTTACCATCAGGAGTGCCAATAATTCCGTTGGGTGTTTTAAAATCGTCGATTACACGTTTGATTTCGCCATCGGGCGCAATAAAATAAACTCCTTTTACCTCCTGAATTTCCTTGTGTCCTTCTGCCCACCAGGGACGGTGATAATACGGGTCGGTAAACCAAATGCCACCTTTGGGTGAAATCCAAAGGTCATTCGGGCCGTTCAGGTGCTTGCCATCAAAACCCTCATGCATCGGGATGAGTTTTTTGTTTTCATCAAAATAACCAAGCTGGTTTTTTTCATCGGCACAAGTTACCAATCTCCCACGACTGTTAAAATACATTCCGTTTGAACGGCCAGTGCCTTCGAGCCAAAGCGAGATTCCCTTCTTTTCATCCCACACATAAATACGGTCGTTGGGCTGGTCGGTGAAATACACTTTGCCATCGGGTGCCACCGCCGGACCTTCTGTAAAAGAGTATCCAGAGCCTGCCTGTAGAATTTTGGCGTCTTTGGCAATAAGGTCGGTTTTATAAGTTTGTGCTGTAAGTTGAGCAGTAAGAACTGTCAGTGCAATAAAAATCAGTTTTTTCATTTTTAAAATCGGTTTACGTTTTTGTAAAAATAGGAAAACTGACGAATAAATCCGGCAAAGTTGCTTTGATTCGTAAATATCATACTTGTTAAGTGATTCAGAAGTCAACTACAATTTTCCCGTTTTTTTTCTATTTTTGTTCAATGACATTTGAAAACACATATAATGAGTGGTTTCTGCAATCGGACTATGATTTAGGGACGGCTGAAGATATGTTCAGGTCAGGACGTTATATCTATTGTATTTTCATGTGTCATTTGTCTTTGGAGAAAGCTTTGAAAGGAGTATTGATAAAGAAAACCGGAGAGTTTCCAATCAAATCTCACAGTCTGGTTTATTTCTCTGAAAAAGTTGGATTATCTGCTGAAGAAAAATATTTTGAATTTCTCTATACACTTGATAAAATCTCAGTTCCAACGAGATATCCTGAAAGTTTAAGTAAATTGATTGCTGTTTTTACGAAGGAAAAAACTGAAGACATTTTAAA
>CAZXVT010000244.1:0-5827 GCA_964644015.1 uncultured Maribellus sp.
TCGCGAGTTTATTGTAGTTGAGAATAAACGTCTGAACAAAACCAATTCATTAATACGAATAAAATCCCAGGCTGAATTACCAATAATAAAGCCTGGTCAATTTATGAATATTGATATTAGCAATTGTAAAGAGATTTTTCTTCGACGACCTTTTTCAGTTTTTGAGGTTGATCAATCTAACAATGTAATTTCAATAATAGTCAAAGTATTGGGGCGTGGTTCAGCAACACTTGCAGAAATTGGAATCGGCGAAAGACTGAGTGTTATCTTTCCTTTGGGAAAGGAATTTACAATGCCTGATAAAAAGGATAAGATTTTATTAATAGGAGGTGGAAGTGGCACGGCCCCGATGTTATTTCTTGCCAAAGAATCAGGATTAGCTCCTGAAAATGTGCATATTCTTTTAGGTGCGCGCACAGAAGACGATCATATTGATGTTTCAGAATATCAACAATATGGAATAATTCATTATTCTACCGACGATGGCTCCCTGGGTGAAAAAGGGTTTGTAACACAACACTCGGTTTTTCGGAACAATTTGAAGAGTTTTGACAGAATTTATGCATGTGGGCCTGATGCCATGATGAAAGCAGTCGCAAAGAATGCCAGGGAAGCAGGTGTTTTTTGCGAAGTTTCACTCGAAAATCTCATGGCTTGCGGTTTTGGTGTTTGCCTGTGTTGTATAGAGCCGACAACCCGTGGAAATTTGTGTGTTTGTACCGAGGGACCTGTATTTAATATAAATGAATTGAAATGGCAGATTTAAAAGTTAATATTGGTAATCTTGAATTTAAAAATCCGGTAATGACAGCTTCCGGAACATCAGGTTTTGCTGAAGAACTCAACGATTTTTATGATGTTTCAGTACTCGGTGCCGTTTTATTAAAAGGGATAACATTAAAAAATCGCGACGGAAATCCATATCCAAGAATGGCAGAAACTGCATCCGGCATGTTAAATGCTGTTGGGTTGCAAAACAAAGGAGTTGATTACTTTATTGAAAATATTTATCCCCGGATCAGAAAATACAATACAAAACTGATTGCGAATATAAACGGCTCAACAGTAGAAGATTATATAATTGTCGCAGAAAAAGTGAACGAATTGGATGACATTGCTGCTGTTGAATTGAATATCTCATGTCCAAATGTAAAAGAAGGTGGAATGGCCTTTGGAATAAGTTGTCCAAGTGCAGAGGCAGTAACGAGGGAGGTTAGAAATGTGTGCAACAAACATTTAATGGTAAAATTGTCGCCAAATGTAACCGACATAACAGAGATTGCCAAAGCTGTTGAAGGCCAGGGGGCTGATAGTGTTTCGCTTGTTAATACTTTTTTGGGGATGGCTATTGATGCCAATAAACGCAAGCCATTGCTTTCAACCATAACCGGGGGCTTATCAGGACCAGCTATAAAACCCATTGCATTGAGGATGGTTTGGCAGGTTCATAAAGCAGTAAAAATTCCGGTTGTTGGGATGGGAGGAATTATGAATGCAACCGATGCAATTGAATTTATGCTGGCAGGAGCTTCTGCAGTGCAGGTTGGCACAGCCATTTTTAAAGACCCATTTATTCCGGTAAGAATAATTGACGGAATAAATGAATATCTTAACTATCACAATTTCAGATCAGTATCTGAATTGATTGGCAATCTTGAAATCTGATTTTTAAATTATTTTTAGTTATCGATAATTAAGTAAATTGCAATGTGAACATTTCAATTTATTACTTGTTATATAAAACGCAAATTACAAATAACTAAAAAATAGATACTATGGCAGATTTTAAAATAGTGATGCCAAAACTTGGCGAAAGCATCCAGGAAGGTACAATTACCAAATGGTTTGTGAAAGTTGGCGACACTGTTGAAGAGGATGATATTTTGTTTGAAGTGGCCACCGATAAGGTTGATTCTGAAATTCCTTCTCCAGTTGATGGAAAAATTACACAAATTATTTACCCCGAAAACAGCCTTGTTCCGGTAGGTGAAGTGTTGGCTATAATAAATATCGGAGGTGAACAATCAACCGAAAATACAGACGTAATTGAATCAGTTTCTGAAAAGTCAGATAAAAACGATACAAAAGAAATTGAATCAGAAAATATTAATGAATTTGATAGTGCAAGAAAGCTTTCAACCAGATTTTATTCGCCCTTGGTAAAAACCATAGCCAGGGAAGAAAAAATACCTTTCGAAGAACTCGAACAAATTCCCGGCTCAGGAGTAGGTGGCCGAGTTCAGAAAAAAGATCTTCTTGAATACATTGAAAACCGCAAACCGGCAACAAAACCAAGTACAACTTTAGTATCTGAAAAAACACAACCTGAAAGAAAACCGCAACCAGTACCGGTTTCTATTGGAGCAAACGACCAGATTATAGAAATGGATCGTGTTCGGAAACTGATTGCAGATCATATGGTTATGTCGAAACAGGTTTCTCCTCATGTTACTTCAGTTGTTGAGGCCGATGTTACTGAGCTTGTTTTATGGAGGAATAAAAACAAGGAGATATTCGAAAAGAAATACGGAGAGAAAATTACTTATATGCCGGTATTTACGGAAGCAGTGGCAGCAGCAATCTCTGAGTTTCCACTTCTAAATTCTTCGGTTGATGGCGACAAAATAATACTTAAAAAAGACATCAATATTGGCATCGCCGTGGCAAAACCCGATGGAAACCTGATTGTTCCGGTTATCAAAAATGCTGAACAGAAAAATCTTGTTGGATTGACAAAAGAACTGAACAGGCTTGCAAATGCTGCCCGTAACAACAAATTGGCGATAGAAGACATCCAGGGAGGAACCTTTACAATCACCAACTTTGGATCATTCAGAAATTTAATCGGCACACCAATTATAAATCAGCCCCAGGTTGCCATTCTTGCCACCGGAAGTATTGAAAAGAAACCTGCCGTGATTGAAACACCCACTGGCGATGTAATTGCGATCAGACATAAAATGTTTCTTTCGTTATCTTATGATCACCGTATAATTGATGGTGCGCTCGGGGGAGCTTTTTTGAGGCGAATAGCTGATTTATTGGAGCAGTTTAGCGTTGATCGGCCTTTGTAATTAAGAATTTTGTAATATCTTGATAAATATGATGACTGAATTAGAAATACCAAAAATCTACTCGATAAAAACCACGGAAAAGGAGACACTCAGGAAGTGGTTTTACCTGATGACCATTGGAAGAGCCATTGATGACAAAGCTCCCAACTACCTCAAACAGGCAATTGGCTGGTCGTATCATGCACCGTATGCCGGGCATGATGGGATACAGCTTGCTGTAGGGCAACATTTTGAAAAAAACAAAGACCATATCTTTTTATATTATCGCGAAATGCTGACTGCCATGTCATGCGGTATCACTGCCGAAGAAATAATTCTGAACGGAATCTCAAAAGCAACTGATCCATCCAGTGGTGGCCGACACATGAGTAACCATTTTGCAAAACCTGAATGGAATATTCACAGTGTCTCATCGTCAACCGGTAACCATACTTTGCATGCAGTGGGTGTGGCCCGGGCTATTAAATATTACGGTGAAAAAGCCGTGGCAATTAGCGGGCAGGGTGAATCCTCGGTGAGTGAAGGATATGTTTACGAGGCGTTCAATGGAGCCGATAAAGAACAACTGCCGGTTATTTTTGTGATTCAGGACAATGGTTATGGAATTTCTGTTCCTAAAAAAGACCAGACTGCCAACCGCAAAGTGGCAAACAATTTTGTGGGGTTGAAACACACGAAAATTATTCATTGCAACGGCAAAGATGTGTTTGATTCGATGAATGCAATGGCAGAAGCAAAGCGAATTGCACTTGAGGAATCAAAACCTGTGATATTACAGGCTAATTGCGTGCGAATACACTCTCATTCGAATTCAGATGATCACCTTCTCTATAGAAATGATCTCGAAAGAAATTATGTACAGGATTATGATCCGCTTGCTAAGTACAGACGACTTTTATTACGTTACAATCGGTTTACCGAGGAGGAATTACAGCAGATTGAGCAGGAAGCCCGTGCTGAATTAAAACTGGCGCACAAAGCTGCCATGAATGCTCCGGATCCTTCTCCTGAATCTATATTTGACTTTGTGTTACCAGAGCCAATCGTATCAGAGAAATATCCTGAAGGACTTCATAATGAGCAGGGTGAAAAGAAAAAGCTGATAACCGCCTTAAACGAAACTTTAAAAGCCGAATTCCGCCACAATCCCGATACATTTATTTGGGGACAGGATATGGCGAATAAAGACAAAGGCGGGATTTTTAATGTATCAAAAGGCCTTCAGAAAGAATTTGGAGAAAAACGTGTTTTCAACGCACCCATTGCTGAAGATTTTATCATGGGAACTGCCAATGGAATGTCACGATACAATGACAAAATAAGGGTGGTTGTAGAAGGTGCTGAATTTGCCGATTATTTCTGGCCGGCTATGGAACAATATGTGGATACAAGTCACGATTACTGGCGATCAAATGGAAAATTCTCGCCAAATATTGTCATTCGCTTAGCATCAGGAGGGTATATCGGTGGTGGGATGTATCACTCGCAAAATATAGAGGGATCTCTGGTAAGTATCCCCGGAGTGCGCATTGTTTACCCTTCCTTTGCTGACGATGCTGCGGGGTTATTACGCACTGCAATTCGTTCAAAAGGGATGACAATGTTTATGGAACCAAAAGCGCTGTATCAAGACCCAAAAGCAGCAACTGTGGTGCCCGACGACTTTGAAGTACCATTTGGAAAAGCCCGCGTTCGCCATGAGGGAAGTGAACTTACGCTAATAACCTATGGAAACACCACGCATCTGAGTATTGAAGCTGCCAAGCAGCTCGAAAAAGAGGGAAGAAGTGTGGAAGTTATCGATTTGAGGAGTCTTGTTCCGCTGGATGAAGAAACGATTCTGAATTCGATCAGAAAAACAAACCGGGTTTTAATTGTTCATGAGGACAAAGTGTTTGGAGGTTTTGGCGGAGAATTGGCTGCAATCATCAGCGACAAGGCTTTTAATTTGTTGGATGCACCGGTAAAAAGAGTTGGATCAACTTTTACACCAGTTGGATTTAACAGAATTCTTGAGAGAGCCATCTTACCCGATACAGCAAAAATTTACAAAGCAGCAAAGGAATTAATTGAATATTAAGAAAATAAACATGAGCAATAAAGTTATTATATACAGCTTTCACACCCAGAAATCGAAAAAAGTAGCTGAGAAAATCGTGGAAGCCTTCAAACCGGAGGAAATTCAGTCTATTAATGCTGAGGAGCTGACTTCGGAAGTATTCAAAAGCAACGATCATTTTATTATCAGTGCACCTACCTGGTTCGATGGTGAATTGCCCAATTACTGGGACGAATTTGTGCCAGAGCTGGAAGATTTGGATTTATCAGGTAAAACATTTGCTGTGTTTGGCTTGGGTGATCAGAAAGGTTATCCCGAGAATTTTTGCGATGCAATTGGCATTATGGTAGAAATTCTGGAAAAATGCGGAGCAAACGTAGTCGGTAAAATTCCTTCAGGAGGTTATACCTTTGAATCTTCAAGAGCATTGCGTGGCGACCATTTTGTTGGTTTACCACTTGACCAGGAAAATCAGGCGAAACTAACAAGTGAAAGGGTTAATCGTTGGGTGGCACAATTAAAATCGGAAATGATTTAATCCAAATAGTTAGTATTGATGTTGAAAGGTTATTCTTAGTTGAATAATCTTTTTTTATTTATTCATATCTTGAATAAAATCAATGTATTATACATATTTTTTTAGTTGGTTACAAATGTGAATAGATAATTCTATCTCGTTTTATACATCTTGATG
>CAZXVT010000245.1:0-5823 GCA_964644015.1 uncultured Maribellus sp.
GTGAGGGAAAGGATTCGCCGGGCTCCGAATTATTGATTCGCTCGGTTGACAAAGCCGACGAACGCCCGCTATGGGTGTCGGTTTGGGGAGGCGCCAATTGCCTTGCACAGGCGCTCTGGAAAGTGAAAGCAACCCGCAGCGAAGATGCTGTCCGCCAATTTGTTTTGAAACTGAAAGTGTATTCCATTTCAGATCAGGATTTTGCCGGACAATGGATCAGAAATAATTTTCCTGAAATCTTTTACATAGTCGATGCTTCGGCGGGCGATTCGTGGTTTGAATACTACAAAGCCACCTGGACCGGAATTTCGGGCGATCTTTATTATAAAAATGGCCCGGGAATTCACAACGAGCTGGTTGAAAATCCCTGGTTGGCTGCCAATATCCGCGAAAACCACGGGCCACTGGCTGCCAACTATATTCCATTTGCGTACATCATGGAAGGCGATACGCCATCGTTCTTCGGGTTGATTAACAACGGACTTGGGTGGTACATAAGTCCTGCGTATGGCGGCTGGGGCGGAAGATACGAGTTGTACCGATCATATGCCGAAAAGGGGAAAATATGGACCAGCTCGGTGAATACCCAGGATGAGATTATTCTGCCCGACGGTCGGAAAGAAGCTTCTAATCAGACGACCATCTGGCGCTGGCGTGAAGCTTACCAGCACGATTTTGCAGCAAGAATGGACTGGAATATTGCCGGTGATTTCAAAAAAGCAAATCACAATCCGGTGGTGACACTGAACGGAAATGTCGGGAAAGCAGTTGCTTTTGCATCAATTAAAGCTGGCGAAAAAGTACACCTTTCGGCCATAGGAAGCAGCGATCCTGATGGTGATCGCCTAAATTATCGCTGGTTTATTTACCGCGAAGCAGGTGGGTTCGACGAAACCCTTGAATTGGCTACCCCCACTTTCGAAGAAACAAGTTTTACCATGCCCGAACTGAAAAAAGGTCAGGAATTACATGTAATACTGGAGGTTAAGGATGCTGGTAGTCCGGCATTGTTTAGTTACCGAAGAATATTGTTGACGAATTAATGATTTTGAAAACCAACCTATGAACCTGACAAACAAATTATTTCACCTCGCACTTTTTGTCTTGACCTCCTTTCTGGTATCAGGACAAGACCGCTCGCAATGGTTCGAGTTTTACCTTCAGTGGAACGATTCGACCAAAACGGTGACAGACATGTTGGCAACGTTTGATGGTCATTTCTGGTTCTGGAATAAAACCGTATTCAAAAATTACTGAAATTAAATTATGCAAAAACTTATCAACGAAATTAAAAAGACCAGTGGCGACATGGCTCGTCGTGGATGGGCCGAGTCAAACGGAGGGAACATCAGCCTTCGTTTAAATCCTGAAAATTACGCGTATTTCAACGAATTTCAGCCTAAATCGGATTGGGTAAAACTGCCCATTGCCATGCCCGAAATTTCCGGCGAACGTTTTCTGGTAACCGGAACAGGCCGTTTTTTGCGCAACATCGAGGTTTTTCCTGAAAAAAATATCGGTGTCATCGAAATTGACCAGAAAGGCGAAGCATGGCAATTGCTTTGGGGCTACGAACCTGTCGGGGCGCCCACTTCAGAGTTTCCTTCGCATTTGCTGTCGCACTGCCGTATTAAGGAAAAATCAGAAAATCAATCGTTTGCCTTTATTCACACCCATCCCAACAGTATAATTGCACTGACTTATGCAGTGGCCAATCTTGACACCAAAAGTTTGAGCAAATTGCTGTGGAAGAGTCATGCCGAGTGCGTGGTGGTTTTTCCGCAGGGAATTGAATTTTTACCCTGGCAAATGGCCGGAAGCACGGATTTAGGCCGGGCAACTGCCGATGCTATGAGCCGCCGCAACCTTGCGGTGTGGGAATTTCATGGAATCTGCGGTTGTGGGCGCAACCTCGACGAAGCTTTTGGCCGTATTGATGTAGCTGAAAAGGCTGCTGAAATATGCCTGCGCGTTATGGCTGCCGGTGGCGCAAAAAAAACACTGACCGAAGCACAGATCCGGGCCATTGCAATAAATTTTAATTGCCTGTTTGATGAGAGTTTGTTAAGTGATTTTGATAATTAAAATAAACCAGCAATGAACCGAATGAAACTGAACTTTATTTTTTTAATTCTTATTCTGACATCCTTTGCAGAAGCCAAAGAGTTTTTTGTTGCTCTCAACGGAAACGACAAATTTCAAGGAACCAGGAACCATCCATTTCAAACCATTTTCACAGCCTCAGAAATGGCCATGCCCGGCGATACCATTACCATTCTGAGTGGTGAGTACAAGTTGCCACAACAGTTTCGTCCGGTGCGATCCGGTATTCCCGGAAAATGGATTCTGTATCGTGGCGCACCCGGAGAAACAGTAGTTTTCGACGGCAGTCAGATTAAAAAGATTTTCCAGAATGGCGATTCGGTGCAATTCAGCCGCCAGACTGCCGGATTATTTCAGATTGAAAAAGTGAATTACCTGCGGTTCGAGAATATCCAGGTGCGAAATTCAGATGCCGCCGGGTTCATCATTCGCGGCCCGGAGTGCAAAAAGATTGAATTGATTGGCTGCAAGGCTCACCAGACCCACAATTCAGGAATCGGGCTGTGGTACTGCGATTCGGTGCTGGTGAAAAATTGCGAGATTACCGCCGCCAACGACAATGATGCCCGCTATTATCTTCCCGGACAGCGAAGGGGAGGAGAGGCTCCGCATGAGGCACTTTCCATTTGTGGCGCCACCTATTTCGAAGTTTGTAACAACCGTGTTCACCATTGCTATAAAGAGGGTATCGATTGCAAGGAAGTGAGTTGTCATGGTGTGATTCATCACAACCTTGTGCACGATGTTCCGCGCCAGGCATACTACACCGACGCCTGGTTCGGACTATTGGAAGATGTTGAATTTCATTCAAATACCGCTTATAATTGCATGTGGGGATTTGCAATCAGTGTGGAGGGCAAAGGCTCCGAGTTGCGCAACGTGCGCTTTCATCACAACCTTATTTACAACATGACCGGCGCTGGAGTGCTCTTTGGAATGTGGGGCAATAACCTGTTGCGTTCGGATATTCACATTTACAACAATACTTTCTATCACTGCGGATCACCGCAGGTTTTCAGTGGTGGCGTGGGCAGCATTGATATTTTGTCGAAGAATTTCCGCGATGTTTTTATTTACCGCAACATTTGCGACAAGGGCTGGGACTACGAAATGGGTTTCACTTTCACTTCGGAAGAAGTTGCCAAAGCGCTGAAAGAGCTGAATTTTGTGGCTGCCGAAAATCTTTTTGAAGGCCCGAAGAACCGCCCCAGCCGCAAAGGTCAGTTTGATGTGATGGTGTACGAGTACCTTCCGCCTGACAACCAGATTGGCGCGCCGCTTTATCGTGATGAACTGAAATTCGATTTCGTTCCTGAGCAAATTCCTGAATTAAAATCCACCGGCAGAAAATGGAAATATGAGCCATCGCCCTGGTTTGGCGCATTTGAACCAGTCAAATAACTAAACGATATGCCAGCAAAACTTATCTTAATCATCATTTGTGTCGCGTTTGCCTTTTCATCCACTGCGCAGGACCTGAAAAACTGGTTCGTTTTTACACCTGAAGACGAACCTTCAGGAGCCATCACCGACATGGCAGACTGGCTCGACAAACCTGCCGGAAAGCACGGTTTTGTACAAATGAAGGGCGACCGCCTGGTTTTTGAAGACGGCAATCCTGTAAAATTCTGGGGAACCAACGTGTGCAGCAATCAGCCGTTTATGAAGCCTGAAGAAGCTGTGAAATGGGGCAATTTCCTGTCGCGTTTTGGCTTTAACGGCGTGCGTTTTCACAAATTTACATGGGGCGCAACCGATGAAATTCATTCAACCGTGATTACCGACGACCGTTGGAAGAACTTCGACTTTCTTTGCAACGAGCTGCGCAACCGGGGAATTTACTACGGTTGGTCGCACATTTACGGCCACAAGGTAATGAAAGCCGACAGCGCGCGCATTGTGGCTTACAGCGAATTGGCTGCCACGAAATTTCCATGGTCGCACCTCAACGGAACCACTTCGGCGCTGGTGAATTTTGCCGAAGATTTGCAGGCGCTCAACATTGAGTTGACGGTGAACATGCTCAACCACGTCAATCCGCACACCGGTCTGAAATACGCGCACGATCCGGCCTTGAGTTTTGTCGAATTTCAGAATGAAGACAATATTTTCTGGTCGGCCATTGAAGAAACGCTGAAACAAACACCCACTTATCGCCAAATGCTTTGTCGTAAATTCAGTCAGTGGCTCAAAGCGAAATATGGAACCGACGAACAACTCCGCAAAGCCTGGAACAACGAGGGGTTGCCTTCAGGAGAAAGCATTGCTACCGAAAATATTTACCCGCAGCCCAACCACGGACTGTTTAGCTGGGAATACGAACAGGCTGTGAAAGAAAAACGCCCGGTGAAACAGCACATTCTCGACAAGGCCAATTTTCTGTATGATGAGCAGATGAAATTCTACAAAAAATTTGAAAAAGCTATTCGCGAAACCGGCTACAAAGGACCGCTGGTGGGTAGTTGCTGGCAGGCCGGAACCGGATTAGCGCACCTGCTCAACCTCCATGCCGATGCCGAAGTGGGCATCATCGACCGCCACAATTATTTTGGAGGCGGAAAAGGTCACAGCCTTGCCCCCGGCAAATTCGACAATACGCCAATGGTTTCCAAAATTGGCTCGGGGTTGTTTAGTTCTGGTTTGCAACAGGTAAGCAACCGGCCTTTCGCTTTTTCTGAATGGATGAGCCTGATTCCGAATGAATGGACAGCCGAAAGTTCGCCGCTGATTGCCGCCTACGGACTCGGACTTCAGGGCTGGGATGCTTCCTATGTTTTTGCCACCGACATTCCGCGTTATCAGCCTGCCATTCACTCCGGAAGAGGCGGCGGAATTTACAATGCCACTTCACCCACGCAAATGGCGCTGTACCCGGCGTTGGCCCGGATGATTTACCGCGGCGACGTGCAGGAAGGCGAAACAGTGGTAAACCGAAAAGTGAACCTTGCAACGATACTGAAAGGTGCTACTCCGCTGAACGAATCGGTGAAACAGGATTTCGACCGGAAGGTGATCGAAGGCTCGTTCCCACTTCAACTGATGGCTGCCGGAAAAGTGGCGCTGACTTTTACCGACGAAAACAAGACAGAATTCCTGAAAGGTTTTGAGTCGCTTTGGAAAGATTCGGTGATGACTTCGACTACCGGACAATTGAAATGGAGCGAGAAGGGAAAAGGCTTTTTCATCATCAGCACTGCCGGAACCAAAGGTTTCGTGGGCTTCTCCGACAAACAAACCATGCAATTGGGCGAATTAACCTTCAAAACCGACAACGAATTTGCCGTGATCCTGATTACCAGTCTGGAAAAAGAAAAAGGGATTGCCAATTCCAACCGGATTTTGGTTACCACCATCGCCCGGGCGCAGAATACCGGAATGAAATTCAGCGACGATCGAAAGGAACTCCTTGCTCGCGGCGATGCACCCGTTCTGCTTGAGCCAGTGAATCTTTCATTGAAAATTGACCGAAAAGCCCAGCCCAAAATCACGGTGCTAGATCATTCAGGAAAGAAAACCAGCCAGGCACTTTCTCCTGAAAATGGCTGGATCAACCTGGATGGCGCAAAAACAAAAACATTATATTATCTGATTGAGTACTAATTTTATTCGTATTAATTTTGGCATTGATTGTCAATAATAAAAAAAGCTGACAAAAATTGTCAGCTTTCTTTTGATTCTTTTTAGTTAGATTTTACCAGCGGTTTCCGCCATCATTGTCAC
>CAZXVT010000246.1:0-5704 GCA_964644015.1 uncultured Maribellus sp.
GTATAAAAAATATTAGAAATATTAGGTGGATTGTTTCATATGACAATGTTCCAGAAATAATAAATCTGTATTCAGAATTTCAAATGAAAGAATTTTCATTTAAACATACGGCATATAAAGTAAGAATTGGACAAGAAGTCTTATTTTTCAGCAATACCATAAAGCAGCCTGACATTATCAATTATGACCCGCTTCGATTTAAATTGGAAAAAGATAAAACTACCGCCAGTTACATTTTGTATAAGTAATGGCAGGTTAAGTGCATATCAAGGTTTGTAACCCACTTCAATTTTGGTGTAACTCGCCCGCAATCGGTACCTGCCAGCACATTCTTCCATTATTTCTGTACACTGAAGCAAGCTTTCTGACCAAATAAGCAATGTGTTCGAACACTGAAGCGATATATCTGAGCATTCTTTCAAACTATCTGTGCACTGAAGCAAGCTATCCGACCAAATTCCCATACTGTTCGGGCACTGAAGCATCCTGTCTGTGCATTCTTCCAATATTTCTGTGCACTGAAGCAAGCTATCCGACCAAATTCCCATACTGTTCGGACACTGAAGCAACCTGTCTGTGCATTCTTCCAATATTTCTGTGCACTGAAGCAAGTTATCCGACCACATAAGCAATGTGTTCGAACACTGAAGCATCCTGTCTGTGCATTCTTCCAATATATCTGAAAACTGAGACATGATAACAGTTCGCAAAGGCAAGCTGTACGGGCTTTTGATGATTATAAAGTTACACTGAAGCAACTTGTCCGAAAAAAAAAGGATTCCATCTTTTCAAACAGATGGAATCCTTTTTAATATAGCAACTTCAACCCGTTATTTTTCAGGGATACTTTCCAGTGTAGCGACCAGGTAGTCCCAGAATTTCTGCACCGTGGCAATATTCACCTTCTCATCGGGCGAATGCGGGAACCGGATGGTGGGGCCAAACGAAATCATGTCCCAGTGCGGGTAGGCGCCGCCTAAAATACCGCACTCTAATCCTGCATGTATCGCCTTGATTTCCGGTACCTTTTTGTATCTCTTTTTATAAACCTCCTGCATGGTCTTCAGAATGGCCGAATCCATGTTGGGTTTCCAGCCGGGGTAGGCTCCCGATAAGGTCACTTCACCACCAGCCAGTTCAAATACAGCTTTCATGCGGGTGCCCAGCTCTTCCTTGGCCGAGTCCACCGAACTGCGCATCAGGCAGGCTGCAGTAACCGTCTTCTTTTTGGTGTCCGACTTTACAATGGCTAAGTTGGTCGAGGTTTCCACCAGTCCGGGCATGTTGTCGCTCATACGGATCACCCCGTTCGGACAGGCAACAATGGCTGCCGTTATTTTCTGCTGGTCTTTTTTGGCAATTACCTTCTTCGGGTTTTTCACTTCCTCCAGTGCAATGGTAAGTGTGGGCTCCGTTGCCGAAAGTTCGTATTTAATCACTTCGGTAAGGTCCTCCACCAGCTTTACAAAGCTCTCTTTCCGTGTTTTTTTAACCGAAAGCAGTCCGAATGCCTCGCGTGGTATGGCATTCCGCAAGCTGCCTCCTTCGAATTCAGCCAATTTCACGCCCAGTTTCTGGTGTGCCGCATTCAGAATCCTGAAAAACACCTTGATGGCATTCCCTCTGCCCAGGATAATATCGATACCCGAGTGACCGCCTTTCATACCGGTTACACTCAGCTTGAAACCTGTGTAATCTTTCTTGGCAGGTTTCTCGCTGTATCTGAATTTCACGCTAACATCCTCGCCACCGGCACAGCCTACGTACAATTCGCCTTCATCTTCCGAGTCCATGTTGATGAGGACTTCGCCGTTCAGCATACCGGGTTTTAAACCTTCTGCACCATCCATGCCGGTTTCTTCGGTGGCGGTGAGCAACACTTCAACCGGGCCGTGTTTAATGGTATTGGAAGCCAGCACTGCCAAAGCTGCCGACACACCAATGCCATTATCAGCGCCCAGCGTGGTGCCGTTGGCACGTACCCACTCTTCTTCCACAATGGTTTCAATCGGGTCGGTGGTGAAATCGTGTTGTTTATCGCTGTTTTTCTGCGGAACCATGTCGAGATGTCCCTGCAGGATCACACCCTTTACATTTTCCTTTCCGGGTGTTGCAGGTTTGCGGATGATTACGTTACCTGCTTCATCCTTCACTGTTTCCAGACCGAGATTTTTTCCATAGTTCACCGCCCATTCCTGAATCTTTTCCTCATGATTCGACGGACGCGGGATTTGGGTCATCTGGTGAAAGATTTCCCACAACTCTTTCGGATTTAATCCGGTAATTTCTTTTTCCATTTTTCTGAAGTTATTTTGTTACAGTAAAAAACCGTTAAGCTTTCTTTTTGTTTGGCAATTCAAGTCCGAATTTGTGTTTTGCATCCACTCTTCTCAGGAAAAGGGCCAGCACAATGGCAGCCACACCAAAACCTGCGAAGATGAGTTCGGGCACCATGTAATTATAAGCGGCACCCGGAACATTGGCGGCAATCTGTTCGGCAACACCAGGATTGGATGCCGAAAGAGCTTTCCCGATTACGCCGGGTACAATCATCAACCCGATATTCTGAATCCAGAAAATACAACCATAGGCGGTTCCCAGATAGCGGTCTTCCACAATTTTGGGCAGCGAAGGCCACATGGAAGCTGGTACCAGCGAAAAGGCAGTTCCCAGAATGACGATGGTTCCGAGGGCCAGCACATAATTAAAGCTTTCGTTGGGCACAAAGGCAAATATCAGATGCGAAACTGTCATCAGGATCGCGCCATAAAGCATAATCGACGCGCCTTTTCCTTTTACATCGAGAAATAACCCGATGATGGGTGTCAGAATCATGGCCCCGATCGGGAAATAAGAGAAGAGTTTTGCTGCTTCATCCGCCGGCATGTCTAACTTCGACGACAACATATCGGTTGAAAACTTCTGGAACGGGAAAATAGCCGAGTAAAAAAGCACACACAAGGCGGCAATGGCTATAAATCCGGGGTTGGTGAATATCTTTTTCAGGTCACTGATTCTGAATTCGTCTTCGGGCGCCACTTTGGCTGCATCGCCCAGTTCCTTATCGTGTTTTACATCCATGAAAACATAGATCAGAAACGTAAGAAAGCCGATGCACAAAAATGCCAGGCCCATAAACACCGAATTGGCAGCATCCCATTCAGCAGGATTATCAGATCCTGCGTTGGCAAACACGGGTGATAAACGGAACACAGCAAACACACCCAAACGGGCCACCGCCATTTCCAAGCCCATCGCCATCGCCATTTCGCGGCCTTTGAACCATTTTACAATGGTTTTCGAAACGGTGATACCCGCCATTTCAACCCCGATACCAAACAGGGCAAAACCGCAGAAAGCCACAAATGCTGTGAGCGGAATTTCCCAACCCAAAAGGTTGATCATGGCTTCGTGACTGATAAACCGGAGTGCGTAAAATTTGATGGCGGCACCAATCACCATGGTTGAGCCGGAAAGCAGCAGGGTGAACCTGATACCCATTTTGTCGAGGATAATACCCGAAAGAATGAGGAATCCCAATACATTGAGAATAAATTCCGATCCGCCCAGGTAGCCATAAACTTCGGGCGACCAGTTGTAGTTGGTTAGCATCATTTTTTGCAGCGGTGCTACCACATCCACAAAAAAGTAGGCAAAAAACATGGTTGACGAAATAAGGATCAGAGCGATCCAGCGGGCAACCGGTGAATCGTGCAATGTTTTTTTCAAAGTGTTCATGTAACGGTAATTGGATTGTTAGGTAAATAATTATTGATTTTTTACGATTTTGCTGATAACACCTGTTTCGGGATCAAAAATAATGGCATGACTTCCCTGTAAAAGATTTTCAGGAACAGGAGCCACCGTTCCGAACTGTGCAATGGTTGCCCTGCCGGTTGAAATCACATTCATATCGTGAATTAAACGGATGGTGGCTTTGCCGGGAATACGGTAGAAAACGCCACTTTCGCCCGCTGCCGGATTATCAGATTTGGCTTTTTCTGCATATTTCTGGTTCAGTTCTTTTTCAACGTCGAATTCAATCATAACCGGTTTCCCCGAGAGATCGGAAGCCGGCACAATCCCGTTTTCTTCTGAAATGCGGAATACAGCTTCGCTCTTGCCATCATTTTTCGGAATATAGTCGAACCCAAAAGTTTTCTTTGCCGTTTTATATTTTCCTACAAAAAGGCTCATATAATCTTCTTCTGTTTTTTTCAATTCTTTCAGACTTGCTTTGTAGGCTTCGCCATCCGGTGGCAACTCGTCCACCAGTCCGGCTGCTATTTCAAACTGCAAACGGCGGCATTCAAGGATACGCTGGGCTGCTTTGCTGATTTTTTGTTCATCGGGCAATTTCACCGGCCTGTAATTATTGGTTGAATCGCCAGCCGAATACAATGGCGAATCGGTAAAATACTGGAAATAATCTGCATCAGCCACGCTGATTGTCTGCCCAACCTGGTTTGTCTGAAGTTTTTTGGCTGTAACCGGAACCGGCGCTGCATGAATACCTGCAATACAACCATCAGGGGCCAGATTTACATTGGAAGCCACTTCACCCAAAGCCTTGTGAACCTGGTCAGGATCGGGTTCGGCAAAAGTTTCCATGTTTACTTCTTCAATCAGCCAGTTTACTGATGGCCTTGTTTTTACATTTTTGATACCCAGCAACTGTTCGGCATACGCAGCATAAGGTCCTGGTTGAAAGGTTTCCTTTATTGCGTGCACTTTAATGTGAATTCCGGTGCGGGGCAATGCGTAAATCACACCTTCTGTGTAAACAACGCCGGTTGTTTCGTCATCTTTTTTCTTTTTTTGTCCGTAAGCCGGTAAAAGAATCATCAGTGCTATTAATAACGCCAGATACTTCATGTATTTCAATCTTAAATCGTTCATAAATAATTTTTGTAATCAACAATCATTTTCGTCTAACTCTCCATCGCGTATAATACGTTTCCGACATAACCCGGAACTCCTTTCATACCTGTTATATAAAACCCAAATGTAGGACTTTTATTTTTCTGAATTCTGATTTAACGACATAAATGCCTTTCCCAGGTTATCAACAATATCACCTGCAACCATTGAATATTCAGAATTATCGGCGGCAGCAAAATCACCTGCAAGACCGTGCAGATAAACTCCTGTCACGGCTGCATCCGCCGGTTGCAATCCTTGCGACAGCAATCCGAGAATGATGCCGGTCAAAACATCGCCACTTCCTGCAGTTGCCATTCCCGGGTTTCCGGTTGAATTAAAGAAAACACGGCCGTCGGGCAATGTGATGGAGGTAAAAGCACCTTTCAGAACAATAATAATGCGGTATTTTGCCGAGAAAGCGATTTGCTGTTGCAGCACTTCCCATGAATTGCATGCTTCTCCGGCCAGTCTTCTGAATTCGCCGGGGTGGGGGGTGAGGATGGTATTTTCAGGAAGCACGTTCAGCCATGCAGGATTTTCTGCAATAATATTGAGTGCGTCGGCATCGAGCACAAGCGGTCGTTCCTGGTTATTGATGAGCTGGTAAAGCGCGCGTTTTGTGTTGGTTTTCTGTCCAAGTCCCGGCCCGGCTCCAATTGCGTTAAAAGGTTTGAGATCGGGAAATTCAGTAAAAATGGTATCATGCTGATCAACACTTGCCATTGCTTCGGGAACGGCAGTCTGAATGATTGGGTACCCAAAATTCGGAACGTGCGTTGTC
>CAZXVT010000247.1:0-5660 GCA_964644015.1 uncultured Maribellus sp.
TTTCTATTTGTTCAATCTTGTTTAAAATTTGAAGAATCATATCATTTTGATTTTCCAAGTGCTTTAATATTGTTTCAACTTCAGATTCTGCTTTTTTATTAACAATAAAATCTTCCTCCGCCCTCATTTCGGAATGTTTAGATTGTAGATTTTGTCCTATCATAATTAATGGCATGAGAAATATTTGAATAATGTTTGATATAAATAGCCATAAGACAAATGCAGGAAATGGGTCAAACCGTAAAGAGGTTGGAGCAAGGGTATTCCATCCAAGCCAAGTAATAGTCCAAATAAAAATCAGGAAGAAAAAATTCATGCTCCCTACATGGTCAGTAATCCATAATGCCAGCTTGTCAAGAGCTGACAAACTACTTTTATGTTGAGTATTTACATTGCGAATAGGAGTAAGTTTTTTTCTTAACTCTTCAAGTGTTTCAATCTGTTTCATTTCTTTTAATTATTGGTTTGTCAAAGTTAATTTCTTGCAGTCAAGTTCAAAGTTAGCAGGTCGCCATAGGGTTGCCGATAACGTCAGTCCGTCTAATAACCTCCGTTGATTGAATGTATAGTCAAATATACAGCCTAATAGGATTATAAAGTTGCCGATTGAGAAAAAGTTACTTTTTTCGGTAATCGTATATGGGCATTGGTGACGTGCAAAAAGCTCCGAAAAAATTTCCAAAAACGAAAAATAAGGCTTTCTGACCAATTTTTCAAGTTATCGAACCCAATTATATTTATCAACCGCCTGAGATTAAATGCGGTAAAGATTAGTCCCACATCGGCTCCGGCTCGTTTCATTCCTTTTTTAGTACTTATGTAGTAAAATCCCCATTGTCGCTTGATGATACCATAAGGATGTTCAACTATGGCTTGCCGGCGTTTATACACATGTTCTTTTGTTTCAACATTTCGGCGGTTGGTTTCATAATAAGGGGCATATTCGCTGCGTTCAATCACCCTTCCACGCCCACCTGTGTTTTTTGTGCATTGATTTATCAACAGGCAGTTTTTGCAAGCTGCTGTTTTATAGTGCATTACCTTGATAGTGTTTTTTCTGTAATCTTTTCGGTACCAGTGACCGTTGGTTGAAAGTATGTGTCCTTGCGGGCAGGTGTAGGTGTTCATCAGGGAATCGTAGCTGAACTCCGACACATTATATGCAGGATTGGGAGCATGGCTTGATGAAGGAATATCGGGGATAGCGACTATGGTTTCAACACCCAGTTCCTGAGCAATCCTGAGTTCCGATCCGGTATGATAGCCTTTATCGTAAAGCATTGCAAAACCTGATTTTCCCAATATGCTTTTAGTGCGTCGAACCATGTTTCCCATCGCTTTAGAATCGTTCTGGTTGGTTACTTTGTAATCAATAACCAGGCAGTTGTCAGAATCAACCACCGTTTGCACATTATAGGCTACTTCTGTGATATTGTTGCGGGTAATAAGCTGGCGACTTTCAGGATCTGAAGTTGATACCTGTACATCGCCCGTTTGCGCAAGTTGATTTTCAATGTCTTTGTATTTTATTCTGCGTTGGTTTTGCTTGCTGATTTCCTGCATTATGGCTGGTTGTTTCACCGGATCGCCATCATTTTGCTCAAGTTCCCTGTTAAAATACTCAAGTTTTCTGTCAATGTAATCGAGATGGCGTTCAACTTTTGCCTGATTGAAGTTGTTTTTCTTCGAGTTCTGGGCGCGCAGTTTGGTGCTGTCACCGGCTAATAGCTTGCCTCCGATCAGGTTAAAGTGTCTTGCTAATTTTACTGTTGCCCGAAACACCTTTTTAATTGCCTGCGGATTATCGCGCCTGAAGTTGGAAATGGTGTTATGGTCGGGTTTTAAACCTTTGAGCAACCACATTACTTCGATATTGCGTGAACATTCCTTTTCCAAATCGCGCGACGAGCGTGTTTTGTTCAAATAGCCATACAGATACAACTTCAATAAATCAGCGGGATGGTATCCCGGGCGACCATTTTCAACAAACTGTAATTTAAATCCTAAGGATTCTATGGGTAAACTGGCAACAAACTGATCGATAATACGCACTTCATTGTCTTTTTCGATGGCTTCTTCAATGGAAGATGCAAAAAGTGGTATTTGATTCCGGTCTTGTCCTGTGATGTACTTCATGACTCAAAGATACAGAATATCAATAAGATAGCCTAATATCTAACCCAATTAATCAACAAAAAGTTATCAAATCAGGAATGTTAAAAACTAGTACCCTTGAAATTTAACTTTATGGGCACGAAAGGGGTTTTTAGACAGTTTGACGTTTTGCAGCTTGCCGAAGGTGGCGATTTTCACCACAAACTTTCATCGAAGCACTAAAGTTTAAATACCCACAAAACTGTCATACGAAGCACGAAAACGCCACTTTTGGCAAGGTGCTGTTATGCGTAGTTTTTTCTGTCATTTAAGATTTTCATTACAACTTGGTTTTTGAGAAGATATCAAGTCTTTTTCTTTGTCTTGTCTTGATTTTTCATTTTCGTCTTGATGTATACAAATACAGTTAGCCCCCTTTTTTACAGCACAATCCATTTTATGGTGGTCGTCAAATCTTGTTGACAAGTCGTTAGTTATACCAATATAAAATATTGAGTGGCTTCCTGTTCCTTCCGAGTTTAATGTCCTTTTAGTAAAACAATAGACACCTCCAATACTATTGAAATTAGTGTCAATTGGATAAACATTAAATGAGTATTTAGTTCCGCTTTGTCCAGTGAACTCTACCGTTGCTACTTTCGACATACTATTTATTTTTTTGGTTTAGCATTGTTCCATTTTTTATTGTCAGGAGTTGTCTTAATGTGTGGAGCTACATATGTTCCATTACTTTTTTGGTAACCCTTCTGCACTTTATATTGACCACCATTATTATAGTTTCTTGGTGTTGTCGTCTTTGGAGCAGAGTAGGTCGGAGTTGAATATGTTTGCTTATTAGCTTTGTAACGCATATCCGGTGTTCCGTCTTTTTTTGTCTGGGCATTTACGCCTAATGCAAGCAATAACATTGCTGCAAAAATTAATAATGTCTTTTTCATTTTATTGATTTTAATTTTGTGCCTACTCTGTTCGGTTTTCGGCTTCCCCGTTTAATATGCAGTTGATTGTAAGTCGTTAAAAGCTGATTCTACATTGCTTGTTGCATCTTCTACATCGGAAACATTATATCGCCAATCTTCATAGCTAAAGTCATCAACCTCGCTTCTCAATTGTCCTATTGCTGATTCTAAATCACCAATGTAACCTTGTATTTCTGAAAGTTTATTTGTAAGCCTCCGGGCATGAGCATCTTTTCTGCCTGCGTTTTGGCATCTAACTTTGCCTAAAAAAATTATGACACAAGTTGAGAAGAGGGCTGCAATGCAATCACTGGTAGGTCAGTGGGAAGAAAGTGGATTAAGCCAGGCCAAATTTGCAGCGCAACATAACATTACCCTTGTAAAGTTCCGTTACTGGATACACAAGCTAAAGCCAGGCGCAGACGATAATTCTGCATTCATTCAATTAAACGGATTCGGAATCCAGGGCATCAGCCTGCGATATCCCAATGGAGTGGAATTGACATTGCCTTTGCAAACACCTGTAGGAGTGCTCCGGTCACTCATCCAATTTTAGTTGTCATGTTTTCCCTGGGAGCAGCCCGATATTATCTTTATCGGGAGCCAACAGACATGCGAAAGAGTTTTGATGGTTTATGCGGGTTGGTGACAAATCGGTTAAAACAAAATCCTATGAGTGGCGATGTATATCTTTTCGTCAATAAGCCCCGTAACCGGATCAAACTGCTCCGGTGGGAAACCGGGGGATTTGTTCTTTTTTACAAAAGGCTGGAGAAGGGTACTTTTGAGTTACCCCTGGGCAAAAAATCAGCAGAAAGCAACCATCTGGACTATGGAGAACTTGCAATGTTAATTACTGGTATCTCGATGAGAAATGCAAAAAAACGAAAGCGTTTTTTACAACAAAATATTGTTGATAATTGACGCTGTAATAATGATTTAGCAAGGGTTTCACTATGTATCTTTGCTGCATGGCAAGTGAAGAAACGATAACAATCAGTAAAGCGGAATACGACTCATTACTAGGACAAATTGCAACGCTCAAACATCAGTTTGCTGAACTTCAGCGAATGGTTTTCGGGGCCAAAAGCGAACGCTTTATTCCACCTATTGCTAATCAACCGACTCTTTTTGAACTCCCCGAAGCAGGACAAATAGAGAAGCCAAAGGAAGAAATCACCTACACCCGCAACAAGCCAGAACCAAAGAACCATCCTCTTCGTCTTGAATTACCAGCCCATCTGCCCCGTAAGATTGAGGTAATAGAGCCAGAGGCTCTTCCGGAAGGGGCAAAGAAAATTGGCGAAAACATTACCGAGGTGCTTGATTATACACCAGCCAATGTATTTGTTCGTCAGATTGTAAGGCCAAAATACATTGTATCGCAGGATGATGAGCAAACCCGGATAATAACGGCCCCGCTTCCATCGCTGCCCATCCCAAAAGGCAATGCTGGTGCAGGTTTATTGGCTCATATACTGGTGAGCAAGTTCGTTGATCATTTGCCATTTTATCGCCAGGTTCAGATATTTAAACGTCAGCAACTCACTATCCCTGAATCAACCATTGGCGGTTGGTTCAATGCCAGTTGTCGGTTGCTGGAACCTCTTTACGACACCCTGAAAACCAGGCTGATTACGAGCGACTACCTGATGGCGGATGAAACCCCCATTCCGGTGCAAACGCAGGATAAGCCCGGGGCAACCCACAAAGGATATCATTGGGTGTATTACGATCCGGGAAGCAAACTCGTGCTTTTCGATTACCAGAAAACAAGAGGTCGCGAAGGGCCAGATGAATTACTTGAAAACTTCACAGGACATCTTCAAACCGATGGGTACACAGCATACAATAACCTGAAGAACGGAGCCAAAATAACCCAACTGGCCTGCATGGCTCATGCCCGGCGCAAGTTTGAACATGCCAAAGACAATGATCCTGCACTTGCAACAGAGGCATTGGCTATGTTTGGCCGGCTTTATGAAATTGAGCGTGATGCCCGTGAACAGGATTTTACACACGATGAAATTAAAGTGCTCAGGCAAGAAAAATCTGCGCCCATTTTGCTCGAAATGGAAACATGGCTAAAAGATAAACTCAACAAGGTGCTTCCTAAGAGTGCCATAGGACAGGCAATTGCTTACACACTAACCTTGTGGCCAAGGTTAGTAAGATATATTGATGAGGGGCGATTTAGTATTGACAATAACCTGATCGAGAACAGCATCAGGCCAGTTGCCCTGGGACGCAAGAATTATATGTTTGCCGGAAGCCACGATGCCGCTCAGCAAGCAGCCTTTGTTTACTCATTGCTTGCAACCTGCAAAA
The DNA here is from genome assembly GCA_964644015.1 of uncultured Maribellus sp. Classification (GTDB taxonomy): domain Bacteria; phylum Bacteroidota; class Bacteroidia; order Bacteroidales; family Prolixibacteraceae; genus Draconibacterium. The sequence continues at coordinate 5,403 of CAZXVT010000247.1, forward strand.
TCAATAATGTTGAACCTTTTGAGTGGCTCTCTAATACGTTGTCGGTTATATCCGAACATCCCGCTAACCAGCTACACAAACTTCTGCCCGGGCAAAGGTAGTGGACTCCATGCATATCTTTTAGATGCAGTTCACCGGACGCTTACGTTTATTTTCACTTTCATCTAATTCATTTTGTTTTTCAGAAAGTTGGGATTCCAATTCTGAAACTTGATTTTCTAATTCTTCAATTCTCCCTTGGTTACAACTTGTTATAAC
>CAZXVT010000248.1:0-5655 GCA_964644015.1 uncultured Maribellus sp.
GAATTATTCTTATTTAAGTATTTTTCAAAAATGGACAACGAATTATTAAAACAAAAATTATCTGAAAAAGGGATGAAAATAACCCCTCAACGAATGGCAATACTGGAAGCTATTTATGAGTTGAACAACCATCCAACAGCAGAAAACATCATTGAATTCATTAGAAAAACACATCCGAATGTGGCAATCGGGACAGTTTATAAAGTGCTTGAAACACTGGTTGAAAACAGATTGATTAAGAGGGTAACAACCGACCGGGATTTTATGCGATACGATGGTATAATTGAAAATCACCATCATTTATACTGTTCAACCTGCGATCTGATAGAAGATTATCATGACGCAGAACTTGATGAACTTCTGAAAAATTATTTCGAATCGAAAAATATTCCGGGTTTCAAAATTGAAGAATTTGTACTTCAGATAAAAGGAACATTTAACAAATGCTGATTATTCATATAACAATCATTTTTAACATTTTATAAAACCTGAAAAAAGTAAAATTATGGAAAACAGTACAGACAAAACAGGGAAATGCCCGGTAACCGGAGCAATGGGAAAACACAGTGTTGGAGCAAGCGGAACAAAAAACCGCGACTGGTGGCCCAACCAGTTAAAACTGAATATTCTTCGTCAGCATTCATCCAAATCAGATCCAATGGGTGAGGGTTTTGATTATGCTGAAGAATTTAAAAGTCTTGATTATAAAGCTTTGAAAGAAGACCTCCACAAACTGATGACCGACTCACAGGACTGGTGGCCGGCAGATTTCGGACATTACGGCCCCTTGTTTATTAGAATGGCCTGGCACAGTGCCGGAACTTACAGAACCGGCGATGGCCGGGGTGGCGCAGGTACCGGTCAGCAGCGTTTTGCTCCGCTGAACAGTTGGCCCGATAATGCCAACCTCGACAAAGCACGCCGGTTGCTCTGGCCCATCAAACAAAAATATGGCAGGAAAATCTCGTGGGCCGACCTGATGATTCTGGCCGGAAATGTGGCGCTCGAATCGATGGGATTTAAAACCTTCGGATTTGCCGGAGGCCGCGCTGATGTTTGGGAACCCGAAGAAGATGTTTACTGGGGTTCGGAAACAAAATGGCTTGAAAACGACGAACGAAATCTTGATAAAAAAGAAGTGGACAATCCACTCGCTGCCATTCAGATGGGATTGATTTATGTAAATCCTGAAGGCCCGGGTGGAAATCCTGATCCGCTGGCAGCGGCAAAAGACATCCGCAACACTTTTGCCCGTATGGCTATGAACGATGAGGAAACCGTGGCGCTGATTGCCGGCGGACACACTTTTGGCAAAACTCACGGCGCAGGCGATGCCGCCCATGTTGGCCCCGAACCCGAAGCTGCCCCGATGGAAGAGATGGGACTGGGATGGAAAAGTTCTTATGGTTCTGGAAAAGCCGGCGACACTATCACAAGCGGAATTGAAATAACCTGGACCAAGACACCCACAAAATGGAGCAATAATTTCTTTGAAAACCTTTTCGATTACGAATGGGAACTCACCAAAAGTCCGGCCGGTGCTCACCAGTGGAAACCTCGTGGACAAGCAGGTTCGGGCAGTGTACCACATGCTCACGACCCATCAAAGCGTATTGCACCAAATATGCTGACAACGGACCTCGCACTTCGTTTCGACCCGGTTTACGGACCAATTTCAAGACGATTCTACGAAAATCCCGACCAGTTTGCAGATGCTTTTGCACGTGCCTGGTTTAAACTCACCCATCGCGATATGGGACCGAAAACACGCTACATCGGCCCCGAAGTTCCGGCAGAAGATCTTCTTTGGCAGGATCCGGTTCCGCCAGTTAACCACGCACTCGTTGACGAAAAAGATGTGGCTGCTTTGAAAACAAAAATTCTGGCATCGGGTCTCAAAGTTTCTGAACTTGTATCGACAGCCTGGGCATCGGCATCCACATTCCGCGGCTCCGATAAAAGAGGTGGCGCAAACGGGGCCCGCATTCGCCTGGCACCGCAAAAAGAATGGGCAGTAAACAATCCGGCACAGTTGGCAAAGGTTCTCGGCGTTTTGGAAGGCATTCAGAAAGAGTTTAACAAAGCACAGACTGGTGGCAAAAAAGTTTCGCTGGCCGATGTAATTGTGCTCGCAGGTTGCGCTGGCGTTGAAAAAGCCGCAAAAGATGCAGGTTTTGATGTTGCTGTTCCCTTTACTCCGGGCAGAATGGATGCCTCGCAGGAACAAACCGATGTTGAATCGTTTGCTGTTTTGGAACCGGCTGCCGATGGTTTCAGAAATTACCTGAAAAAGAAATTTACGGTTTCAACCGAAGAATTGCTGGTTGACAAGGCACAGCTCCTGAATTTAACTTCTCCTGAAATGACGGTTCTGGTTGGTGGAATGCGTGTTTTGGATACCAATTCTGATGGCTCAAAACATGGCGTTTTTACCAGCAAACCTGGCGTGCTGACCAATGATTTCTTTGTAAACGTTCTGGATATGGGTACATATTGGTTCCCGGTTTCAGAAGATAAGGAGATTTTTGAAGGCCATGACCGGAAAACCGGAACAAAAAAATGGACAGCCACCCGTGCCGACCTTGTTTTTGGCTCGAACTCCGAACTCAGGGCACTTGCAGAAGTTTACGCAAGTGCTGATGCACAGGGAAAATTTGTGAACGATTTTGTGGCAGCCTGGAATAAAGTGATGAATCTCGACAGGTTCGATTTAGAATAAATACCAAAAATAAAACAACCAATTATTAATTAACTTTTAAACCGCTTTTAAAATCATGAAACAAAAAAGTATCGACTTACTAAACAAAGCCGTTGCCGATGAGCTGTCGGCTGTTCACCAGTACATGTATTTTCACTTTCATTGCGACGACCAGGGTTACGATCTGCTTGCCAATCTTTTCAAACGTACCGCCATCGAGGAGATGCTTCATATTGAGCAACTCGCCGAAAGAATTCTTTTTCTGAAAGGTGATGTTGAAATGATAGCATCGGAAGAAGTAAAAAAGATTCACGATGTGAAAAAAATGCTCGAAATGGCTGTAATTATGGAAGAATCAAGCGTCCGGGATTACAACCTGTGGGCCAATGAATGTTCGGCAAATGCCGATTCGGTTTCTAAAAAACTGTTTGAAACCCTTGTTGCCGACGAAGAACGTCATGGCGACCAGTACGACAATGAGATGGAAAACCTGAGAAAATTCGGAGACAATTACCTTGCCCTGCAATCAATAGAACGAAGCAAAAATATTGCAGCGGGAAGGCCAACAGAATAATTTTTCATTAATAACAATTTCAAAAATTATAATCATGGAAGAAAATCAAGTATTTGCAATGCCACGCATTGGAGACAAAGCGCCTGAATTTAAGGCAGTAACAACACAGGGCGAAATTAATTTTCCTGCCGACTACAAAGGCAGTTGGGTTATTCTTTTTAGTCACCCGGCTGATTTTACACCGGTTTGCACTTCGGAGTTTATGACTTTTGCATCGCTCGAAAGTAAATTCAATGAAGCCAACTGCAAACTTGTTGGTTTGTCGGTTGACGGTTTGTACAGCCACATTGCCTGGTTGCGCACCATTAAGGAAAAAATTGAGTACAAAGGCATGAAAAATGTGGAAGTTACTTTCCCGCTCATAGAAGATATTACTATGGAAGTGGCAAAAAAATATGGCATGATGATGCCCGGTGAAAGCAACACAAAAGCCGTTCGCGCGGTGTTTGTAATCGATCCGGTTGGCGTTATCCGCACCATAATTTATTACCCACTTAGCCTTGGACGTAATTTCGATGAATTGTACCGCGTGGTAATTGCATTACAGACGGCTGACGAATTTAAAATTGCCACTCCGGCCGACTGGCGTCCGGGTGACGATGTAATTGTTCCACCTGCAGGTTCGTGTGGTGTTGCCAAAAACCGCATGGAAGGCAAGGAAGAAATGAAGTGTTATGACTGGTTCTTCTGCACAAAAAAGTTAGATAAGGAAACTGTTCTCGACAGGATTCTGAAAAAATAAGTTTCAGGTAAAAAGAAGTTGGAAAGGTTGTTGGTCTGAAAAGACTGACAGCCTTTTTTTATTGCAGTTTATTATCTGACTTTACGGTTTCTGCAACTTTTCCCCTGATTTTCAGCAAACGAAAAAGGAAAAAATACAATACGGGCATGGTAACCAAACTCAGGGCAAACCAAACAATTACACCGCCCGCAATCATTTCCAGAAATTTCAGAAAAGTCCAGTCGCCGGAGTAGGTGAAAATATCTTTGAAAACGCGTGAACCGGCAAAAATCAGGTTTCCGGCTTTAATAAACGGGTAAATCAGCAACAATTGAACCGGCGCGAGCAAAAAATTGAGCGTTTGCACCACCAGATGGTTCAGCCTGAAAACAACGGCCACCATCAGACCCAGTAAAAAAGTCATTCCAATTACAGGAAACAGCGCAAGACAAACACCTGCTGTTAACGACAGTGCCATGCTTTTGGGTGAACCCATTCCTGATTTTACCATTTTCAGGAATTCTTTAATTCTATTTCCAGGATTGAATGAAATCATTTCAATGTCGAAAAATCATTATAAACCGCGCAAATATATAACTTATCGACTTTCCAGTCATTAAAAACCAATTAACTTAATAACAAGACAGTGACATTTTTACTACCACTGCTGCTTGTTTTTGTGGAAAAAGTAACAATAGTTTAATCAAACGGTAATAAGTTATCTGCTGATTTGCAGTGCAATAGTTCAATAAAAATGAATATACGCGAATTGGATGTTTGTGTGATTTCCGATTTACATTTGGCAACCCATGCCTGTAAATCGAAAAAAATACTGAAACTTCTGGTATAAGAATTGCATTATTGAACTTATTTGAGAATAAACGATAAAAGCCATGAAAGTCAATTCAAAATTAATCTATCAGTCTGATAATACCTGTTTTCAGACTTTTCTGCCGGTCTATTTTTATGGAATGCCCGATGGTAAAATGCTGGTTGTTTTTACACGGTTTAAAAATGAAAATCCGCTGGATACGATGCAGGAGTGGATCGTTGCCCAGCATCTTGATTATTATTATGATTTTTCAACCGATAAAATTATCACCTCCGGAAACCAGGAAATTGATATCAACGAGTTTATGGACCTTGCCGATAATTTGGAGCAACGGATCAGGCCTCTTGAATGGTTTGGCAGTTTTTATACCAACCACGAGGCGCAAATCTATTTTAACCAATACAAAAACCTCATGCTTAACAAAACAAAAACCGTTGATGTTGAGGTTGATGAGTATTTATCAGCAATCGAAATCTGAAAATTTTAGTTCTTTAACCCCTGAAAGTTTCCGACCTTCCTTCCGGTTGCATTAATGAATATTTCTTTTTTAACTAATGTCTGAAAGCATGTAACGTAATCCCGATATTTACGGAACTTGTTTATATCCGCACAATTATCATTATTCCCATTTTTGCAATCAATCGGTTAAACCAACTGATCCCGACATTTATATCCTTTACCGCCATACTTTCTCATTCGTTTCGAATATTAAACCTTATTAATAACTACTTTACAGTTTTGCAACAAAATTGAAACTGGCATAACTTGTTAATAAAAAATTCCTTACGAAGTATAATCAATAAAATTTAATCGTTTTGTAATATTTTAGC
>CAZXVT010000249.1:0-5611 GCA_964644015.1 uncultured Maribellus sp.
GCGTACAATTTTGCGTTGGGCAGCAGTTTCAGGTCGGCAGCAAATTTTTTGGCGATATGGCCACAACCTAAAATGGCCCAGTTGTATGTTTTCATAAAGTCCCTCTAATCTCGCCTAAGGCGAGACTTTTTAAGTATATATTTTTTCTTTCTTATTTAGCATTTCGACAAATTGTGCCAGCTTTTTTGCGCGGAGTTCAGGGGTGCGGGCAGTTTGCAAACGATAAATGATTGCATATCTGTTCACACTTTTTAGAGAACTGAAAAACTTAGCCGCTTCCGGGTTTTTATCCAGTTCAGCCTGCAAATCGTCGGGCACTTTTGTGTTGCTCTGTGAATCGTAAGCGGTATCCCAGGTTCCCTTCTTTTTAGAAATTTCGATAACGGCCATTCCCGAAGGTTTCATTTTGCCGGCATCCATCAGTTTCAGCACTTTCTCCTTATTGATTTTTGACCATTTGCTGGCAGGTTTTCGCGGTGTAAAACGCTGAACCCATGACACATTGTCCCATGTTTTTTTTATTCCGTCAATCCATCCGTAACACAAGGCCACTTCGAGTGCCTGAAAATAATCTATCGATTTTACTCCGCTGTTTTTCTTTGCCAGCCGCACCCAAATACCTGTTGTTCCGGCATTTTGTTCCAGCCATGCAGCCCACAATTCCATTGTTTCGAACAGAACAACAGGAAGTCCGTCTTTGCCAACCAATTCGCTCATTACTGTAACAGTGCTTTGTTCTTGTCAATTAACACATTGATTGTCTTTACACTTTCGGCAGTTCTGAAACCATCTTCGGGTGTATTCAGACAATAATCAATGAGTTGTTCAACCGATGTTTTGGCTACATGCATGCGGGTATCCGACGAGCCATAATAAATAAAAACTTCGTCGTTTTCGTTGCGAATCCAGCCATTGGTGAAAACAACATTCGAAACATCTCCGATTCGTTCATCGCCTTCGGGCGCCAGGAAATATCCACCCGGACGGGCAATGAGTTTTGAAGGGTCATCCAACGAAGTCATAAACATAAACAGTACATACCGCAAACCGGCAGCACATCCACGAACGCCGTGTGCCAGGTGCAGCCAGCCTTTTTCGGTTTTAATCGGCGCCGGTCCCTGACCATTTTTCAGTTCTTTTATCGTATGGTAAATCTTTTCGTCGATAATTTTTTCTTCGGGCGCTTCGGCACAGGTAATGTCGTTTACCAGCGCCCAGCCGATTCCACCGCCGCCGCCAACTTCAATAAAACCATCCTGTGGACGCGTATAAAAAGCATATTTTCCCTGAACAAACTCGGGATGCAAAACCAGGTTGCGCTGCTGCCCGTGGTGCGAAATAAAGTCGGGCAAACGTTCCCAGTTTACGAGGTCTTTTGTGCGGGCAATTCCACCGCTGGCGGTTGCCATCGAAGTGTCGCCGGCCGGTGCTGACGGGTCTTTCCGCTCTGAACAAAAAATGCCGTAAATCCAGCCGTCCTGGTGTTTTACCAGCCGCATGTCATAAACATTATCATCCGGATTTTCGGTTTGAGGCAAAGTAACCGGGCGGTCCCAAAACTGCCAGTTATCAATGCCATTGGCGCTTTCGGCCACGGCAAAAAACGATTTGCGGTCCCAGCCTTCTACCCTCACCATCAGCAGATAACGACCATCAAGGTAAAGTGCACCGCTGTTGAAAGTGGCATTCACCCCGATACGCTGCATCAGAAATGGATTGGTTTCGTAATTCAAATCGTAACGCCAGTCGAGCGGCACATGCTCCGCAGTTAAAACCGGCCGTTTGTAACGATAATAAATTCCGTTGTACCCTTTTTCAACGGGTTTATTCTTTTTAGTAATCAGCTTTTTATGCTCCTTCTCGAGCTTTCTGAGCCTTTTATCGAATTGCTTTTTTGTTGGTATCATAAAATTTGTTTAAAGTCAATAGTTTAATATTGAAAGCTTCGGTTTCCAAAATTCAAATTACGTTAAACTAGGAACCCGAAACTTTGAACTGACTTACTCTTCCGGCAGTTTATCCCACCATGTTTTTTTCAGAATAAATCCGCAAACAATGGTGATTGCAATCGTAACAACCAGCGGAAGGGTTTGTTTGAGCACAAGATAAATGGGCAGTGCCACCAGCGCGGTTTGCGCAATGGTACCAATTACCACGTTAAACATGTCGTGTTTAAAATTCTTATTCGGCACAAATCCCGGATTTTCAGCCAGTACTTTTTGTTTGATGGGCCCCCAGAATCCCCAAGGCTTCACGGTTTTGTAAAATTCTTTCAGTGTTGCCTCATCGGTTGGTTTGGTAAGTAATGTTCCCAAAACTGCCCCGGCAATTGAAATCAGCAACAACCAGGGGAAATAATACAAATCGAGCGTTTCGGTAAAAACATACGGAAAAATGAGCGCGGGCAACAAACCGGCCACCATTCCCCAGAAATAACCATAACCGTTAAAACGCCACCAGTACCATTTCAACACGTTGGAAACCACGTAACTTCCGTAAAGCGCCGAAACAATCCACTGCAACATGCTGTTTACATCCTGGGCAAAAATCCCAAAAATAATACTGACGATAACCACCAGAATACCAACAAGGTAGTTCATGTTTTTAATCTGGTTGTTCGAAGCTTCGGGTTTTACATATTTCAGATAAATATCGTTTACAATATAAGCCTGTGCTGCGTTGAGCGTTCCGGCAAAAGTACCGTTAAACGCTGCCAACAATCCGGCCAGCAACAATCCCATAAAACCAACCGGCACAAATTCAGCAATCGACGAAGGCAAAATCTGTTCAAAATCGATTTGGCCGTTTACCATCAGGTTGAGGCGGTCGTAGTACAAAATTCCAAGTACGGCAAAACCGGCAATCATAAAATAGCGAATCGGCATTAAAACCACCGAAACAAAACCACTCATTTTTGCTGCTTCCTTTGGCGATTTTGTGGAAAGCACCTTTTGCATATCGTAAGTTGGCGCCGGACCAGCCATCGAAACCAGCAAACCTTTAAAAAGCATCATCATAAAGAAAATGCTGAAAAGAGAATAGCCGTCGCTGGCAATTTTGGCGTTTACCTCATCAATAATTCCTCTCCAGTCAAGGTCGTTGAGCCGCCAGCCAAAAAACGGAGAATGCCAGCCTTCGGGAACATTCAGTGTTTCCACAGTTAAAGCTTTCATCGCTAAAACGCCGATTAAAATGGCTGAGATTGCCATAATTACATATTGCATCACATCCGCCCAAACAATACTGGCCATACCGCCTAACACCGCGTAAAATACGGCAAACAGCGTAAATGCAATTCCATAAATATGCGGAACATACGCTTCGGGAACTGTGAATGGAATATATGGAGCCACAATTTCCCAGGGAATAAAAATCATTACAAATTTACCTAGCCCGATAAAACCGTAGGCCAGGTAACCCAGACACAAAATGAGTGCGAAGAAAACAACAACACCATGCGAGAGTTTACTGTCGGTTTTGTTGCCAAAACGGGTGATAATCCATTCGGCACCGGTGGTAACTTTCGAACGGCGCAGCCAGATGCTGAGAAAAACCATCAGAAAAACCTGGTTAAAAACCGGCCAGAGCCAGGGAATCCAGATACTTTTTAACCCATAAACAAAAAGCAGCGTCACCAGCCACATCGTTCCCGAAATGTCGAACATTCCGGATGCATTTGAAAGTCCAAGCATATACCACGGCAGTTTGTTGCCGCCCAACATGTAATTCGATTTGCTTTTCTGGGCCACTTTTTTAAGCACAAGCCCGATTACGACGGTTGCAATCAGATAAATTGCAATTACAAGAATGTCAATCGTAGTTAATCTCATTTTTTGGTTTGTTTAGTATTTCAGTTATTTGGCTGTTGATGCTTTTCTATTCACAATAAAACAGCCATCGATTTCAAGGAAGACAATTTTACGATAAAATTTTGGGTTGTCATTCACTCTTTGAATGAAACAATGCAGGAAAGACTGACAGAAATTACTTATAAAAAAATGTTTCCTGCCTGCAATTTTTAGAATAACCGATGACCAGCTCCATAACTATTCCGGATAACCTGTAATATCCCTGATTGCGTGGTAAAAAGTCTCAAGTTTGCGGTAAAGCCTTTTATAAACTTTCCGGTAAAGCAGTTCGTAAAGGCGAACATTTCTATCGTTTGGGTGAAATTCGTTTTTCAGATGTACCATTTTTGTTACGGCTTCATCAATGGTAGGATAAATTCCGGTTCCGAAAGCAGTTAAAACTGCAGCGCCCAGCGACGAAGTTTCAGTAGTTTTTCCGCGTACCACCGGCAGGTTGAAGATATCAGCAGTAATCTGGCAAATCTCGTCACTTTGCGATGCACCGCCCGAAACCGCGAGCCGATGGATTTTTGTATGCGAAACCCGTTCAATTTTTTCCTTTCCCTCTTTTAATGCATAAACAAGCCCCTCGATTACAGCCCTGTAAACATGTTCCTTTTTATGAACATCACCAAAACCAATCATGGCACCTTTGGCTTCGGGTTGCGACAAACCGGGACTCCAGTAGGGCTGAACCACCAGTCCCATCGCACCGGGCGGCGATTGGTGCAATAATTTGTCCAATAATTTTTCAACCGGAATTCCAAGTTTCCGGGCAATTAAAACCTCGCTGTGTGCAAATTCATTTTTAAACCAGCTAATCATCCAGAAGCCACGGAAAATCTCGACTTCAGGATTAAAATACCCCGGATAAACCGCCGGGTATGATGGCATGTATCGAATGGGTTCGCGGTATTTTTTACTTGTGGTTTGAATAGTTGCGGTTGTTCCAAAACTCAGACTGGCCGTTTCACTGTTAAGAACACCCATTCCCAACGTTTCGCAACCTTTATCAGAACCACAGGCAATCACCGGCAAACCGGCAGGTAAACCTGTCTTTTCAGCAGCCCATTCTGTAATTTGTCCGATTGTTTCGCCGGGTTTTACCAACTCCGGCAATTTATCTTTTTCGATTGGGTATAATTTGGCACTGAAAACAAACAGCCGTTTTGGATTTCCCCATTTTTGCCGTTTGTAATCGAATGGTACATGCCCGATTTGCGAGGCCACCGAATCTCGGAAAGTCCCGGTTAGTCTGAAATTCAGCAAACCGGAAACCAGCAGAAATTTGTGGGTTTTCTTCCAGATTTCGGGTTGATTCTGGCGAATCCAGTTGCATTTTCCATCGCGTTGGGCTTTGTGTATCGAGTCGGTCATCCCGATAACCCAGATAATCAGTTTCATGATGATTCCGGGTTTGTAAACAGGAGCTGCTTTTCGCTGGTCGAGCCACACCATCAAGGGCCGCAGCGGATTTCCCTGTTCATCAACATTCACCAGCGAATCGCGCATGGTAGTAACGCCAACACCTGCAATCTTTTCAAAAAATTCAGGAACTTCAGCTTTCAGTTTATTGCAGGCTTCGGTTAATGCGTGCCAGTAAACTTCGGGATCCTGCTCTGCCCATCCGGGCTGACTGCTTTTATAGGGTTCAAACAAAACACGCTGAATCGCCAGCATCTCGCCTTCAGGCGAAAAAAGTGCAGCCCGCAAACTTTGTGTTCCGCAATCGATGGAAAGAATCGTTTTCAATCGTATCTTTT
>CAZXVT010000250.1:0-5579 GCA_964644015.1 uncultured Maribellus sp.
CAGAAGCGCCGCCGGTAAAAATGACAATTTCATGATTCTTCAGCGTTTCAGTAAAAAGCCGGGTGAGTTCTTCAAAATTGTCATTTGCCAGCCCAATATAATTTACATCGAAGTTCATTTTTTGTAATTGCGAAATCAACTGGCTGGCGTTGCTGTTACGGATTTTTCCGGGCAGCGGTTTTTCGTGTGGTTCAACAAGTTCGCTGCCAGTAGCAATCAATGCAATTTTGGGCAGCGCCGAAACTCTGACTTTTGTTTTGCCAACACCTGCCAACACCGCCATTTGCGATACATTGACAATTGTGCCTTTGCGAATCAGCATTTCGCTGCTCTGATAATCTTCACCCTGGTAACAGATGTTTTTTCTTGTATTCGGATTGGTACATCTCACCGAGGTTTCGCCTGTTTTTTCAGCATCTTCCACCATAAAAACGCAATCGCAACCGGCGGGAATCATGGCACCCGTCATGATTTTTGAACACTGGCTTTTACCCACAGTTTTAGCCGGAACTGCTCCTGCCTGAACTGTTTCCTGCACTTCCAATTCATTTGCCAGATCTTCTGAATGACAGGCGAATCCGTCCACAGCCGATTTATGAAAGGGAGGCATGTCGCCATCGGCAAAAATATCTTCCTGTAAAATTCTACCGAAAGTGGTGTATAAATCAATTACTTCTGTTTTAAAAGCAGGAGAAAGATTTTTTATGATATTTTGTATTTCTTCGAACTGACCCATTATTAGTTTTTTAGTTTGATGGTTTTGTTTTTGAATTCAAGTTGTTGAATATCAAAATCGAAATCTGTTCCGTTATTATTCACGATAATGGGGGAGTAGTTTAATAAATGGGTTTTTATAATTTCATCGCCTGCGCGTTTAATCATCAGAAATAGCCCCGGATTTACAAATTCATGGAATCCGCCCGACTCGCAAACCACAAGATTTGACGGAAGAAACTGAAGAATTTTTTGGGCAGCTTCTCCTGAAAATTCAGGTTTTGCCATTACAAAGAAAACCTTGTTGGCACCCGCTTTCAACATTCGCGAACTATCTTTTTCGTGGTATTTTGTTTCATCGAGAATAATGAATTTTTCGTTTTTGAAAACGAGGTCAGTTTCATCATAGTCATGAAAATGGGGTGTGATTTTTAATCCGGTTACCGGCATTTTTTCTGAAAAATGAGTAATGATTCTGCATGCCAGCGTAGTTTTTCCCACATTGCGGCCATTGCCTGCAATTAACAATAAATTAGGTAATTCTATCTTTATATTTCCTTGTTCATTCATGTTATACAAACAATAGTTTATAACTGGCAAAAATGAGTACCACCGAAAGCGCATATTTCAGTGCTTTATCGGTTATTTTGAAACTTCCGATATGCGATCCAATTAACCCGCCAGCAACAGCCACACCCAGCATCCAGCCAATTTCGGGCGCCAACTGGAAACTTTGTGAAAGTTGACCGGCAATTCCTGCCACCGAATTCACCAGAATAAACGCTGCCGAAACAGCAGCAGTTTCTTTCACAGTTCCCCATTTCAGTAAAATAATAATGGGACTGAGAATGATTCCGCCTCCAATTCCAATTAAACCACTCAGAAATCCCAGGAAAAAACCAATAAACAAGGCGAGAGGGTTGTTAACTTCCCGGATTTCACCCGACTTATTATCTGGTTGATAAACCATCCGTGCAATGGCAATGAGCAGAAATATGCCCAGGATAATTTTATAGATTTTTGGATTTGTGGAGATTAACCCGCCAACAAACGACATTGGAACCGAAGTAATGATAAATGGCAGCAACAGTTTTAACCTGAAATGACTGTTTCGGGCATAAGAAAAAAGTGCAATAGACGACACAAAAATGTTGAGCACCAGCGCCGACGGACGCATAAATTCGGGAGGGAAGCTGAACAGCGCCATCAGGGCAAGGTATCCGCTCGCACCGCCATGCCCCACTGATGAATACAACATTGCCATCAGAAAAACCAACCCCAGAAAAATAATTTCTTCCATTTATCTTGGTTTTAAAAAATTACTAGAAAGGCAAACAGACCAATATTGGGAAATATGGTCATTCTCCTTTCCAAAATTACTCCCGTATTAATCGGGAATGCGGGAGGACAACCTGTTTCCGGGTTATCCCATCGGCTATTGCACCAAATTTTGAATCACAGGTACAAAAGCTCGGAGAAAATTTCAGCACACAAATTTATTCACTGGCGGGTATTAAAAAAATAATTTCGGGAATTTTACAAATTTATCCAATAGTAAACCTTAGGCGGGTTTGAGTTTTCTATAAAATTGGATAAAACACAGATAACAAAAAAGGGCTAAGTTGATATTCAATCACTTAACCCTTTAAAAAGTCGGGGTAGCAGGATTCGAACCTGCGACCCCCTGCTCCCAAAGCAGGTGCGCTAGCCGGACTGCGCTATACCCCGTTAATATTTCAAAACGCGGAGAGAGGGGGATTCGAACCCCCGGTACGGTTACCCGTACGACAGTTTAGCAAACTGTTGGTTTCAGCCACTCACCCATCTCTCCAGGTTGAGAACTAAAATATTTTGTTGTCAAACTGCTGTTGCTTTCACAGCTGTTTTCCGCTTAAATCAATTAAAGAACGTGAGTGAAACTGTTTAAAATTTCGCGTGCAAAAATATCAATTGTTTTTACAATGCAAAAATTTTCTTTCATTTTCCTTACTTTATTGTGGTTATTTGCTTAACCGCTTCCAAAGCAGGTGTTGCCCCGATTCCAAATGTTTTCTCAAACTTCGAACTGTCAAAAAAGTAGTCCCGGTCGTATTGATAGGCCATTTCAACAAACTCTTTCATAATCGGATTAAAAAGTCCCATGATTTTAAGTATGGTTTTGGTGGCTACCTGGATACCTGGTTTTTTATTTAATTCGCTGGCTACCATTTCTATCCATTGTTTTCCGGCGAACGGTTCCGAGCTTGGCAGATGCCAAACCTGGTTAAAGGCTTCTGGTGTATTACCCAAAAGAGCTGTGGCTTTGGCAGCATCGGGAGTATAGGTGAAATTATGGAGTTTGTCCACAGTAACAAACCAGTTGGCTTTTTTCCCTTTACGAAGATTATTAACGATGACTTCTGAAAACAGGCTGTTTTTGATATCTGGTCCATAAAAATCGGCAGCGCGGGCAATCAAAGCGTCTATTTCACCTTTCCCAAATTCGTTGGTTAACATTCCTGCGATTAATGCCCTTACTTTACCTTTTCTGCTTATCGGGGCAATTTCTGTGTCTTCGGTCATGTGGCCAATCTTATTGGGATTGTACATATACATGTTGTCGAAAAACACCAGCCGGGCACATGCTTTTTTACAGGCGTTAATGGTATTACTCATAATAACCGGCCATTGCAATTCCCAAAATTCCGCCTTGTATTGAATTCCGGCAACAAGATACGCCACGTCGCACCCCGCGACAGCCTTTGCAGCATCATCGGCATTTAAAAGATCACCTTTTATCAGTTCGTCATCGCTGTTTACCATTTCAGGATTACGACCAAAAAGCCTGACATTGTCGGTGTAGATTTTCAGCTTTTTTGCCAATTCTTTACCAATGGCACCGCCAGCACCTAAAATAACCTGCATATTATTCAGAAAATTAATATTTTACATAAACAGCAAATCCGTTTTCAACCAATTCGTCATTCAGGGTTTTTTCCTGATTCTCAAACCAGACTTTGGTAACGTACCTGCCATATTTTTCGGGGACCTTTTCGGTTTCAATCAAAATCATGTTATTGTTTTCAGTAATCCGCTTTTCAACATAATTCTTCGCAAGCATTCCTTTTTGATATTCTTCCGAATCCTTTTTTACATTGTAAGTTTCAGGAGTATTAATGCCTGCCAGCCTGAGTTTCTGAAACGTGGTGATTTTAAAACCAAGATCAATGGTTACTTCAAGGGTGTCGCCGTCGATCACTCTTTCAACTTTTGCTTTGTATTTATACATGTTTATCTGATTTTTTTTGACAGATTCAATTTAATGAATTAAAACTGAAATTCAAGGTTTTCAGAACCAAGATTTCTTTTAATTTTATCAGAGTTAGAATTTATGATTGAATTCTTTAGATCCAACCATTAAATTATGTTGAGAATTATTCAACTGAAACCGGGTAGAATCCGGAACCTGATGTTAATTATTGCCCCGGTTATAAGTTTGCTGATTATCCTTTTTGCCGATTTTGATCCTGAAAACAGGAAAATTACCACAACTTTTGCCATCGCCGTGTTAATGGCAATCTGGTGGATTACCGAAGCAGTCCCCCTTGCGGTCACAGCACTGATTCCGGTAGTACTGTTTCCATTATTCGGAATTGTTGATGGCAAGACTGTTTCAGCACTTTATTTTAATCATGTCATTTTCCTGTTTATCGGTGGTTTTCTGATGGCATTTGCAATGGAACGCTGGAATCTTCACCGGCGAATTGCTTTGAGGATACTGATTTTGTTTGGTGTGAGTCCGGGCCGGATTTTAATGGGGTTTATGCTTGCCACCACCATTTTATCGATGTGGATGTCGAATACTGCCACCGCCATGATGATGGTTCCCATTGCTTTCTCCATTATTCTGAAATTGGAAGAAAGTCTCGGGAAAATTAATACAGAAAAATATGCCGTGGGTTTGCTGCTGGCAGTTGCTTACTCCGCCTCAATCGGCGGAATTGCCACACTTGTTGGCACGCCACCCAATTTATCGCTTGTCAGAATTTCTTCAATCATATTCCCCGAAATGCCTGAAATCTCATTTGGTGACTGGTTTATTTTCGCATTGCCAGTTGCTGTTATCATTTTTCTGGCAGCCTGGTTATTACTTTACCTGATGTATAAACCCAGGGAGGGATGGAAAAATGTAACGATTGATGAATTCCGAAACGAATACAAACAATTGGGGAAAACCAGTTTCGAAGAGAAAGTAGTGTCTGTTTTATTTGGGTTGCTCATTTTTCTCTGGATTTTCAGAACCGAAATTGATATTCAGTCATTCAGAATTCCGGGGTGGGAGAGTTTGTTTAAAAATCCATCTTACATCAACGACGGAACAGTAGCTATATTTTTTTCGCTTTTGTTGTTTATGATTCCTTCAAAAGCAAAAAAAGGTGAAAAGCTGATGAATTGGGAAACAGCTAATAAAATTCCGTGGGGAATTGTTTTGCTTTTTGGTGGTGGATTTGCGCTGGCACAAGGATTTGTAGATTCGGGACTTTCAGTATGGTTTGGCGAAAAACTGGCATCGCTGGGCAGTGTTGAACCAATGGTTCTGACTTTTGCC
Source organism: uncultured Maribellus sp. (assembly GCA_964644015.1). Lineage (GTDB taxonomy): Bacteria > Bacteroidota > Bacteroidia > Bacteroidales > Prolixibacteraceae > Draconibacterium. Next base: position 5,303 of record CAZXVT010000250.1, read on the forward strand.
AATGTTACACTCATTTCGTTTTTAACCGAACTAACATCAAATGTTGCCACCACCGAAATGATTTTACCGGTTGCGGCGGGTTTGGCCATGGTAATTAAACTGAATCCTTTGTTGCTGATGATACCGGCCACGCTGGCCGCTTCCATGGCATTTATGCTGCCTGTGGCAACTCCGCCAAATGCCATTATTTTCGGAACAAACAAAATCCGTGTAATTGATATGGTTAAAACGGGTATTCTTCTGAATTTACTGAGTATTATAATTATAACCCTTGTGA
>CAZXVT010000251.1:0-5574 GCA_964644015.1 uncultured Maribellus sp.
GAAATAATAGACATTAACAGTTTCAACGGTTCTGAATTTAGCGCTTGTTCCACCCGGCAATATAAATTTAACGATAAGATATTTTCTGTTTCTTTTGGTAATAAAAATATAGAAGATTGGTTCCACCCGATATTCAGTCATTATGAGCTGCTGAAATCCCCTAAAATTCATTATCATTTTGAAATATTCAATTACAAAAGGCAATATTATTTCAGATTTTGGGGAGTGGATATAAAACAAAACGCCGACGAATTGCCAATCTTTGAAGCAAAAGACCTTTTTGCAAAATTAGCCAATCTGATTTACGACAAAACCGAAAACGATTGGCTGATGACAGTTCATGCTTCGGCCATTACCAACAAAAAGAAAACGATTCTGATCACGGCATCTTCCGGCAGCGGAAAAACAACGCTTGCAGCCCTGCTTCTGACGAAGAACCTGCACCTGGTTTCTGATGATCTTGTTTCGGTTGACAAACAATTGAATGCTTATAATTTCCCGTCTGCCATGTCGGTTAAAAGAGGTGCATTGAATTCCCTGCTTGACTTCTATCCCGAGCTAAAAGATAAAAAAGAGTTCCATTTTTCGGACGAGAAAAAAGTACGTTATCTGACTACTGCATCTCACACGAATGAAAATCCTGGTTTTTATCCGGTTAAAGAGGTTGTTTTTGTTCAATATGATCCGAAAACTGAATTCAAACTCACCCGTTTAAAACGATTTAACGGCATCAAACGATTTCTTGAAAATGCCTATATTCCTCCTGATGAGGAATGCGCCGGAATTTTTCTCGACTGGGCTTTAAAAACTTCTTTTTACAGTTTAACCTATTCCGATAAAGAAAAAGCTACCGCTGCAATGATCAAAATATTTGAGAATGACTAACAAAGAGCTTTCGCTGTTTATCGGGAAATGTCTTACAATCGATTATAACCAGGAGAATCGGTTGTATGTTGCAGAGCATATCAAAAATGAAAAGGTAGATTGGGAAAAGTTCGTTGTATTTAGCAGCAACTATCTGATTACCCCGGCAATCTATGTTAAATTCCGCAACTCGGGAATTGATTCGCTGCTACCCGCTGAATTGCATGATTACCTGCAGGAAATCTACAATTTAAGTTTCTCCAGAAACCAAATGCTGCTCGAACAAATCAGGGAAATTTGTGATCTTCTTGCAGCCAATGATATTTACCCGGTTCTGTTAAAAGGTGCAGGCAATTTATTGGATGATTTGTACCAGGATATTGGTGAAAGAATCATGGGCGATATTGACATTCTTGTTAAAGAGGATGAATATCACAGAGCCGCCGAAATTGCTTTAAATTTCGGATACCAGGTTATGGAATCGGAGTACTTCTACGATGATGTGGATATTTTGAAGCACTACCCAAGATTAGGACATCCTGAAAGATATGCAGCGCTTGAAATTCACAGATTGCCAGTAGAAGAAAAATACACCCGGTTTTTTAACCAGCAGATGATCCGTGAAAAAATTAAGAAACCGGTAAACTTATCGGGTTCTTTTGTACTATGTGACGAACACAAGGTAATCATCAACTTTATTCATAGTCAGTTAGCAAACAAGGGGCATAAATCGGCAGTAATTTCGATGCGCGATGTGTATGATTTGTATCTTTTATCGCGCAGGACAAACCTTGATGAGATTTACCGGGATTTAATTCCTGAGAAAAAAGTGGTTGCTTACTTTTTTATGGTGGAAAAACTACTTGGAACTAAAATCAGCAATTCCGAAAAATCCTCCCTGTCTGCAAAATGGTTATTTCTTAAATACAACCTGAATTTCGATTTTAAATATTTTTATCGCATAAACAGAATTGTCACAGAATTTAACGACAGAGTTATCGAGCGTTATTTTGTTGTGTTGTTTAAGGCAATTTATTCAAAAGAAACCAGGGCATTTGTGTTCAGAAGAATGAAAACCATTCCCTGGTATAAAAGCCAGATAAATTCGTGGATCAGAACATTCAGATCAAAATAAACCATTCATTCTTTAACTCAGTAAGCTAATTTTATAATATTCACAATCACTTCAACTGCCTTTTCCATTGACTGCACCGGAACAAATTCAAATGGCCCGTGAAAATTGTGGCCGCCCGCAAAAATATTCGGACATGGCAATCCATCGTAAGAAAGCCGCGCACCATCAGTTCCTCCGCGTATCGCCCTGATTTTTGGTTCAACACCGGCCTGCAGCATTGCTTGTTTGGCCAGCTCAACAATATGCATCACCGGTTCAATTTTTTGTCGCATATTAAAATATTGGTCGGTTATTTCAATTTCAGCGACTGTTTTTCCATATTCTGAATTGACTTTCTGAACGATTTCTTTCAGCAGTTTTTTCTTCTCTTCAAATTTCTGAAAATCATGGTCGCGGATTATCCAATGAATTTCAGCCTTTTCAACATTTCCCTTTATGTCGGTCAAATGAAAAAAGCCTTCATATTTTTCTGTGTTTTCAGGTCGCTCGGTTGCCGGCAACATCGAAATTATATGCTGTGCAACCAAAGCAGCATTGATCATTTTATTTTTGGCCGCTCCCGGATGAACACTACGACCGTGAACATTCACTTTTGCACCGGAAGCATTGAAATTTTCAAATTCAAGTTCACCAATTTCGCCACCATCAAGTGTGTAGGCAAAATCGGCCCCGAATTTTTTCACATCGAAATGATCGGTTCCTTTTCCAATTTCCTCATCGGGCGTAAAACCCAGCCGTATTTTTCCATGTGGAATTTCTGATTTTATGAGTATTTCAGCTGCTGTAACAATTTCGGCAACTCCGGCTTTATCATCGGCACCAAGAAGGGTGGTTCCATCGGTGGTTATCAATGTCTGCCCTTTGTAAAAAAGTAATTCAGGAAATTCAGCCGGGTCAAGCAGCAAACCACTTTTAAGCTGAATCAGTAAACCATTATAATGCTGCACAATTTGTGGGTTTACATTTTCACCCGAAAAATCAGGGCTCGTATCTACGTGGGCAATAAAACCGATTACCGGAGATTTTCTATTTGTATTTGCCGGAATTGTTGCCATCAGATAGCCAAAATCATCAACTTCCACTTCAGTGCATCCAATGTTTTTTAATTCTTCGGCCAACAACTGCATAAAGGCGTTCTGACTTTGAGTACTCGGATAGGTTGAACTTTCAGGATCGGAGGTTGTGTGTATTTTTACATAACGCAGAAATCGTTCTACTACTTTTTCCATTATTCATTTTTTGATTTTCAAATATCATCTGTTTTAAAACCGAAACCGAGCCTTTTACCGGTTGCCATTTTTGAGTTGGTCATTTTCTCCTGCATTTGTTCCACTGTAGCCATTTTTACTTGCTCGTACAAAGGGCTGAGCAAATCAAATTCGATACTGTACTGAATGGCTGTTTCGATTATCTGGCGCAGGATTCCGGGAGAAATTGTGTCTTTGGCAAAATCTTTCACCAGTTCATCCGACTGGCGTTTGCCTTCTACAAAAAAGTGATTCTCTTTATTTACAAATATTCGTGCCACAAGGTACCCCAAATCGTTTACACGGTTGTATTTAAACGAATCTGCCAAAAAGTTGTAGATATAAATCGTACCACAATACGATCGCATCGGATCTTCTTTCAGGTATTCAGTATTCCACACAGGGTGTTTATCATCAAACTCAAAAACATTACTATGCATACTAAAAATTAAAAGATCGCCCCCAATTTTAAATTCTGCTTCAAAAATACCCCGCTCGGTATAAACCGGCAAAACCGTTGAAGGTACTTTGCCTTTTACCTTTTCCTGGTAAGTTATTTCTAATTGCTTTAGAACTTTCTTCAGGAGAAAAAATGTTTGCTGGGTATTTTCAAATACTTTCTGTTTAATATTTGATTTGATGACAAATGCTTCGAGCAGTGATTCCCGTACTTCTTTTTCAGTCATGATGAATGTTTTGAAAATTTCAAGTTTAAAAATAATCAAACCTTTGGGTTATAAAAAAGAAAAACGGCCCTGTGAAGGCCGTTTTCTATGATTTTTCAATGCTATTCTTAATAAGCAAGTGCAAATAAAACTCTTCTGGCTGATGGATTGCCGGAATAAACGCATTTTCCTTCTTCAGATTTTGAATCCAGCGGTATATTCCGGATGGTTGCCTTTGTCTCAGCTTTAATTTTTTCCTCTGTTTCAGAAGTTCCATCCCAATGAGCCAAAATAAAGCCTCCTTTTTTCAATGCTTCCTTAAACTCTTCCCAGGTATCGACCTCAACTGTATTCTGTGCCCTGAAATCGAATGCTTTTTTATAAATGTTTTCCTGAATATCAGTCAGAAGCTGTTCTATATAGTTATCAATTTCATCAATAGCAACCACCTGTTTTTCAAGTGTATCCCTGCGTGAAACTTCGATTGTTCCATTTTGCAAATCACGTGGTCCCATCGCCAAACGTACCGGAACACCTTTCAATTCATATTCCGCAAATTTCCACCCCGGTTTTTTGTTATCATTATCATCATATTTTACCGAAATACCTTTGGCTTTGAGTTTGACTATGATTTCATCAACCTTTGCAGAAATTTCAGAAAGCTGTTCGTTTTTCTGATAGATGGGAACAATAATCACCTGGAAAGGAGCCAGTTTTGGTGGCAACACCAGTCCGTTATCATCAGAATGAGCCATTACCAAAGCACCCATCAAACGTGTAGAAACGCCCCACGAAGTTGCCCAAACATAATCCTGTTTTCCATCTTTACCCGAAAACATCACGTCAAATGCCTTTGCAAAATTTTGACCTAAAAAGTGCGATGTTCCGGCTTGTAAAGCTTTTCCATCCTGCATCAACGCTTCAATGGAATAGGTTTCCACAGCACCCGCAAATCTTTCATTAGCCGATTTGATACCCTTTACAACAGGCATTGCCATAAACTTTTCGGCAAAAGTTGCATAAATGTCCAGTATTTTCTCGGTTTCCTCAATCGCTTCTTCTTTGGTGGCATGGGCTGTATGACCTTCCTGCCATAGAAACTCAGCCGTACGTAAAAACAAACGGGTTCGCATCTCCCAGCGAACTACATTCGCCCACTGATTTATAAGAATTGGTAAATCGCGGTAACTTTGAATCCAATTGCGATAAGTATTCCAGATAATCGTTTCAGAAGTAGGTCTGATAATTAATTCTTCTTCAAGTTTTGCCTCCGGATCAACCACTACACCTCCGTTTTCTTCATCGTTTTTTAAGCGATAATGAGTAACAACCGCACATTCTTTGGCGAAACCTTCAACATGGTCGGCTTCTTTACTGAAAAATGACTTTGGAATAAATAGCGGAAAATAGGCATTAACATGTCCTGTTTCTTTAAACATACGGTCGAGTTCGGCCTGCATTTTTTCCCAAATCGCATAACCATAAGGTTTTATAACCATACAACCTCTTACTGCTGAATTCTCAGCTAAATCGGCCTTTATTACAAGGTCCTGGTACCATTGTGAATAATTCTCACTTCTTGAAGTTAATTCTTTCGCCATTGTCGTAAATTGGTATAGATTTTGTAAAATCTCTTTTGTTTTGAGGTTACAAAGAAAGTAAT
>CAZXVT010000252.1:0-5553 GCA_964644015.1 uncultured Maribellus sp.
TGTGGTTTGCTGATGGTTTATTCTGCGTTGTAAAAAAAATTGACAGTTAAACAGAGTGAAAACGATTATCCGCAAAGCCATTCACGACGATTTAAAATTTCTTGAAAAACTGGAAACAACCTGTTTCCCGAAATTTCAGCAAAATAATATGCGCTCCATTCGCAACAGCATTACAAGTGATTTTCAGAAAGTGCTGATTGCCGAAATCAAAGAGGGCAAAAACCACAGACCGGCTGGTTCGGCCACCCTGTTTATGTACACGCGGTCAATCCGTATTTTTTCGATTGCTGTGTTGCCCGAAATGCAGGGAAAAGGCATCGGGAAAAAACTGCTGGATTATGCCATAAACCTCGCGCGAACCGGAAAAATCAACCGGATAACTTTGGAGGTTCGTAAATCGGAAACCAACGTGGTGGAATTCTACCAAAAAGCTGGGTTTGAATTTACAGAAGAACTGATTGATTATTACAAAGAGGGCGAAAACGGGTACCGAATGGTATTAAAACTGGTTGAAAAAGCCGATAAACAAAGCCTTTCCAACATCATTGTAGTGCGAAACCCCAAAACCTGGACACTGCCCATTGAGGGGGTGAAAGTGGTTTCGTCGCGCGCGTATGTTGCCGATGAAGCCTATCAATCGCTGAAAAATGTGCGGATTTTTAACCTGAGTAACTCGTACCAGTACCAGAAAATGGGTTACTATGTTTCGCTACTGGCTGCTGCCCGCGACCACCGGGTGATTCCGAATATCACTTCGCTACACGATTTCAGCAGTCTTTCGCTCATCCGCTCACTTTCGGGTTATATCGACGAGGATATTCAGCACAGCCTGAAAGATGTGACGGCCAATAAACTGAGCATTTTTATTTATTTCAGCAAATCGGTTGAACCGCAGTTCAGGCAACTGGCACAAAAGCTGTATCATTTTTTTGAAGCGCCGCTTTTGCAAATCGATTTTGCCAAATCAGAAAAGTGGCTGATTCAGAAAGTGATTCCGTTGAGCATGAAAAAAGTGAATCCCGAACATCTGGAGAAAGTACAGGAGTTTGCACGCGACTATTTCGCCAAAAAGCGTTTCAACCGGCCGCGTTTCAAAAACTACAAATACGACCTGGCCATTCTTGTGAACCCGAAAGAACCCAATCCGCCGTCGTGCCCCGTGGCTTTGCAGCGTTTTAAAAAGGCAGCCGAAAAAGCCGGTTTTTATACCGAGTTTATTACCAAAGAGGATTTTAACCAGCTCACCGAATTCGATGCACTTTTTATCCGCGAAACCACCAATGTAAACAACCACACTTACCAGTTTTCAAGGGCTGCTTACGCCGAAGGACTTGTGGTACTCGACGACCCATGGTCGATTTTGCGTTGTTCGAATAAGATTTTTCAGAACGAACTGCTGAAACAAAACAAGATAAAAACCCCTGCCACCGTGGTGCTTTCGAAAATAAACTACCACAGTGGACAAAAAATCGAGGTAAAATTTCCACTAGTGTTGAAACAACCCGACAGCGCTTTTTCAATGGGTGTTGAAAAAGTGAATAACATGGAAGAACTCGATGAGGCGTTGAAACGGCTTTTCGAGATTTCGGACCTGGTAATTGCACAGGAATTTATGCCGTCGGAATTTGACTGGCGCATCGGAGTGCTGGATGAAGCGCCGCTTTTTGCCTGCAAATATTACATGGCCAGCAACCACTGGCAGGTGTACAACTGGAAAACCGAAAGCAAATACAAAGAAGGAAATTCGGACACGCTGCTGGTGGAAGATGTACCGGAAGCCGTGCTGAAAACAGCCATTAAAGCGGCAACGCTCATCGGAGACGGGCTTTATGGAATCGACCTGAAAATGGTCAATGGCGAGGTGTATGTAATCGAAATTAACGACAACCCGAATATCGACTCCGATATTGAAGACCTTATTTTAAAAGACAAACTGTACGACAAAATCATCCGCTCGATTTTTAACCGCATCGAACTGAATCGGAATATTGCCAAATATGTAACAGGGTGATTTTATTCTGCCAGAGGCAGAAAATATGGGTAGCAAAAACAGACTACGAATAACATTTCGTCCCGTATGGGACGAAACCTTTTCAAACATTTTTGCTACCCACATTTAATCCCTGACGGGATTCATCCCCATCAGAAACTCACCTTCAAAAACTTCGATTCCAACGGTTTTAACTGAGTGGAACCATCGTTAATTTCATTACCCAAAACATCGGTTTCTGTAATTTTCAGTGCATTGCCGGTTAATCCGTTTTGCAAATCAACAGTAGCCGGTTGACCAGCCGTTTCGCGAACATGAAGCTGAATAAAATTCCCATTTTCAGAAGGTATTGCAGAAACCAGCACGATATTTCCGGGCCAGCCGGTGATGATGGATTTCTCGTTTTCGCCACCACCGCTGCCTCCCCCGGGAATTACCCTCGAAAGCATCGGCACATTGATTTCGCGGCCAAAACGGTCGGCAGCCTTTTGCGAATTCACCGGCTGACTGCCAATTACATAACTCCACTCAAAACCACCGTGTATTTCGGCGTTGAAATTGGTAACCCAGTAGTTGTTCATCGGCCAGCCATAAATATGCTTGGTTGCCGGCGTTGCACCCGCTTTGTAACGACCAGTATTAATGCCGCCAAACTGCATGAGCGGGGTTTCTTTTGAGGCCAGTAGAATCTGCACACTGTCGTCAGAGAGTCTGGCGTAGTTCTGCACCATGTTCCAGTCGTTGGATGAGCCCGGAATCTGGTCAATTCCCGCCCTGATTTCACCGCCCTGCACATCAAAAGACAGTTGTCCGTTTTCGAGTGCAAAAGGCAGTGCTATGTAAATTCCTTCGGGGTCAATCACCATTTTTTTATCGATGTGGTAAGCCAGTTCAATCCGTTTTGTGGTGTTGAAAAGCCGGATTTCAAAAGTCAGATAGCCGTCATCCAAGGCGGCGGGTGTTTTCCCTTTAAACCGGAGTGTATTCCAAACCGGTCCTGCTGTGTATCCTTCAAAACTTACTTCAGTCAGGGTTTCGCGTTTGTAGTTATCCAGTTTTTTCGATTCCATCTGCGAGCGGTTTCCCAGCGTTTCGTAAATAAACTGCCCCATTTTCCACTCGGCATTCGAGTCAACCAGTTCTCTTTCCAGTTCTTTATCAAAAAGCCCGGTAATTACACCCTTTGTTTTGTCCACTTCCAAGCGGTACCACTGGTTTTCAACTATTTTGGGTTCTCCGGAAGGCAGTTCAGTCATAACAAGGACATCATCTTCAGGAACAACCCTGTATTTTTTAAAACCGAACGCCGGAACGTCGTTTACCCAGATGGCCCAGTAAGCGCCATCGGAAAAACGCTCCATCACCTGTGCGGTGGCCGGGTCGCCATTTTCGGAAACAATTCTGAAACGGCTGTCACGCGGAATAATCTGGTGGTCGATATAAACCCTGAAAAGCCCGCTGCGGTTCCAGTTGAGCGTGTTGTACACCACCAGCGACGGATATTTATCTTTCTGAATAAAACCCTGCAGCAAACCCATTGCTTCCTCACCCAGCATTTTTGTGCGCCGTCCGGCTTCCCACGCATACGATTCCTTCAGGGCGCGTTGTTCCATTGTATTTTTGTGGAAAGGCTCACGCACACTTCCATGGTAACCCACCGTATGTTCGGTGTAAAATAAGAGCGCACTGTTGGCCACTTCAATCCTATCGCTGATTTTTTCCGGCATTTTTGCCCCCTGCAAAGCCGCCATCGAAAGTGCAGCGGTGTTGGCAATCAAATCGTTTTGTGCGGTTCGCACTGCCGAAACTTCGCGTGCCGACGCGCCAAAACCATCCGTCCACCAATCAGGCCAGGCACCCCGGATAACCTGGAATTCAGCCCCATGTTTTGCTTCCATCTCCTCAAAAAAGCTTGTGGCGGTTGCGGTCTGCAGTTTTGGCCAGGTGTATTTTTCGTTCCATTTTTTAATCATGTCTGACGCCAACGTGGAAGGTGGCGCATTGTCGGTGAGGTAGCCCGAATGCTGCAGCGAAATCAAATCATATTGATACCCTTTTTCTTCAAGCCGGATGAGGTAGCTAAGCAATTCATCCTCAAAACGGTTAAAATCACCGGCGTGAATTCCGAATTCGGTGTTTCCAATCATATAATGTTCAGAGCGGTAAGCCAGCATCCTGTTTCCTGAAGGCGACTCCCACCAGAAAAGTGTGGGTTTATCAAAAGCAATCAATGCGCGATGCCCGTGAGTTCCCATATTCAGGTATTTCACGCCAAGCGGTTTGTAGTAGTCGTTCAAACACCATCCAATGCCGTTTACATCGTTTTGCATCGCCACTTTTACATCCAGCCCGTTTGTTTTGAAACGTTTAATGGGTTGAAGCGAGGCAGCCAGAATCTGTTCGTCGGGTAGTTCATCAAAATTGAAATACATCCCGGTGAGCTCAATCCTTCCCTCTTTCACCCGCTTTTTAAATCTTTCAATCTGTGCGGCAGGTCTGCTTTTCAGGTATTCGTCAACTGCCCACGATGCTTCGCAAACCCAGCGGAATTTGGCGGGATCGGGATAGGAATCTGTCATATCGCAATAGTCGAGCGCGTAATCGATGTAACGCAGATGTTCGGCAAGAATCTCTGTTTGCGGCCGTGTGTAGCCGATGTCGGTATGCGAATGCTGTACAAAATTCACCCGCCATTTCCGCACCGGGTTGAGTGTGAGCTCTCCTTTTTCGGTCATCGCACCGGCTTCGAGCCTGTATTTTGCTTTTTGGGGTTTTGAAACTTCGGGCAGAAAAACCCTTACATAGTTGTATCCGAAGTTGAGCTGAGGTTCGCTGACCAATTTGTTATCCACAAAAATCCTGACTTTTTCGGGTTGACCAAAATGCAGAATTTCGAAAACTCCCAGTTGTTGTTGTGCCCCGTTTTGTGTTGCCAGTGCCGGCAGTGTTTTAAGATTCAACTTGTTGTTTAACTGAAATTTAAACGTCATGTACCACGAGGTTTTTTCAAAATCACCTCCGGTCACTTTTATTCTCACCGGCTTTCCTTTTTCGAGATTGGCAGCAGGCATTTTCAGGTACATAAACCCAAACTTGTCGCCGTGCTGGTCGGTCATATCACTTTTAAAACTCAGGGTCGAACCATCATCCGCCGTTTGAGAAAAGCTGTTTTGCCCTTCGACCCAAAAAGTGTGCAACGGTTTTCCGTTAACCTGCAAGTCAAAATTGGCGCGTCCCGGCGACGAACCCAGTCCTGAAAGCCACACAAAAGTGACGTATTTCTTCTCCAATTTTTCCGGAACTTTTCCGGTTTCCCACTCCATCACCGAATTGCCGTCGGTTGCGCGAATCAGCAGACTTTCTTTAACGGGTGGAATGGAAGAGTGGTAACTGTAATCTTCGCCGGATATTTTCTTTTCGAACCCGTTTACAATTTGAGTGTCGTTAAAATCGGGATTTTGCGAAAACGCACTGAATATTGTACAAATCATAACTGACAGTGTTAACCTGATTTTCATTGCAAATTGATTTAGATTTCTAATCTGAAAAGATAAATATAAAAG
>CAZXVT010000253.1:0-5523 GCA_964644015.1 uncultured Maribellus sp.
TTTCACTACAATTATTTTCTCAAATAATACAAGTTAAACAAAAAAAAATATTTTTTGTTTTTAAAAATATTATTTTTTTAAAATTATTAAAACAACTGATTATCTGTAGCTTGTTAATTTATTGTTTAATTCAACTGAATAATCAATAAACAATAGCTTTGTAGCGAAATCCAATGTGAACAAAGTCCAATTTTTTATTAGTTTTTTAATTCAGATGAAATCTTACTTTTGAAAAAAAACTGATAAAACACTGTTGTATGTGTGCTTATAAAAAAGGGATTCTAACCAGGGAATGGCTGATTAACTCGTCAAGGGAAGTATTTAATGAACAGGGATTGAATATTACTCTTTCAAAACTTGCGGAAGAACTAGACATTACGCTTGGAAGACTTACGCATCATTTTGCCACAAAAGATTTGCTTTTTATTGCCATTGCAACCGAATATGAGAAGAATCTTGCTGAATTAAGAGTTGAATTAAGAAAAAGTGATATCAATTTCAAATCGTTGGTCAGATATTCCGGATTAGTCATGGATCTTCAATACGATTATAGATGTGCACAAAGATATATAGCAACTTCATCAAAAAAGCAGATTGAGCTATCGGCATTTACAACAACGAATTTCAAATCCAATAGGGAATCAATAATCAGACTACTTAAAGCGTTGATTAACAGTGGTGAAATAAAGCCTGAAATATTGGAAGAGCCCGTTTTCCGTGTATTTTATTTTTGTTATACGTGTCTGTTCACGTCCTGGCCAATCAGTCTTGAAATTTACGATACAGAGGAATTGTATGAAACAATGAAACCATTTTATTTAAAGGGTATCTATTCAACTTTCATTCCCTATTGTACTGTGATGGGACTCGAATCGCTCCAAAAATTAAAAGTCATCTGATAATTTTTTTTAAGTACAGTAATTAAAGAAATGCGGATATTCCTTACGATCAAAAAGTTTATGAACTCAATATCCGTTTAATAAAAATAAAACTTTCGCGGATTCATAAATATTTGTTTTACTGAAACTCAGCAGCAATTTTTTCAGAAAACGGATTAAACGCCGAAAAGTTGATAACAAATCATAATTATTTATTTTGACATGAATCAACGGTTTATTTTATTGATATTTCCGTAAGTACAATTGAAATAAATCATCAGGAATTGAATTCATTCTTTTAGTTTTGTTTCAGTAATAGAAAAACTGAATGACAGGAAAAGACAACAACAACTGGTTCAATCAGATTGATAGGTTAATCCGCTGGTTACGGTTGTATCCGAACCGTTTTTTTGCATTTCGGATTACATTATCCATGACCATATTGTCTGTTCCGTTTGTTGTTGCCGGGAAACCATTTTACGGAGTTACACTGGCGTTGGGTGCGCTGGCCGGTGCACTTTCAGAAACCGACGATCACCCGAAAGGCCGTTTGAAAGCCTTGACAATTACGATACTCAGCTTTTTTGTGTCCAGTTTTTCGGTTGGGCTTTTAAATGATTATCCTGTGTTGCTGGGAACCGGTTTTGTACTCTCCACCATCCTGTTCATATTATTGGGCGGAATTGGCGAACGCTACCGGACAATTACTTTCGGTGCTGTTTTGGTTGGAATTTATGCGATGCTGGGAATCGAAATCAGCCCGGCATGGTACTGGCAGTCGGTTTTGTTACCTGCCGGAGCGCTGTTTCACGGGATAATGACGTTATTATTGATGTACTTAAAACCCTGGCGATTGCTGGAAGAACAACTGGCAGGTGGCTTTTTGGCTCTGTCGAAATATCTGGATAAAAAGGCAGGTTTATTCCCGAGTAACAAGGAAATTCAGGCAGAAATCAATAAAGATCTTGCGATTTTGAATATCAATGTCGTCAATTCGCTGGAAAAAATTAAGGAAGTACTGAATAATTATGGAGATGAAGTCAGAAATTCTGAAGAGCTTCGTCCTTATCTTCAGCGTTTTATGCTTTTGCAGAGTTTACATGAACGGGCAGCATCCAGTCATGAACGACATGATAAGCTGAGCAACGATACTGCGAATGTTGAAATCATGGAAGGTTTTGGTGAAATGCTTCGTCAGCTTTCCTTTGCAACCAAACTCCTGGCAAACAGTATTCTGACCGGAACTGTTTATCATCATCCCCCGGCCCTCGACTGGATTTCCAAAGCCATTGAAGACAAACTTCAAAAGCCGGACAACCAGTCAGCCCAGCCCTTGATTTTGTTACATCACAATCTGTATCGATCTCATTTATCTTTAAAAAACCTTGATAACTCAGAAGAAGGTACGATTATTCCGCGTTTACAGAAAGATGAACGGCCGGTTTTTGAACGGTTTAAATCTCAGCTTTCGTTTAAACATCCCCGGGTGCGGTATGCTTTGCGATTAAGTCTCAGTTTTTTAATTGGTTTTATCCTGGTGGAAACGTTGCAGCTTGAAAAAGGCGCATGGGTGATGCTGACCAGTTTATTTGTAAGCCAGATCACCTACAGTGACACAAGACGCAGGTTGTTCCAGCGTTTGTTGGGAACCGTGACCGGAGTATTGGCGGGAGCCTTGCTTTTGCAGATTTTCACAACTTCGGCAGCACAATTGCTGCTGATGTTAGCTTCGGCAATGGCCTTTTTCTACTGGCTGAAAACCAATTATTCCGTAGCCGTAATTTTTATCACCATGTTTGTGATCAGCGCATTTAACCTTGTTACAGCCGATGCAGGGTTCCACATCATGATACCCAGGCTGATCAATACGCTCACAGGTGCATTTATTTCATTTGTGGTAATCCGGTTTTTGTGGCCCGGATGGCAATACAAACGAATGCCCGGACTTATTTCAAAAGCAATCAGCAAAAATACAGCCTACCTGCAGGCAATAACCAACGAATACAAAGCTGTAAGTCCCGATGACCTGGATTACCGGATCGCCCGCCGTGAAGCACACCTGGCTGATAACGACCTTGCGCTTGCCTGGTACAGTATGCGCCAGGAACCAAAAAGCAAGCAATTGCTAATGCAGCAGGCCTTTGCTTTCACCTACCTGAATCATGCTTTGTTATCGCAGATTTCGGCGCTGGGTGCCCATCGTGAAAACAACCTGGTTAATATTGAAAACATGGGCGAAATTACAGGACAGATAAATGCCGTGTTGACCGGGGCTACTGACAATTTACTGATAAACAATCAGATTGATCTGAATAATCTTTCAGATTTACTCCTGAAACTGAAGAAACAGATTGATGAAAGTCCGTCAGGAATTAAAAAACAACAGTTCAGGCTACTCTATAATATTGCCGATTCGGCCAACAAAATAATACTGGCGATACAGGATGGCCGCAAGCAGTAACCGGAAACCTGCATTGTTTTTCATATTCTGTTTAAAGACTTGTTTGGTGACAATTTCACCCTGGAATCAGGGATTTGCAGACTTCCGCTTTTTTCGGTTATATTGTCAAGAAATGCAACCAGAATAACATCATTGACTTCATCAACAGTTACCATAGCCATAACCTTTTCATTCACAATATAATAAGTTGCCTTTTCAGTTTCATTGTATCCTGCATAATCAAATCGTTCGTCGAGATAGGTGTTTGCCATATCGAGAAACCAGGGTTTATTTTCGATAAAAACAATGGTGTTGTAAAGAATTTCGTGTGCCAACAGATATAAAACGCCCAATTCATATTCACTGTTGCTAAAATAGAGTAAACTTTCCTCTTTTTCCAACCTTAAAACCCTCGATTCACTCGCTTTTACAAAGCTTCTGTTTTTACCCAGTTGTATAACCGGCAACTTAAACAAAATGGTTTTGGGTGTTATCGTCACTCTGCAGGTAGCTTCAAATTTTCCGTCTGTGGTTTTTACCTTTATATTGGTTTCGCCAATATTGTTTCCCGACACTAAACCAAACTGGTTGACTGTGGCAACTTTCTCATTCTCCGAAGTCCAGATCAATTCTGGCGGCACTTCTAAATCAGAAGGAGAACATAATACTTCCAACTGCACTTTGCCGTCATATTTCATTTCAACTGATGTCTGGCTAAGTGAAATAGATTTAAGTTCATTTTTGCACGAAGTGAGAGTCATAGAAAATGCAATGACAAGGATGATTAACTTCTTCATTTTACCTGTTAAAATCTGTTTAATAGCTTTTGTCGTTTATAAAGCACGTATCCAAAATCACTATAAATAAAAAAAGCGATCAGATGCATAAATGCACCTATTCGCTTTTCAAACTAATAACACTTTGAATTAGTGTTTTATACCCTGTACCCCGGACGGGATTCGAACCCATGACCTACTGCTTAGAAGGCAGTTGCTCTATCCAACTGAGCTACCGAGGCATCCTTATTTTTTGCGCGGCAAAGGTAAAAATCAAATTGCAAAATCCAAATACCACGGGCAAATTATGTTTGTTGATCATGGATACTGGATTCTGGATATTGGAAATTGATTATTGCTAATAAAATTGTCATAATTCAATTCCGGTAACCCGTAACCCAAATGAATCCTACAACAACTGAATACCGTTTACACGGCATTTATCCAGCATTTCATCGGGCCAGATACTTGACTGAATCTCGCCAATATGCGCCTTTCGCAGGAAATACATGCATAAACGCGACTGCCCGATTCCACCACCCACGGTCAGCGGCATTTTGTCGTTTAACAGCATCTGGTGCCACATCAGGTTTTTACGATCTTCAAGGCCACGTATTTTCAACTGTTCTGCCAGCACTTCTTTGTTTACCCTGATTCCCATCGATGATAATTCGAAAGAACGGTTCAGCACTTTGTTCCACACAACAATGTCGCCATTTAATCCTTTAAATCCATTTACGGTTGGAGTGCTCCAGTCGTCGTAATCGGGTGCTCGGCCATCGTGAATTTCTCCATTCGGCATTTTCCCGCCAATTCCGATCACGAAAATGGCGCCATATTTTTTGGCAGCTTCATTTTCACGTTCAAAAGGTGTCAGGTCCGGGTATTTGGCTGCCAGTTCTTCGGCGTGAAAAAATGTAATATTTTCAGGAAGTTCAGGTTTTATATCGAGATAATTTTCCGACACAAAAAATTCAGTCCTCACAATGGCCGAATATATTTTTTTAACCACATATTTCAGAAAATCAAGATTTCTGTCGTCGTTGGTAATCACACGTTCCCAATCCCACTGGTCAACATACAACGAGTGCATATTGGTGAGCACTTCGTCAGGTCTGATTGCATTCATATCAGTATAAATACCAAAACCTTCCTTAATCTGAAGTTCAGCCAATGCCAGCCTTTTCCATTTTGCAAGCGATTGCACAATTTCGGCCACCTGATCGTTCAAATCTTTCATTGGAAACGCAACCGGACGTTCGATTCCGTTTAAATCGTCGTTAATACCGGTTCCCTTTTTTACAAACAAGGGAGCTGTAATTCGTCTCAATCTTAACTCTGAAGACAAATTCAGCTGAAAAAAATCTTTTATCTGTTTTATAGCCTGTTCTGTCTGATAAACATCAAGTATCGATTTGTAGTTTTTTGG
>CAZXVT010000254.1:0-5522 GCA_964644015.1 uncultured Maribellus sp.
CATTCGGGTATGTTATTTTCTGAATTATATTACTTTTGTACCACTTTTAAGAGTTGTCAGGCAAGAAAATAATGTTCTTAAAATATTGAAAATCAGTTTATTATTGCGAATAAGTTATTGAAAAGCAATGTTAAACCGAATCGTCTGACATAATTTTAAAAGGAATAAAAGTCGGTTATAATAAAAAAGAATAATAATTGTAATTGCCTGAAAATTAGTTTAAAACAACGATTTTGAATACCAAAATGAAGAAAATATTGTTGTTGTCTGTGGCCGCCATAATGGCTTTTTCAGGTAATGCACAGCGAACCGCCGATATCGGTATTTGGGGTGGCACATCATCGTATTTTGGTGACATTGATGGCTCAAAAACTTTTGGAAAATTCAATCCAAATTTCGGGGCTTATTACAGGTATAATTTCAATTCACGGGTAGCAATGCGGGCCATGTTTTTAATGGGTAACTTTTCAGCTGATGGCACCATCGAAAATGTTTCAACCAATTTTTCAAAATCAGTTCAGGATTTGTCGATTCAGGCCGAAATTAATTATCTGAAATATGTGTTAGGAGGGAAAAACACACCATTTACATCGTATATAACTTTTGGTCTTGGTGTGGCATATTTTGGTTACCAGATGGATCCTGCATTTATTGCATCTTTTAATCCTGAGCATAATAAAGGTACTGCTTTAATTGATGAATCGGTTGTTACAGCCACTTTGCCTTTTGGAATCGGGTTTAAATACACAATTGGCCAGCGGCTTGGTATTGGTATTGAATACCAGATGAGAAAACTTTTCAGCGATAAACTCGACAATCTGGATGACCCACTGGCATATATTACCACTGAACCGAATACAGGTGCAGAGAAAGAGGTGATTTATAATGATCCGTTGCATAATAACGATTGGACAAGTTATCTGGGACTTCATCTCACCTATAAAATATACACAGGAAAAAGGGCTTGTGCAGCGTACGACAGTAAAAATTAACAATGGACTCGATCAGAAACAGACTTGACAATCATAAAATACCTGAACATATAGCCATCATTATGGATGGCAACGGACGATGGGCCGAAAAACACGGCAAGGCCAGAATTTTTGGTCATGAAAATGGTGTTGAAGCTGTTCGTTCGGTTGTTGAAGGAGCCGGCGAAGCAGGTGTTAAACATCTGACTTTGTACGCATTTTCAACCGAAAACTGGGATCGCCCGAAATCAGAAGTCGATGCTTTAATGGAGCTTTTGGTCCATTCTATTG
The DNA here is from genome assembly GCA_964644015.1 of uncultured Maribellus sp. Lineage (GTDB taxonomy): Bacteria > Bacteroidota > Bacteroidia > Bacteroidales > Prolixibacteraceae > Draconibacterium. Next base: position 1,263 of record CAZXVT010000254.1, read on the forward strand.
AAAATGAGTCTGAATTACTGATGGAAAAAAATGTCCGGTTATCCGCAATAGGTGATCTTTCAAAAATGCCAGCGGGGGTAAAGGAAAAACTGGATGGGTGCATTGATACCCTAAGTAAAAATACCGGTTTAAATCTTATACTGGCTCTCAGTTACAGCTCGAAATGGGAAATTACAGAAGCTGTCAGGAGGATTGTTGCAGAAGCGATTGAAGGAAAAATAAAACCAGAAATGATTAACGATACACTGTTCGGACAATATCTGAACACCGCCGGAATTCCGGATCCTGAACTGCTGATACGAACCAGCGGTGAATACAGGATCAGTAATTTCCTTTTGTGGCAGATTGCATACACCGAATTTTACTTCACCGAAAAACTCTGGCCCGATTTCAGAAAGGAAGATTTGTTTGAAGCAATCTCCGATTTTCAGTGTCGCGAAAGAAGATTTGGCAAAACAAGCGAACAGTTGGCAATGTAATAAATATGTACAGAATGCAAAAGCGAAATATTTTTCTGTTTTTCATAATTTTACTGTGGTCGCCTGCACTTTTTTCACAGGAGGCCGACAGTACTAATTTCTCAATTTATTATTCAAGTCCGACAAAATACACAATTGCCGGCGTTGAAGTAACCGGAATCAGGTATCTTGATAAATCGGTACTTATCCAGCTTTCCGGTCTGAAGGTCGGTACAGATATCATCGTGCCGGGCGAAGGTGTTACCAATGCCATTAAAAAACTATGGCAACAGGGACTATTTTCAGATGTAAAAATTACCGCCACCAAAATTGTGAATGGCAATATCTGGTTTGAGATTTATCTGCAGGAACGACCACGACTTGCTGAAGTGAATTTTATGGGGGTTTCGAAATCGGAAAAAGATGATATTACCGAAAAAGTACTGCTCCTGAAAGGCAGTCAGATTACTGATAATCAGGTGATCAATGCCCAACGAATCATTAAAAACATTTTTCTTGAAAAAGGATTCCTGAATACAGAAGTCAACATAGTTCAACGTGACGACACCACACAAACCAACTCGTTGATTCTCGATATTTTTGTTGATAAAAAGGAAAAGGTAAAAGTTAATGATATATTCTTTAACGGGAATAAAGAAATCAGTTACGTAATGCTTGACAGGTCCATGAAAAAAACAAATGCCAAAGCGTTGCGTAATTTCTTTAAAACCAAGAAATTCCTCCAGGAAGAATATAAAAATGACAAGAAACTCCTTATTGAAAAATATAATGAAAAAGGATTTCGCGATGCAATTATAACCCACGATTCTGTTTATCAGGTTATTGTCGGGCGAAAGGACAAACCTCGTGTAAACATCAATATTGATCTTGATGAGGGTGATAAATATTATTTTGGAAATATTAACTGGGTGGGTAATACTATTTATCCTTCTGATTATCTGAGTAATGTTCTGGGAATTAAAAAGGGCGATGTTTTTAACCAGAAGATTCTGGATAAAAGGCTTTTTGACAATGATGAAGGTTTAAATAATCTTTATCTCGACAAAGGGTACCTGTTTTTCAGTCTCGACCCGGTTGAAGTAAATGTGAATAATGATTCAATCGATTTTGAAATGCGAATTTCTGAAGGGAAACAGGCCACTATTAATGAAGTCAGAATATCAGGAAATACAAAAACACACGAACACGTTGCAAGGCGCGAATTATATACTTATCCCGGCGATCTGTTCAGCAAATCAAATCTGATGCGTTCATACAGGGAACTTGCACAATTAGGTCATTTCGACCCGGAAGCCATTGTTCCCGACGTTCAGCCAAATCCTGAAAACGGAACCGTGGATATTGAATACAAATTGCAGGAAAAGGCGAACGACCAGATTGAGTTATCAGGTGGATGGGGTGCAGGGATGTTTGTTGGTTCAATTGGTTTGAAGTTTGCCAACTTCTCGGTACGCAACATTTTTAACAAAGAAGCATGGCGGCCGCTGCCAACCGGCGACGGACAAACTTTAGGCCTTCGGTTCCAAACAAGCGGAAAGTACTATCGTACAGTTAGCTTGTCGTTTATTGAACCCTGGCTGGGTGGCAAAAAACCTAATTCGTTCTCGTTGTCACTTTCGCACTCACGCATTAATTACAGTGCCAATAAATATTACCAGTCATACAATCCTTACGGATCAAGCGGTTATGGTTATAACCCTTATGGTTACGGAGGTTACAGCGGTTATGGTTATGGCTCTGGTGGTGGTTATGGTTACGATCCTTATGGATACGGAAGTTATTACCCGCAATACCAGTATAACTACGACTCGGAAGATAATAATACAGTTGACGACCAGATTTGGGAAACCACCGCGCTTTCTCTCGGATATGGTTATCGTTTATCATATCCTGACGACTATTTTACCATGTATCACGAGGTTTCTTTTGAACATTATAACCTTCGGAACATGGGAAGTTATTTCTATTTTCTTGCCGATTCAACAGGCCAGGTAAATGGTACTTTTAATAACTTCAGTTTTAAAACTGTAGTTGGAAGAAGCTCAATCGACAATCCATTGTATTCAAGAAGAGGTTCAAGTTTTTCGGTTTCGCTGAAACTCACTCCACCTTATTCATGGTTTACCGATACTGATTATAGCCCGGCCAATCCCAACATGACAAATAACGAACGGTTCAAGTGGATTGAATATCATAAATGGCTCTTGAAAGGACAGTTGTTTAACCCGGTATCGAAAGACGAAAAACTGGTGTTACGTACTGCTTTCGAAATGGGGTTCCTCGGGTATTATGATCCTTACCGCAAATCGCCATTCGAAGGATTTATTGTGGGTGGTTCAGGTATGTCGGGGTACAATATTTATGGTACCGATTATGTGGCATTGCGTGGATACAAGGATTTCAGTTTAAGTCCGAACAACGGATCGAATATGTACTCGAAATTTACGCTCGAAATGCGTTACCCGATTACATTAAAACCAAGCGCCACTATTTATGCCCTGAGTTTTCTCGAAGCAGGTAATGCCGGTATGAGTTTTCAGAATTATGTACCCTTTAAATTACATCGTTCGGCTGGTGTGGGTGTTAGAATCTTCCTCCCGATGTTTGGTTTAATGGGTATCGACTGGGGTTATGGATTTGACGATGTGCCCGGTGTATCAGGGGCTAACGGAAGCCAGTTCCATTTTGTTATCGGGCAGCAATTCTGATAACATCATTTGGCATAAAATATGATAATGTAAGGTATTATAAATTTAAAATGAGCGGAAAAATGAAAAAATTAGTTTTATTGACCCTGGCAGTTATTGGATTTTCATGGATTTCTGTTGCCCAGAAAATGGCTTTTATTGATACCGAATACATCATGGAGAATATACCGGCTTATAAAGCTGCGCAGAATCAACTCGACCAGCTTTCGGGACAATACCAGAAAGAACTCGAATCGATTCATGCTGAAATTGAACAGATGTATAAAGATTTTCAGGCCGAAAGTGTTTTGCTTTCAGAAGATATGAAACGTAAACGCGAAGATGTGATTATCACCAAGGAAAAGGATTACAAACAGCTCCAGAAAAAGTATTTCGGACCCAACGGCGATCTTTTCAAAAAACGGCAAGGACTTGTGAAACCTATTCAGGACGATGTATTTAATGCGGTTCAGGAAATTTCCAACGAAGGAAGTTACTCCATTGTTTTTGACAAAGCCGGTGGTACAACCCTGTTCTTTACAAACCCGAAATTCGACTTAAGCGACCAGGTTTTACAAAAACTCGGATATAAATAATTAATAATTATATTTGTGACCAAAAATTAAAAACATTACACTGATTATGAGAAATTTAGTAAAAATTGCAGCGTTTATGTTCATCGTTTTTACTGCAACGGCAGTAAGTGCACAAACGCCAAAATTCGGACATATTGATTTGCAGGCTTTAATTCAGGTAATGCCTGAAAGAGCAAAAGCTGAAACCGAATTCAATAAATTCCAGGGCGATCTGGAAGATATTTTTAGCGATATGCAGAAAAATTACCAGGCAAAACTGACTGAACTGGAACAAATGGGTGATTCGGTTTCTGAAATTAAAAGAAATGCAAAAATTGCCGAATTACAGGACATGCAACAGCGTATTCAGAACTATCAGCAAACAGCACAAGGTCAGTTGCAACAGAAAAACGCCGAGATCATGAAACCGATTTATGACAAAGCACAGAATACAATTGCTGAAGTTGCCAAGGAGAAAGGTTTGATTTATGTTTTTGAAGTAAACTCACTGCTTTATAA
>CAZXVT010000255.1:0-5518 GCA_964644015.1 uncultured Maribellus sp.
AGATATACCAACTGATTCTTGACCTCCTGATTTGATTAAAGTCACTGTTCCAGCATAATGTTCCTTTACAAATTCAACATCATCCAAGTCATTAGTGAAATCTTCTAACTGTTCTATCGTCCAAGAGTAACCTCTTTGGTAATCTGGGATTGTAAAAATCCCATAATTTAAAAATTTATCAAGTGTGTCAAATTTCATAGTTTTTTAATTCTTAAATGGAGTTTAATATTATATCTCATTGATAATTAAATTAATAATCCCGTGTCTGTCTTAATTTCAATTTCATAATTGCCAAACTTTATTTTATGAAATCCAAGCAGAAAGTATTTTTTATTCACCCGTGTACCATCAACGAAAACACCGGTACTTTCAAGGTCATACAACCAAACGTTGTTTTTCATATTCACAATTACAAAATGTCTTCGGCTTATGCTTGTGCCTTTGAACTGGGAAAATGTGTTCTGGTTGAATCCCTGTCGGCCAAATGAAATAATTTGCTCTTTCGATTTAAAGACCTCTCCGCCAATTGTGATTTCTAATTCATTAACCGAATTTTCAATTTTCCGAAATGTAAATTCCTGAAAAAGTAGTTTTGAGAAAAGTGAGGGGTTGCCATCACTGCACCAACAACTTGGCATATTATTTTGAAATACGTCAATATTGTACCTGCAAAATTCGCCAGTCTCCTCAGTGTCATCTGGTAAATACAGGTAATCGCCCAGCAGAACTGAAAACAGTGCAAGGTTGTTTTTTATTATTTTTTCTGTCGTAAATACATCACGAAGTAGTAATGATTGTTGTAATCCAAGTTCCCACTTTCCACTCAAGTAATACGCGTAAAGGAGTTGATTATGAGCCTCAATATCTGAGAAATTTCGGTTTACGTAACCTGTTAAGATTGAAAAAGCTTTTGATGTTTCGCCTAACTGAAGATAAACCTCTGCAATCTGTTTTTCAATATTGGCTTCCGGATTCAGTTTTAACGCTGATTCAAAACAGTATTTTGCATTTTTAATATCATGTGTTCTCAAATAGAAAATCCCTGTATTTACAATCAGATTTAAATTTTTATCAATCTCTGGATGTGTATTAATGAATCGATTAGCTTTAACCCATTTTCTATTTTGAACCATCCAGGAAAGACGACTGGCATCGTTTTCAAGTTTTATTATTTTTTTATTCAGAAATTGTGGGATATTCCTTTTAATTAGAGCATTATGAAACTCTTTCATTGAATCAAATCTTGAAAATGGGTCGAAATGCAAGGCTTTAAGGATTGTATCCTGCAACCAGAATGGAAGAATTGAAATTGGCAAGTTTGCGCTTTTTATCATTTCTATTTTCTCTTCACCCGTTTTTCCAACAAATGGATGGTAACCTAAAGCGCACTCCATTAACATTACCCCTAACGAAAAAATATCAGACTTTGGACTTGGTTTATAACCATAGATTAAATCTGCTTCGGGCGGTAAATAAACTCTTGTGCCTACATCGCTGTTGGCACAACCAAAATCGCTTATCTTAACATTGTTATCTTCGCCGAAAAGAATATTTGATGGTTTAATGTCATGATGAATGATATTCTTCCCATGCAAAAAGTCAAATGCTTTTGTTAAAGTTAGAAACAGGTTAACAATCTCTTCTTCATGAATTCTCCCTTTTAAATTGAGTCTTTCTAGCAATGTTCCTTTCGGGCAATATTCCATAACCAGAAACAAAGAGTTTTCAAAATTAAATGCTGTGCGAAACCCGATAACATTTGGATGTCCTAGTGATGCGAGGGTTTCAATTTCTTTTTTTATTGTCGATTGTTTGTTCGCATCAATTTGAGTTAATCGCTTAATTGCAAACATTTGGTTTGAAATGGTGTGTTTGACCAATGATACTGTTCCAAAACCACCTTTACCTAACTCTTGAATAAATTCGTAATCCTTTTTGAACAGGTGTTTTTTCTCATTGACAGCAATCTTGAGTTTCAGTTTCAGCAGCTGTACTTCGTTTTTTAACTCTGCTATTTCCTTTTCATAAATCACCCGATTATAAAAATCGTTATCATCGGGCGTAAAGTGTTCTTTTTCAAAGTTTAAAATCTTATCGCTTTCGGGGAATGAGGTGTTTCCATTCAACGCTAAAATATACTCAAAGAGCATAGAATCTCCTTTTTGCAACAGTTTCTGCTCCATCTCATTAACTGTAATAAAGGAGGTAATGAGTTGCATTAAATTGTGAGGAGTTTTTTCATTTAATTGCTGGTATTTTCTCCAGAAAGATTTATCGTCAGGTGGGTTTAAATATCTGCTTACAGTTTTGGCAATAATAAAATCGGGTGTATGGTTCATGGTTTTCAAGGTGTTATATTACTTCATTAATAGCTGATTAGTTTTTGGTTGAACGAATCGCAATTTAGTCAAATTATAACTATTTAATTGCTGCGGCAATTAAAAAAGTGTAATCTATGACTTCTCGCAAAACGGCATCATATTTTATAAATCAGCATTTTGAATATTTCTGAATACTTTCAAAACAGTATGTTATTTTTGTCCTGACTTGTCCCCTTTAGTGCGACAGATTTAATTTTTCAATAATTTTAGAGAACTCGGGGGAGATTTTAGTCCTAATTTTAATCTCTTTATTGGTTAAAGTGTTGAGTAACCTTGCATCAGTTACCTTTTTTGATTCGGTTATAAATTTCCGGATTGATGTATTGGTTTTAAGTTCAATGTGTTTTGACACTACCAAAGCCATAAAGCAAATAAGAATATGCAATTTGACAGGTTCTTCCTTAAAATGGAATATGGGTCTTGTCTGTAAATCGTTTTTCGATATTCTGAATGCTTGCTCAATCCGATAAAGTTCGTGGTAACGCTCTATGATGGTTTGGCTGCTTACCACATGTTCTTCCAGGTTGGTACAATAACCTTTAATTCCCAATAGCTTACGGGTTTTATCAATAAGTTTCTGATTGAGCTCAAGGTTTTGCCCGTTTGATTTTGTAAATTTCAGTTTTTTATTCTTCGATGGATTTTCTATAATGTACTTCGCTTTTTCGATTTGCTTTTCCATTTCGTATTTATCCTTTCGATACCGGGTTGAGGAGTAACTGCAAATCAGGAATCCGTTATCAGTTTTAATCCTGATGCTTTTATCATCTTCACGAGGGATATTTTTATCGATCTGTTCAATGAGTTCATTCGATAAATTCCCCAACCTCGCACCCACAATGTAATTAATGTTGTTTTCTGTCAGTTGTTTAATGTTTTCAGCACTTATCATTGCTGCATCAGCCACTATGGCAAATTCTTTTACTGCATGTTTGTTGATAAAGTCGTTGACCACAGGAATAATTGTGTGACCTTCGAAAGTATTGCCCGAAAACACCTCGTAAGCAATCGGGAATCCTTCTTTGGTAACCATTAAGGCTACTAAAATCTGTGGCTGTTGCGATTTATTGTCTTTTGAGAACCCGTTTTTACGCAACTCGTCTTCCCCGAAAGTTTCAAAATACAAGGTTGTTACATCATAAAACAACAAATCAAAATTGAAAGCGTAGTTTTGTTTTGCAAAATCCACCACAACCGATTCGATTTCAGATTTTAAATCAAGCCATTTTGAAGCCGAATTATAATAACTCTGCCTACGGTGAATGATGCCAAAATAGGTGGCTAAAAGCTCTATCGAACGGAGTTTTGAAGCAGGTTCCATCATTCTGATAACCACCAGGTCCAGGAGCAAGCGCTTTTTTATCCTGGTTATACCCATATTCTCCATCAACTGCCAGGCAGTCTCATAAAAAAACGTATAGTAAACCCCCAGAAATTCGCTTTTATCCAGATAAAGCAAGTTATTGAATTTCATTTCCTCAAACAATGAAAACGCAGGAGAATAATTCTCAATAAAATCACGGGCTACCAACTTTAGTTCTGTTATTTCTTTCTCTGTCTTACCAGAACCAATATGCTTGTACACGATGCGTTTTCGGTTTCTATAATAAACAACCTGAACAGCCTTGGATTTGGATGCTGTTTGTACCACCCTGATATGCAACATAAAAATCGCCTTAGTGCGACAAATTTAGATTTTTAAACAGCTAATTAGCTGATTTGCAGTATATATTTTTAATATATTTCAAATGGGGGACAAGTCAGGAAGTGTAATTCGTACTTTGCTGCAAAACGACATCATATTTTAAAAATCAGCATTTTGAATATTTCTGAATACTTTCAAAACAGTATGTTATTTTTGTGGTAAAACAGGCCGGATTTCCCGGATGTTACAATGCAAAACGAATATGAAAAACAATCAATCAGCATTTATATTATTTAAAACTGAAGACGATAAGATTTCGGTGGATGTTCGGTTTGAGGAAGAAACAGTCTGGCTGACACAGGACCAGATGGCTTTGCTTTTTGGTAAAGCTAAATCTACAATAAACGAGCATATCCAAAATGTATTCAATGAAAGTGAGTTAGATGAGACTGTCAGTGTAAAGAAATTCGGAATTTCCGAATTTCAGCAGAAAGCACCAAATTACTACAATCTCGACGTTATTATTTCCGTTGGTTATCGTGTGAAATCGTTACGGGGCACACAATTTCGCCAATGGGCAACCAAACGCCTCAATGAATACATACGCAAAGGTTTTACCATGGATGATGAACGTCTTAAAAACCTCGGCGGTGGCGGTTATTGGAAGGAATTACTGCAGCGTGTTCGCGACATCAGGGCATCGGAGAAAGTATTTTACCGACAGGTGTTGGATATTTACGCAACCAGTATCGATTATGACCCTAAAGCTGATATTACTTTTGAATTTTTTAAAAAAGTACAGAATAAAATTTATTTTGCCGTTCACGGACAAACGGCAGCAGAGGTTATTTTTAATCGTGCCGATGCCGAAAAAGAGTTTATGGGTTTGATGAATTTTCCGGGCAACCGGCCCTATTTAAAAGATGTTGTTGTTGCGAAAAACTATCTCGATGAAAAGGGGCTTCGGTCGCTCGGGCAAATCGTCTCAGGGTATCTGGATTTTGCCGAACGTCAGGCTGAACGCGAACAGGCTATGACAATGAAGGATTGGGCCGAACATCTGGATAAAATACTGACAATGAGTGGTGAAAACCTGTTGCAGGGGGCAGGTTCTGTCAGTCACGAAACCGCGATTGAAAAGGCAACAACTGAATATCAGAAATATCAGCAAAAAACATTGAGCGAGGTAGAAAAAAGCTATCTGGAAACGCTGAAAGCATTGGAAAAAAAGTCTCCTGATAAAAAATAACAGCAATCACAAATCTGTTTACTCTACAATCTGAATAGAATATTTTACCCCAAAAATAAGCAAAATTCAGGGCAGTAATCCCATCACCAACTGCAGGGTTTCTCCTCAATTCCTAAAATTACGCCAAGATCAAGAATTGTATTCCTGATTTTACGCCGACTCGTTTTCGCGGTTAACCATAAAATCAGATTCAATCATAAAAATCCCTGATTTTAGTACCTTATTTAAATATTTGTATAAATT
>CAZXVT010000256.1:0-2495 GCA_964644015.1 uncultured Maribellus sp.
GTATAAATATTCAGAATGAAGAGTCGCTATAAAAGACAGGCGGATATCCGTAAGATTATCCAGAAAGGGAAAATTCACAGTCAGGATGAGCTTTTGGCTGAATTAAAGACCAAGGGTTATGAACTGACTCAGGCTACACTTTCGCGCGATTTGAAAGAGCTTCAGGTTGCCAAGGTTCCACAACCTGGACAAGGGTATGTTTATACATTGTCGGAAGAAGAAAAAGCCAAAACACCAACCGTCATGAAACCGGTGAATTTTCTGGCCGACGGATTCCGCGATTTGCGTTTCTCGGGAAACCTCGCGGTAATGCGCACACAACCCGGATACGCAAGCAGTATTGCCGCTTTGATTGACAAATCGGAAACCTGGGAAATACTCGGTACCATTGCCGGCGACGACACCATTCTTATCGTTTTAAAAGAAGGAATCACAAAAAGTGACTTCATCAATATTTTAATATCCATAATGCCAAATCTTGAAGGAAGAATCTGAAGGGAATGAAAAAACTTGAAGAAATTAAAATTCTGGTTGCCACACCAGAGCACGTAAAATATGTAGATGACATTAACGATGCCATCGACCTGGCTTCGAAACAGCGTGGCACCGGTATTGCCCGCCGTACTTTTGAATATTTACAGGGTAAAATGCTTGATGGTAAAGCCATTATTGCACTTGATGAGGGAAAATTTGCCGGATTTTGTTACATCGAAACCTGGGAAAATAAAAACTTTGTAGCCAACTCGGGGTTGATAGTGCGGGATGAATACCGCGGACTGGGGCTTGCCAAAGCCATTAAATACAAGGCATTTGCACTTTCGCGTGAGAAATTTCCCGATTCAAAAATATTCGGGCTCACCACTGGTCTGGCTGTGATGAAAATTAACCACGAACTGGGCTACCGGCCGGTTACTTTTTCGGAGCTTACTGCCGACGACCTGTTCTGGAATGGCTGCAAAAGCTGCGTAAACCACGATATTCTGGAGCGTACAAACCGCACAAAATGTCTGTGCACCGGTATGTTGTACGACCCGGCATGGGAGAAAAACAAAAAAGAAGAAGCGCCAGTGAAAAAAAGGTCGTTGCTGGACATCATAAAAAAGCTGAGTCTTTCGAACTTAAAAAGTAAAAAAGAAGTAAACGGCTCGGGGGGCAGTAAATTGATTTCAAAGATTTTTAACGCACTGTTCGTTTAAAAGTCCTCATTTTCAGATTAGAAGAGGAGGTTGACGAACATTCAAAACAAATATAAAATGAACAAAAAATTGGTTTTGGCATTCAGTGGCGGACTGGATACCTCGTTTTGTGTAAAATACCTGAAAGAAGAAAAGGGGTATGAAGTTTATACCGCCATCGCCAATACGGGCGGCTTTTCGGCAGAAGAACTCAAAAAAATTGAGGACCGCGCTTACAGGCTGGGGGCGAAAAAACATGTTACACTCGATGTTACCAACGAATATTACGAAAAGTGCGTTCGTTACATGGTTTTCGGCAATGTGCTGCGTAACAACACCTACCCGATTTCGGTAAGTTCGGAGCGCATTTTTCAGGCGATTGCAACTATTAATTATGCCAAGGAAATAGGGGCAGGTTACATTGCACACGGCAGCACCGGCGCCGGAAACGACCAGGTTCGTTTTGATTTGGCTTTCCAGGTGCTGGCTCCCGAAATCGAAATTATCACACCCATCCGCGACCTGATGCTGAGCCGCCACGAAGAAATCGACTACCTGCGTAAACGTGGTGTGGAAGAAGATTATACAAAAATGGCTTACTCCATTAACCAGGGTTTGTGGGGTACCAGCGTGGGCGGAAAAGAAACGCTTACTTCATCAAAAGGATTGCCCGAAGAGGCCTACCCAAGCCAGTTGGAGGCTACAGATGAAAAGCTTTTGGAACTTGGTTTTGAAAAAGGTGAACTCAAAACCATTGACGGGAAAACCTATAAAAACGGTCCTGAAATTATTCAGGCGCTGGAAGAAATAGCCTCGGAATATGCCGTTGGCCGCGATATTCACGTGGGCGACACCATTATTGGAATCAAAGGACGTGTGGGGTTTGAAGCGGCGGCTCCGTTGCTGATTATCAAAGCACACCATTTGCTCGAAAAACATACACTCACCAAATGGCAAACCTACTGGAAAGAACAACTGGGCAACTGGTACGGAATGTTTCTGCACGAAGCGCTGTATCTTGAGCCGGTAATGCGCAACATCGAAACTTTCCTGGAAGCAACACAAGAGAATGTAACAGGAAAGGTTTTTGTAAAACTGAAACCATATCGTTTTGAATTGCAGGGAATTGAATCGGAACACGACCTGATGAATTCGGGTTTTGGTGAATATGGCGAAACTGTAAAAGCATGGACCGCCGACGATGTAAAAGGGTTTACAAAAATTCTTTCTAATTCGCTGAAAATTTATCACACGGTGAATAAGAAAGATTAACGATTGGAGATTAACGATTGGAGATTAACGATTGGAGATTAACGATTG
>CAZXVT010000256.1:2595-5516 GCA_964644015.1 uncultured Maribellus sp.
AGATTAACGATTGGAGATTAACGATTGGAGATTAACGATTGGAGATTAACGATTGGAGATTAACGATTGAAGATTTTAGAACCTAAAAAACGAACAATGAATAAATTTTATTTGGAAGAACGATTGATTTGGTTTGGTGTAAAAATTATTCAACTTTCTGAATTTTTGCCAAATACAATTGCAGGCAATCATTTGAACGGTCAGATCGTCAGGTCCGGGACCTCGCCAGCATTGAATTACGGAGAGGCTCAAAGTGCTGAATCACCCAAAGATTTTATTCATAAAATGGGCATTTGTCTGAAAGAATTGCGGGAAACATTCATCAACATCAAAATGATTAAATATTCAGAAATGATTAAAAACAATAATCTGCTTGACTGGTGTTATACTGAAAACAATGAATTGATTTCGATTTTTGTAAAAAGCATCGAAACTGCAAAAAAGAATAACAACAAGAAATGACAGCTACTTTTTGTAGTAAAAATCTGAAATCAAAAATCGTTAATCGTTAATCGATATTCTTATGATAAAAGTCGGAATTATAGGTGGAGCGGGCTACACAGCGGGTGAGCTTATCAGAATACTGATAAATCATCCGGCTGCTGAAATTGTTTTTGTGCAGAGTTCGAGCAATGCCGGAAATCCGGTGACCACCGTTCACGAAGATTTGGCTGGTGAAACCGATTTGCAGTTTACCGCAGAAATGCCGCTCGAAAAAGTTGATGTGGTTTTTCTGTGCATAGGTCATGGCAAATCGGTGGAGTTTATGCAAAAAAACAGTCTGCCTGAAAACCTGAAAATCATCGATTTGAGTCATGATTTCAGGCTGAAAAGGGATGGAAACCAATTTATGTACGGCCTCCCGGAACTCAATTACGAAAAAATAAAGACTGCAAAATATATTGCGAATCCGGGTTGTTTTGCCACCGGAATCCAGTTGGCGCTGTTGCCTCTGGCCGATGCCGGACTACTGACCAGTGATTTACATGTTCAGGCGATTACAGGTTCAACCGGGGCAGGGCAGAAACCAACCGAATCGACCCATTTCAGCTGGCGAAGTGGAAATGTTTCGGCCTATAAAGTTTTTGAACACCAGCACGAAGGCGAGATTCTGCAAAGCCTGAAACAACTACAGCCCGGTTTTGACAAGGACTTTAACTTTGTTCCGATTCGGGGAAATCACACCCGCGGAATTTTTGTTTCGGCTTATACAAAATATTCGGGCACTCTGGAAGAAGCCAAAAACCTGTTCCGTTCGTATTATGCAGAGCATCCGTTTGTGGTGGTGAGCGATGTAAATCCGGGGGTAAAACAGGTGGTGAATACTAACAAAGCGGTTATTTACCTGGAAAAACACGGCGACAAACTGGTGATAATTTCGGTAACCGATAATTTGTTGAAAGGCGCATCGGGACAGGCAGTTCAGAATATGAACCTGATGTTCGGGCTTGATGAAAAAACCGGGCTGAACCTGAAACCGGTGGCGTTTTAAAAATGTTTTACACCGTCCTTTAGGGCGGGAGCAAGACTTTTAAAGGCTAAAGCCTGATTTTTTTATGGATTTTAATCACCAGGCTAAAGCCATGTGCAAAATAGAAAAATGAGTTATTTTTTTGGTTTGATGTTTTACACCGTCCTTTAGGGCGGTGATTTTGAAGAGAATTAGAAAACGGCTTTAGCCTTTAATACAATAGTTTATGTCTTATGTAAAAATCTGGATTCATGCTGTTTGGACGGTAAAAGATCGACAACCTGTATTGAATCAGAACATACGGCAAAAGGTTTTTGAGCATATTCATCAGAATGCTGTCGCCAAAGAAATAATGATGGAAGTTGTCAACGGTCATTACAATCACGTTCATTGCCTTTTCAGATTAAAGAACAACCAGACCATTGAAAATGTGATGCAACTGATTAAAGGTGAATCATCTTATTGGTTTAATAAAAGTGATTTATCAAACTTAAAATTGAACTGGCAAAAGGAGTATTTTGCGGTAAGTGTTAGTGAATCACAGGTTGAAAAGGTCAAAAATTATATTGCAAATCAGGAGGAACATCATAGAATAAAATCCTGGGATGAGGAATATGACGAATTTATTTCAAAATATGGTTTTCAGATTATTTAAGGCTAAAGCCGATTTATTTAAGTTATTTAATTCACCAAGCTAAAGCATGGTGTAAAAAAATTAAAACATGAAACTATTTGATGTTTATCCGCTTTTCGATATCACCCCGGTAAAAGCCAAAGGCTGTTACGTTTGGGATGCCGAAGGCAAAAAATACCTCGACTTGTACGGTGGCCACGCTGTGATTTCAATTGGTCACAGTCACCCGCATTACGTCGGAAAAATTCAGAACCAGCTTTCTGATATCGGGTTTTATTCCAACTCGATACAAAATCCGTTGCAACACGAACTGGCCGAAAAACTGGGCAGGCTTTCGGGTTGTCACGATTACCAGCTTTTTTTGTGTAATTCGGGTGCCGAAGCCAACGAAAATGCCATCAAACTGGCGTCGTTTGTAACCGGCCGAAAAAAGTTCATCAGTTTTACAAAAGGTTTTCACGGACGAACTTCAGCAGCGGTTGCCTTAACCGACAATCCAAAAATTGTTGCCCCGGTTAATCAAACTGAAAATGCAGTGATTCTGACTTTTGGCGATTTGGATGCCGTGGAAAATGTGCTGAAAAATGGCGACGTTGCTGCGGTGATTATTGAGGGAATCCAGGGAATCGGCGGAATCAATATTCCCAAAAAAGCGTTTCTGGAAAGCCTTGCTGAACTCACCAAAAAACACGGCAGCCTGCTGATTTTAGACGAAATCCAGTCGGGTTACGGGCGAAGCGGAAAATTCTTTGCATTTCAATATACCAATGTTGAACCCGATGTGATTACGATGGCAAAGGGAATGGGCAACGGTTT
>CAZXVT010000257.1:0-5505 GCA_964644015.1 uncultured Maribellus sp.
TCTGGTTTGGGTTGTGCTGTCGATTCGGCCTCGCGTGGGTATAAAACTTTATTACTCGAACAGGCTGATTTTGCCAAAGGAACTTCCAGTCGCAGCACAAAACTGGTTCACGGGGGTGTCCGCTATCTGCAGCAGGGCGACATTTCCATGGTGTTTGAGGCGCTGCACGAACGCGGATTGATGTTTAAAAATGCACCGCACCTGGTGACCAATCTTTCTTTTATCATCCCAAGCTACGATTTTTGGGGCGGCCCGTTTTACACCGTCGGATTGAAAGTTTACGATATGATGGCAGGTAAACTGGGACTTGGACCTTCGAAACATTTATCGCTGGAAGAGACAATCGAATCTATTCCAACCGTGGAACAGGAAGGTTTGCGGGGTGGTGTTATTTACCAGGACGGTCAGTTTGATGATGCACGCATGGCGGTAAGCCTGATGCAGACGGCCGTTGACTATGGAGGCACCGTGCTGAATTACTGCAAGGTCGATTCGCTGATAAAGGAAAATGAACTGGTAACCGGTGTTACTGCAACTGATACAGAAACCGGGGATAAATTTACTATCCGGGCGAAAGTTGTGATTAATGCAACCGGTGTTTTTGCTGATGAGGTGATTCAGATGGATGAACCCGGAAAACCCAACATGATTACCCCCAGCCAGGGAATTCACCTGGTACTGGAGAAAGATTTTCTGCCCAACAAATCGGCCATTATGGTTCCCCATACTTCCGACGGCAGGGTGATGTTCGCCGTTCCGTGGCACAATCATGTGGTTGTGGGAACTACCGATACGCTGATTGAAAATCATTCGCTCGAGCCCGTTGCATTGGAATCGGAAGTGGATTTTGTGCTTGAAACTGCAGGTCATTATCTGGCAAAACAACCTACAAGAGCTGATGTTCTGAGTGTTTTTGCCGGTTTGCGCCCGCTGGCAAAACCCGAAGGCGATAAAAAGGAAACCAAGGAAATTTCACGCGGCCATAAAATACTGATTTCAATTTCAGGGCTGATAACGATTATTGGCGGAAAGTGGACCACTTACCGGAAAATGGCGGAAGATACCATCGACAAAGCTGCCATGCTGGGCGGATTTCCGGAACGTGCCTGCATCACGCATCACATGCCCATTCATGGTTTCAGAATGGATATTGATCCTTACAACGATCCGCTGGCTGTTTACGGAATTCACAAAGAAGACATAATCAGCCTGGGCGAAGAAGAGGAAAATCTTTCGGGGTTTGTGAGTGAAAAACTGGGGATCAGAAAAGCACAGGTTGTGTGGGCGGTACGCAAAGAAATGGCCAGAACCGTGGAAGATGTTTTGGCCCGCCGCACCCGTGCTCTTTTTCTGGATGCCCGCGAAAGTTTGAGAATGGCTCAGGAAGTGGCTGCAATCATGGCAAAAGAACTGAAGCAGGATAAAAGCTGGGAAGAGAAACAGATTGCAGAATTCTATACTGTGGCAAAAAATTATTATTTCGAATAAAAACTAAAAATCATGATGGAATTTTTCGGAGAATTTTTGGGGACAATGATCCTGATCCTTTTGGGCAATGGCGTGGTGGCCAACGTTAACCTTGATAAGACACACAGTTTTGGTGCAGGCTGGATTGTGATAACATTTGGCTGGAGTATGGGGGTTTATGTGGGTGTGCTGATTTCGGGTGATATGAGTGGCGCTCATCTGAATCCGGCGGTCACGCTGGGACTGGCGTTCAGCAGTCTTTTCGACTGGATAAAAGTGGCGCCGTTTATTGTTGCACAGATTGCCGGTGCAATGGCAGGAGCCACGCTGGTTTACCTGTTTTTCAGAAATCATTTCAATATTACTGCAACTCCCGGTACCAAAAAAGCCTGTTTTTGCACAGCCCCCGCTATCAGAAAAACGGGGAGCAATTTGTTCTCAGAGATCATCGGGACATTTGTTCTGATTCTGGCTGTTCTACTGATTGCACTTCCTCAACTGGATTACAATGCAGTCAGTGGTCAGAAAGTTGGAATGGGTTCGCTGGGTGCATTGCCGGTTGCTTTGGTAGTTTTTTCGATTGGACTGAGTTTGGGCGGAACCACCGGTTATGCCATCAACCCGGCCCGTGATCTGGGTCCGCGGATTGTTCATACGTTGCTTCCCCTTCCGAATAAAGATGATAATGATTGGAAATACGCGTGGATTCCGGTTGTTGGCCCGGTTATCGGGGCAGCTTTGGCTGCTTTTGTTTACTTTTTAATTAAATGTGTTTGTATTTAAATTCACCTTAAAACATAAATTGAAAAGCCGGCTTCAGAAATTCTGAAACCGGCTTTTTTACTGTTTTCTGCTGTTTAATTGTTCATTTTATTCTTTATCGCCAGTTTTCACTTCCACTTCTACTTCCTTCTCGATTCCGTCTTTTTTCTCTTTAATGTGGATGGCTTTCCCATCTTCGCTGATAAATTTTGTCTCACCACCTTCATTTTTTACATTGATAACTTTTTCATCTTCAAAAACATGAACTGTTCCGTCGTCGTGTTTAATTACCTTGATATTTTTTGAATGCCCCGGATGCATGGGAGGTTCGGGCGGAACAGGTGCATGAATGAAAACATCTTCTTCCAATTCTTCACCCTCTGGAATTTGTTTACGGACAATCGTGATTTTTTCGGTTCCGTCTTTTCTGAGTTTTTTGTCGTATGAAATAATACCCGGATCGCTCAGATCAATTACATTTTTGTTTTGGTTGTGGTTAAACATCATCACCCTGGGTGCGTGTGGAACCGGCGGGACCGGTGGAACCATAAAATCTTCGCAATCGTTGCCATTGTGCATAAAAATCATTCCTTTTCCATCACTTTCCATTTTAAACTCAAATTCATGCATCGAATCTGTGGCAAGGTCATTTCTCGAAATCCGTTGAAACGCTTTTCCACCAACAGTGTCGCCTTCCCAAATAAAAGGTGCGTTGCCGGTAATTACTGTATCGATTGAGGTTTTATTACCATCGTCATCAACCTTTACCATTTTAATGTGCCTCTCGGTTTTGTTTTTATGGGGCGTTTTGGGATCCTGTGCAACCACTGTTTTACTGTGAATTATCACCAGCAGTGCGGCTACAATTACAACTGACAAAATTCTTTTCATTTTTTCTGTTTTTAATGATTTCAATATCTGACACAAAGATAAATGTGCAATTCCCCTGCCTCTGGTTAAAGCCTGGTTAAAATCTGTTAAGGAAAAGTTAAAATCGAAACCGCTCATTTTTAAAAAGTTATCTTTGGTGCCATGAATAAAAAACTGTTTACAGGGATTGTGGTGCTGATGGGAATTTCCATCCTCGGAATCATTGCTGTGCAACTTGTTTGGATAAACAATGCGGTGAGGGTGAAGAATGAACTTTTTGTACGCAGTGTGAACGAAGCATTGAATAATACAGCCGGTAAACTTGAAGACATTCATAATTTTGGCATTGTAAACCGTTTGGTTTTTCACGATTCGGTGGTTTGGGCAGAAGCTCCGCAGCATGACATCCTCGTGGGAGTTGGTGCTCCACCGCCTCCACCACCCGATCCGGATGTTGTTTCAGATGAACCAGATACTACCGGAAAACAGATTGTTTTTCGTCATCTGAATCAACCACCTTCCCGTACTAAGGTTGAAGTGAAGGTTGATAAAAATCACGATGGTAAAAGTTCATTTTCCTATCATTTCTCCGACGATGACAGGGATAAAAATGATGTGATCGTAATCCGGAAAAATGAAGGTTTTACCAATGGAGTTGTTGTGGTGACTTCAGATACATTTCACACCGACGTTGATTCGCTATTTAACATCAATATTAAGATTGATTCGATGTTGACAACCCTTGACACGACAGGTTTTTTTGTTCCTGATATTTCGAAACGCGCCCACCTGAAAGCCGGCAAGCTGAAAAGAATGGCAAACAAAGTGGTTACCGAAATAGCAGAATGGGATGTTTCGCAAATTGATGTGGAACAGGTAAAAAATGTACTGGATGAAGAACTGCGCAACCGGAATATTCCTGTTTCTTTTGAATTCGGTATTTATAAAGACTCGGTTATGATCAGCCAACTGCCGGTAAGCGATTCGCTGAAACTGGCTTCCAGCAATTTCCGGGTCAATCTTTATCCCAACGAAATTATCCGCAAAAACCTGAAACTGGTTGTCTGGTTTCCCGACCGCGATTCTTATATTTATCGTTCACTGAGTTGGCTGCTTGTGGCGTCGTTTCTGTTTTCACTCATCATTTTATTCACTTTCGGGCTGAGTGTTTTTTATATTCTGCGCCAGAAAAAGATTTCAGAAATGAAATCTGATTTTATCAACAACATGACCCATGAATTCAAGACACCGATTGCCACTATTTCGGTGGCTGCCGATTCGATTACCAACGAGAAGGTAATGAGCAACCCTGAAAAAATCAGGTATTTTGCAGGAATGATCAAAAAGGAAAACTCGCGCATGAACCGGCAGGTGGAAGACATTCTCACCATCGCCCGGCTTGATAAAAAGGAGTTTGAATTCCTCTGGGAACAGGTGGATGTGCACGACCTGATCAGTGACGCAGTGAATGGAATCTCCATTCAGGTTGAAAAAAGAGAGGGAAAAATTGAATTGAATTTTGATGCAAAAAACCCGGTGGTGACAACCGATAAAATTCATGGCACCAACATTTTTTACAACCTGATCGACAATGCCATCAAATATTCTGTGAATCCGCCTGACATAAAAATTACCACAACCGACAAAAAAGACGGAGTGCTGGTTTCGGTGGAAGACAAGGGAATTGGCATGACAAAAGCTGTTCAAAACCGGATTTTTGAGCGTTTTTATCGCCAGACAAGCGGCAATGTGCACAATGTAAAAGGTTTTGGATTGGGGCTGAATTATGTGAAAGCTGTGCTCGAAGCCAACCACGGAAATATTTCGGTACACAGCGAACCCGGAAATGGCAGCCGGTTTGAGGTGTTTTTACCGTTTAAAAAGGAATAACTAATAAGAAATAACGAATAACAAAATCAGAAACTGAGTGATACTTCCTGATTTCTTATTCGTTATTCGTTATTCGATATTTTAGATTTGCCTCTTTATCTTTTTGGAAAAATAACAGAATAAGGAATATCAAAATAAGAAATCAAAAACAAGATGAAACCTGATTACCACATAATTCTTGTTGAGGACGACCTGAGTTTTGGCTCGGTGATGAAATCATATCTCGAACTGAATGATTACCAGGTTACCTGGGTTGACGATGGAAAATATGCCTTGTCGAAATTCAGGGCTGGTAAATACCAGATTTGTATTTTGGATGTGATGTTGCCCAATATCGATGGTTTTACCATTGGAAGCGAAATCCGCAGCATCGACAAAGATATTCCCATGATTTTCCTCACAGCCAAAAACCTCAAGGAAGACATTCTGAAAGGTTATCAACTGGGTGCCGACGATTACATAACAAAACCTTTCGATAGCGAAGTGCTTTTGTGCAAAATCAGCGCCATCATCAAA
>CAZXVT010000258.1:0-5465 GCA_964644015.1 uncultured Maribellus sp.
GTGCTTACAACAATCCGCACAGTTTCGGGTGGCGTTCAACTGAAAAAACAGATGATGGAAGGGAAAAACGCCACCGACGCGATGGTCAGGGTGATGCCGGTTAACATTCAGAAACACCTGCTTTTCAATCCGTTTACCAACTACACCTACTTTTTGAGTTCGGCCATGTTGTACATGATGCTTTTTCTTTTTGTTTTGCTGAGCTCGGTTTATACTTTGGGCAACGAACTGAAAAGAGGCACCGGCCCCGATTTGCTTGAAAGCAGTGGAAACAGCGTTCGTTTTGCCATTGCCGGAAAAATGGCGCCCTACACACTCATTTTCTCGGCATTTGCTGTTTTGATTAACCTGCTGCTGTACAAAATCGAAGGGATGCCGCTGAACGGAAGTTTTGCCGCTATTTTTGCCGGACAGTTGATTACCGTTTTAACTTACCAGTTGCTGGGACTTGTTTTTATTGGTGCTACCATCAACCTGCGGCTGGCGCTTTCGCTGGCCAGCGCTTATTCTATGATGGCCATCACTTTCAGCGGACTGACATTTCCAATTGAGGGAATGCCGCTGGCTGCCCGTATTTTTGCCGCCCTCTTTCCATTTACCTGGTGGGAAAAACTGTTTATCTCGCAATCATTACGCGGTGCACCGGTGAGCGAAGCATTGATTTACATCTGTTATATCCTGATTTTTATGCTTGTTTCGCTAAGCGTGATGCCGATGTACAAAAAATACCTTGCCAACCCGAAATACTGGGGAAAATTATAAACTGAAGATTTTATTTAAAACCGATGAGTTCAGAAAAAAATAAAATAAAATACATCGAACTGACAGCCACTCATTTTCTACATGAACTCAGAAATGTCGTGTCAGACTTTGGCGCCATGCTGATTCTTATTGGCGCAGTGCTGATTTACCCGATTGTATATTCCATTGCCTATTACAACGAAACTTTAACTGAAATTTCGTTTGGCGTGGTTGACCAGGATCATTATGAACTCAGCCGGAAATACATCAGCATGCTGGATGCCACCCAGGAACTAAAAATTTCGGAAGGTTGTAACGATATTCAGGAAGCTGAAAAATTGCTGCTTGAGAACAAAATAAGCGGTGCGGTTTTTATCCCGAAAGGTTTTCAGAAAGACATCCTTGCAGGTAAACAAACTAATATTTCATTGTATGCTGACGCCAGTTATTTCCTGAAATACCGCAATGAATTTCTGTCAACTTCCACGGTGAACGCCTATTTCGGGGCAGGAATTTCGGTGGTGAAATATCTGTACGAAGGTAAATCGTTTGCCGAAGCAAAAGCCGCAATCGACCCGGTTTCGGCACAAGTTCATGTTTTATACAATCCGTCCACCGGCTACGGAAGTTTTATCATGCCCTCCATTATTCTTGTCATTATTCAGCAGACTTTGCTCATTGGAATCGGGTTGATGGGAGGTTCATTTTCGGAGTCAAAAACGTCGCCGTTTATGCTTCCGCCGGAAAAACGACACCGCGAAGTGCTCCCGCTTTTATTGGGGAAAACAGGCGTTTACCTGCTGGTTTCGGTTATCAATATTTGTTTTGCGATTTTTATGGTACACCACTGGTTTAACTATCCAGACAAATCTGAGTTCCTCCAGATTATAATGCTTCTGCTCCCCTATTTGCTGAGTACCATTTTTCTTGGAATCGGCGTTTCCACTATTTTCAAACACCGCGAATCAGCTATCGTTTTTATGGTATTTCTGTCGCCGGTGGCATTATTTGTCAGCGGTTTGTCGTGGCCGGCCAGTGCAATTCCTGAACTGATTAATACTGCGGCAAAAATTCTGCCTTCCACAACGGCAGTGCCCGCCTACCTGCGTTTGCGCATGATGGGAGTAGATATAACTGAAGTGCGGACAGAACTGATTTTCCTTTATCTACAGGCGTTTATTTATTTTCTGCTGACCTTATTTTATTTCAGTTACCGGATAAAATCCGGAAAACAACTCTTTAAATCGGGGCAATTTCACAATTCGGAAAAAACTTATTAAATCACTGATTTATATAAATCAAAAAATGCAATTAATTATTTCCTTTTTACAAATTAACAAGCTGATAATTCAGGAATCGCTTAAAATTACAAGATTATTTTAATGAACAAATTATCCAGAAACAAGCCGACATTCTTTCTATCAGAATAGGTTTTAATTTGCCGAATTCAATTCAATAAACCAGCTAAATGCGGCCACACACGAAGGGATAATACCAGTGGTATGACCTGCCCCCGGAATAGGAACGAGCGTAACCTTACTTTTATCAACCCCCTGCGCCACAAAACCATTGTAAAGATTCGTTGACGTGGTGGGCGGCACATAATTGTCGGCTGAACCATGCAGCAACAAGGTCGGGATGTTGGTTTTCCAGGCGCTGACACTGTTTTTTTCCAGTGTAGAAATCACGGTGCTGAATTTTGTATTGGTATTTGCTGTCGTTCTGTATTCTTCAGTAAAAAGTAAATCGGTGATGGTGGTAAGCTGGTCATTAATTTCCTCGCCCGATTTGGTTCCATCGTAAAGTTTCAGGATTCTGTCGCTGTAAGGCAATTTAAATACATCCGACGGACTGTTTTTAATGTCGTCCAGGTTGATGTAACTGTTAAAAATATAACCAATAAAATAGGGCATCGGGTATTCGGTTTGTGCCAGAATATAGTCGTTTACAAGTTTCAAATCATAAGGACCTGCACCACAGGCGCTGGCTTTCAGGTCAAACTCGCCGGTGGCACTCTGCTCGATGGTTTTTTGCAATTGAGCGGTCGCCCAGCCCCCCTGCGAGTATCCGGTAATATAAAGTTCTTTGCTTACTTCTTTGTTCAGGTGATTGCTTAACAATTCGTTAACCGCTCTGAGCATATCGGTAACTGTCTGAACAGTGGATTCTTTGTCGAGATAGGGATGAAACATGGCTTTTGAAGCTCCAAACCCTAAGTAGTCGGGCGCTGAAACAACAAAACCGGCGGAGGCCATAAATTCGAGTAAGGTGTAAAGTTCGTTACCTGGATTTACCGACGGGGCATTGCTGTTCAGCGTGTTGGTTCCATTTTGGAAACTAAGTAACGGGAAAGCTCCTTCAGAAATGGGAATTGAAACAATCCCCGAAGCCATAATATCTTTGCCGTCAAATTTGGTCATATAAGTTATTTTGTAAACATCTACCCCATGATCCATGTGATCAGAAATTTCCTTTAACTGTGGATAATCGTCTTCGAGCACCGTAAGAATTGATTTGATAAACGACGGCAGATAAGTTTTGTATTTCTCATAACTCACAAGATATTGGTCAACGGGCTGTTCGTCGCCATTGTCGGGGTTACAAGCTGATAAAATGCTGATGATTATGATGATCAGGGTAGATTTAAAGAAAGGGATTTTCTTCATAATATTTTGTTTTTAAGAAGTTCGAAATAATCTAATGGTCATAAAAGATGGTTAAATGTAGTAAAATTTTTCAGTAAACGTTCAGGTCAGCTTTTTGGTTTAATTTTTTAAAGACTGATTATTCATCATTTTTCGCAGTTTCTTCCTGTATACTGAATTTGAATAAATAGAATTATTATTTTTAGTCGCATGAAGACTTGCAGGGAACAGGAGTTCTTGGTTCCTGAACCGGCAGTCATAACTAACAAAAACAAACCTGATGAAACGAATCTGCTTATTGGTTCTGTTAATTCTTACAGCACACTTTCTAAAGGCGCAACCAGTAAAAATTATGCTTGTTACAGGAGGGCATGCATTCGACACCATTCCGTTTTTCGATTTGTTTGATTCATTTAAAGACATTCAGTACGAACATATTCAGCAACCAAAAGCCAACAACCAGATCAGCATGGGGAAAACCGATGATTATGATGTTTTGGTTTTTTACGACATGTGGCAGAGCATTGGCGAACTCGAAAAACTGGGTTACCTGCGGCTTGCAACAGAAGGAAAACCGATGCTTTTTCTGCATCACTCCCTTGTTTCGTACCAAAACTGGCCGGAATTTGAAAAGATAGTTGGCGGGAAATATGTTGAAAAAGCGAGGAATGTGCCACCCGAAGAACAGTCAAATTACGAACATGATGTTTGGGTTTACAGCAAAGTTGAAAATATAACGCCGGTTACAAAAGGTTTTAACGAACTCCGGTTTTTTGATGAGATTTATGGAAATGTGAAAATCTCTGACGATGTGTTGCCGCTGCTGAAAACCCGGCATCCCAAAAGTATGGAAATCATTGCCTGGGAGAGCCGGTACAAAAACTCGAAAATCGTTTACATTCAACCGGGGCACGACTACCGCACTTATAGCGATGAAAGCTACCGGAAACTTTTGTCGCAGGCCATTCATTACCTGGCAGGAAAATAGCTGAATTCAATAATTTTTTATCAACCAATTAAAAACTAAAACGAATATGAAAGATGTAAATCAGAAACGGTTATTTGTAGCGGCCTGTCTGGCGCTGCTGGTAACAGCCATCACTTTTGCCATCAGGGCACGGATCGAAAGTGTTTTTATTGACGATTATGGTTTGACTGCCGAACAGGTGGGCCGCGCATTCGGACCCGCGTTCTGGGGTTTTGCTGTGGCCATGTTTGCAGGTGGCTATTTTATCGACATTGTAAAAACCAAATCCATTATCTGGGCGGCTTTTTCGCTGCATCTTGTGGGAATTGTACTGTTGCTTTTTGCAAAAGATTACACTTCGCTTTTTATTGCCAACGTGTTTATCGGGCTGGGTAATGGAAGTGTTGAAGCAGCCTGTAACCCGCTTGTTACAGCTCTTTTCCCCGATAAAAAAACCAAAATGCTGAACCGTTTTCATGTTTGGTTCCCCGGCGGGATTGTGATTGGCAGTTTGCTGGCAGCCCTTGTAATGGACACATTGCAAATGAGGTGGGAAATTCTTGTTAGTTTACTCTTTATCCCGCTCGCCATTTATGGTTTTCTTTTCTTCAAACAAAATATACCCGAAACCGAACGTGTTTCAACCGGTGTTACTTACAAGGAAATGATGCGTAACGTGGGAGCGCCTGTTACCATTACCCTTGCCGTGATTTTTATGATTCTTGTAGCCACCAACGCCGGCATTTCGGCTGCGGTTACTTCAAGTTATTCTTTGCCGCTGATTATTGTTGGCATTATTGCAATTGCCATTATTATCGAAGGTCGTTTGATTAATAAAATCAGCCTGTTGTTCCCGTTAATCTTTTTCTGCATGTTATTAACCGCTTCCACTGAGTTGGGAACTACCCAGTGGATTAACGCATTACTTGCCAATAATGGCATTCATCCCATGATTATTCTGGCCGTGGTGACTGGTTTGATGGCAGTCGGACGTTTCTTTGCCGGTGGTTTGATTCACCGTCTGAATCCTCCTGGAGTTTTGCTCGGTTCAGCCATTTTTTCAGTGGCCGGTTTGTTTTTGCTCAGCAAAGCCAACGGGGCAGCCATGACAG
>CAZXVT010000259.1:0-5439 GCA_964644015.1 uncultured Maribellus sp.
GTTTTGAATAATCAGTTTATGATTTGGGTAGATATATATTAACTCGAATATCGTAAATATTGATATTATATGAGTTTTGTGGCAAAAATTAATGTACTATTAATAAATTTCTATTAGTTATTACACATTCTGTTACAAATCTTTGTTAAGGTTGATTTTAAGTTTGAAAACCACAATAAATTAAATAATCAAATTAAAGTCTATGAAAAAAGGAATCTTAAGAACACTCTTTTTTGGATTGTTTTCGCTTTTGGCAGTTGGGCTTTATGCGCAGGTAAGCGTAAAAGGAACTGTTAAAAGTGATGCCGGTGAATTGCTTCCCGGAGTATCCATTGTTGTGAAAGGTACCAATACAGGGGTTATTACCGATATCGACGGTAATTTCTCTATTTCGGCACCGAATGCTCAATCTGTCCTGGTTTTCTCCTTTGTTGGGATGAAAACACAGGAAATGCCTCTCAATGGTCAGACCAATGTAAATGTTACGATGGTAACTTCAACAATTGGTGTTGACGAAGTAGTTGTTACCGCACTCGGTATTTCGCGTGAGAAAAAATCGCTGGGATATTCAGTGGGCGAAGTAGAAGGTGAAGAATTGACAAGGGTTGCACAGGAAAACGTTTTGAACTCATTGGCCGGAAAAGTGTCAGGTGTTCAAATCAGTCAGACTGGAGCAACAGGTTCTTCTGTAAGTATGGTTATTCGTGGTGCATCCTCGCTTACCAGCGATAATCAGCCGCTTTTTGTAATCGACGGGGTGCCGATGAACAACACTTTGAATAACATTACCCAAATTGGTAACGGGAACCTGGCCGACTATGGTAATGCTATTTCCGACTTGAGTGGCGAAAATATTGAAAGTGTCACAGTCCTTAAAGGGCCGAGTGCCGCAGCACTTTATGGTTCAAGGGCAGGTAATGGAGTAGTGCTGATTACTACCAAATCAGGAAAGAAAAGTCAGGGTCTGGGAGTATCAGTCACTTCAAATACAGTTATTGAAACTCCATACAAATTTATTGAGAAGCACACAAAATTTGCCAACGGTCAACGTCCATTTACACAGGATAATCGTCCAAACAATGGTCTTCCTTATTTTGAGGTTCCTGCAGGTAATTCATACTGGGTTGGTCCAGAGTTGGATAAAGGTATGATGGCTTATCAATGGCCGTTTTTTAACGAAAATGGCGAAGTTGTGGCCCGTGAACTTGTATCTCACCCTGATAATTATAAAGAATTTTTCCAAACCGGAGTAACCTCTACCAATGGATTTT
The DNA here is from genome assembly GCA_964644015.1 of uncultured Maribellus sp. GTDB lineage: Bacteria > Bacteroidota > Bacteroidia > Bacteroidales > Prolixibacteraceae > Draconibacterium. The sequence goes on from CAZXVT010000259.1 coordinate 1,272, forward strand.
CTTTAACAGACGCAAACGATAAATTGAATTATCGTTTATCATATGAAAATATGGCCAACAGGGGTATTATTCCGAATAGTGATTTGCACAAAAACACTATCAGTTTAAATTCGGAATATAAAATCACAAAGAATATCATTTTCAGTTCAAGCGTGAATTTTGCCAATTCAGGTGCCGACAACAGACCGTCAACTTCTGAACGTGGTGCAAATCCGCTTCAGGCATTGTATGATATTAATTCACACACTGATATTAATGATTTAAAAACAATTTGGGAACCAGGCAAGGAGGGTATTCAGCAGAATAGTCCCTATAACCTTAACTTAAAGCCAAATGGAACTTATAGCATTAGTAACCGAATCAACAATCCATATTTCCTTGCATACGAAGTAAATAATAGCTTCCGTCGCGACAGGGTTTATGGTAATGCAAAACTTGATATTAATTTCACACCGGAACTATCGTTGATGTTACGTTATAATCACGATCAGTTTAACGAAAAACGTGAAACCAAAATAGCACAAAGTTATACCGGAGACGCAAAAGGCGTTTATGGTCTGGTTAACATGTACAGAATTGAACAAAACACAGACTTTTTGCTTGCCTACAAGAAAACCATCGATGCATTTAACATCAGTGCATCAGCTGGTGGTAACTATATGTACCAGTATGGTGACAATAACAGTGCCCAAAGCAAACAGGGAGCCGGATTAATTGTTCCGGGTGTTTATACATTAAGCAACATTGCTCCTGCTAATATTCAATATGGTTCAGGTTCGTATGAAAAAGGGATTTACAGTTTGTACGCTCTTGCTTCATTGGGATGGAAAGATGCAATTTATCTTGATTTAACAGCCCGTAACGACTGGTCGAGTACATTACCGGCAGAAAACCGTTCTTATTTCTATCCATCGGCTTCTTTAAGCATGTTGCTCAATAATCTGATCGATATGGGAGATAAAGTTTCTCTTGCTAAACTGAGAGGTGGCTGGGCAATGGTAGGTAACGATACTTCGCCATACAGTTTGATGGCAGTGATGGGTAATGCCGGCGCATGGGGCAACGAAACCCGCTTAGGTACATCGGGAAGTTTATTATTGCCTGATTTAAAACCTGAGATACAAACTTCATGGGAAATTGGGGCCGATCTTAATATGTTCAATGATCGTTTAAGATTTGAAGGAACATATTACGCTGCCGAAAATGAAAACCAGATATTACCGATCGGTCTTCCTCCGTCATCAGGTTATACTTCAAAACAAATTAATGCTGGTTTAATTTCCAGTAAAGGAGTTGAATTGGGTATTGGTGGTACTCCGGTTTCAAACAATGACTGGAATTGGGATGTAAATCTGAATTTCTCACGGAACAGAACAAAAATCGAAGAATTGGCTGAAGGATTCACTTACATCGATCTCTGGACCGATGCAAAAGGTGGTGCAGTTACACGCGTTGGCGACGAAATTGGTCAGATTGTTGACGCAGAAATCGTACGCGTAACCGATAAAAATTCTCCTTACTATGGCTGGCCTATTATCGACGATGAAGGCTGGAACTCAGCTGAAGGATGGCAGGTAAAAGTAAATGAAGGGAATCCAAACGTAATTGGTAATTTTAATCCCGACTTCACTCTTGGTTTTCAAACAGGTTTAAGTTATAAAAAATGGACATTGAATGCCAGCATCGACTGGAGAGTGGGTGGCCAGTTTGTTTCTCAGACTTTCCGTTATGGCGAATCTGACTTGCATACACAACGCTGGATTGACAGGACTTTGAAACTGAATAATATGAGCGGTGCTGAAATGGCGCAATACCTGAAAGACAATGCTGACAAATATTTATTACCTGGTGGTGAATTTTGGGTTGTAGTTGGTGGGCCAACCGCTGAAACTGGCGGTCTTCCGCTAACCGAAGGTGGAATTACGTTAAACGACGGCGTATTTATGCCCGGGGTTGAAGGTGATTATGATGAAAACGGAAACTTTGTGGCAGTTGCTGAGCACCTCGGTGATGAAGGTACACCATATATCAGGTATCAGGATTTTTATGGCTGGGATTTTACTGAAACTGCAACTTTTGACGCCGATTTTATCAAATTGAGGGAAATTTCTATTTCATACCAACTTCCTTCGCTGAAATCAATTGGCATTCAAAACGCATCAATAGCCATTTATAGCCGTAATCTTGTTTTATGGACAAAAGCTGGAATTGGCATCGATCCTGAAACTGCATTTCAGGCTTCAAGTGGCGTTCAAAAAAGTGGTATTCAGTTCAAACAGGGTATCGAAAGATATAATGTAAGCCCATGGACCGTTCCACTTGGGTTTAAGTTGAATTTTAACTTTTAATGTTGAATCTTAAAACAAGTAATGAATGAAAACATTATCTAAAATATTTCTGGTTTTTGCGGTTATTGCTTTATTCTCATGCGAAGAGCAATTAACTGAACTGAACGTGAATCCTAACGGGGTCGACCCGTCAACTGTGAATCCTAACCTGATGGTTCCTACAATTATTACAAGTTCATTTGATATGTATCTGAAAAATGGCTACGATGACAGGTATGCAGGCGTGATGCAGTATGTGCAGAAAAGCGGTTGGGGTAACGAACTAAATAAGCTTGACTGGACTGCAGAACAGGATTGGACTGGTCCTTATGATGTTTTAAGAAATGCTAAACACCTGTACGATCGCGCAGGCGAAGAAGGAATGGAATTTCACCAGGGTGTGGCAATTATTATTAGGGCTAATATGTTTGCAAGAATTGCTGATACATGGGGAGATGCTCCTTATACGGCTGCATTAAATGCAGAAAATGGTGGTCAGGAAGATTTGTTCCCTAAATATGACAGTCAGGAAACCATTTACAAAGGGATTATTGAAGAACTGAAACAGGCTAATACAATGCTCTCTAAATCCGTAGGAGATTACAAGGATATAAGTAAATCGGCAGATGTTATTTATGGTGGCGATCCGGCTAAATGGAGAAAACTGGCCAATTCACTCATGCTGCGTTATTATATGAGGATATCTGCCAAACTACCTGATTATGCAAAAGCAGGTATCCAGGAAATCATGTCAAATCAAACTCAGTATCCTATATTTACAAGTATCGCCGATGATGCAACAATGGCATATATTGGTACTTCAAGCGGAGATTCTTGGCCGGCCAATACAGTACAGGATATTAGTATGAGTAATTTTGACAGGATTCAGCTTTGTGCCCGCTTCCGTGATGTGCTTGTTAATTACAATGACCCGAGAATTGATGTTTGGTTTAATAAAGTAAGAACGCAGATCAAAGTTTCGACTGAACACCCCGAAGAAGATATTGTAATCGGGAATGTAAGATATCTGCGCCCTGAATATGTGGAAGCAAGTAACATGGTAATTTACAATCCTTCAACTTGGGCTGATGATATCGAAGCTGGTAAAACATTAATCGATACCATGGAGTTTGTAGGGATGCCAATCGCATCAAGTACAGGTGACGGATCGAATTATAACCTTAATCCAAATCCAATTCAGGGTGGTCCGAATGTTCACAACTCAGCTCTTGATGATATATATAAAGCTGCAAAAGGTGATAAACTGAAAGCACGGCTGATCTCATATTCTGAAGTTTGTTTTATCCTTGCTGAAGCTGCCAACAAAGGGTGGTCGGTTGGTGGTTCGCAGAAAGACTGGTACGAAAAAGGAGTGAAAGCATCTTTCGACACCTGGGGTGTTGGTGAAAATTACAATGATTACATTGCACAGACTGGTGTGGCACATAATGGTACAATCGAACAGATTATGACCCAAAAATGGATTGCCAATTGGACTGTGGCCCACGAATCATGGTGCGACTGGAGAAGAACCGGATATCCGGTGCTGACAGTTGGTCCAAAAGGTGTGCGTGATGCGATTCCGCTTCGGTTGGAATATGGTGGTCTCGAAAAAGGACGTAACAATACAAATTATTTAGTTGCAAAAGAAGGTCTTCAGGAAACGCCTTTTACTGCCACTGACGGCAAAGATAGTTCCTGGTCAAAATTCTGGTTAATCCAGGGGACCAACAAACCGTATTAATTTTTAGAATTTCATTTTCATGGTTTTGTTGAGAGGACAAGGGTTTTCCTTGTCCTCTTTCTTTAAAAAATCAATATTTTTCAATTCAGTTTTACAA
>CAZXVT010000260.1:0-5369 GCA_964644015.1 uncultured Maribellus sp.
CAATTAAATAGGAGCTTAAGTACAAAATCGGAATTTCCAATAATCCATTCAGAATAAGATAGAGAATATTCAGAATTCTGCCTGTTCTGCCATTTCCGTCATAAAAGGGATGAATACTTTCAAACTGATGATGCAGGATTGCCAGGTTTATCAAAGGTGAAATTTCGGTTGAAGGCGTATTGAAATAATCAATAAAACCGGATAATAAATCAAGAATTTCCTGTTTATCCTGCGGAGGTGTGTAAACAATTTCTCCTGTTATGTCATTCTTCAAAACAGTTCCGGGCATTGTTCTGATACCCGCATTATTTCCTGTAAGCTCTTGTTGTATAAGCAAAATATCACTGAATCTCAGAAATCCCTGTTGTTTTACAAAATCGAATCCGGTAAACACAGCTTTCCGGTAATTCACAACTTCTTTTGTTGAAAGCGTAGTATTCGAACTGTTTATTGCCAATGCTTTGTACAGTTGGTCGTGGGTTGTTATGATGTTTTCAATTTCTGAACTCCCTTTTGCTTCTTTCAGAACGATGGCATTTATCAACATCAATTGGTTGGGCAAGGTTTTACCAATTCCCTTTAATTCTGCTAGTGCAGCAGTAGCTTTGTTTGCAGCTCTTAAAATTTTTATGGTTTCTACTTTTTCCCTTTCAGGAGGAAAATTTGCAAGTAAACGATAAGGTGTTTGATGTCCCATGTTCTAATTATTTGTACCAAAAATACAAAAAAAAGTACACGTTACATTTATATGGGATATTTTAGTACATTCAGCAAAAAAAACATCAACACTTTAACCGTAAAACCGATGAAAAACGAAATTTCAAACCTGATTGATTCCTACAACGAAGGAAAATCCAGCCGTCGCAGTTTTGTACGCAAACTCGCAATTATCACCGGAAGTACAGCTTTGGCTGCCACAGTTTTACCTGTATTGAGCGACAACAAACTGAGTGCGGCAGAAAAAAAACAGAAAGCCGTTGAATTGATTGAAAACATGGTCTCCTACCCGGCATTTACCGGCGACATGAAAGCTTTTGAAGCCCGGCCTGAAAAAGGGAAGAAATTCCCGGCAGTAATTGTAATACATGAAAACAGGGGGTTGGTTCCACATATCAAAGATGTTACGAAACGTATGGCTGCCGAAGGTTTTCTGGCACTTGCACCCGATGCGCTTTCGCCGGTTGGTGGAACTCCTGAAGATATTTCGAATGTGCGCGACCTTTTCGGTAAACTCAACCCCGAGGAAACGACCAAAAACTTTGTGGCTGCGGTTAAATACCTGAAAACACACCCAAACTCTAACGGCAAAGTGGGTTGCACTGGCTTTTGCTGGGGTGGTGCCATGACCAACAATGTTGCTGTTAATTGCGAAATCCTGGATGCTGCAGCACCTTATTATGGCAGCGTGCCAAAAACAGAAGATGTACCGAAAATAAAAGCACCGATTCTGGCTCATTATGCCGAAAATGATGACCGGATTAACGCAGGAATTCCGGCTTTTGAAGAAGCGCTAAAAGCCAATACCAAGGAGTACAAGATTTACAAATATCCCGGCACCCAGCACGCTTTTAACAACGACAGCAACCCGGAACGTTACAACGAAGAACAGGCCAAAATTGCCTGGAAACGGACAGTGGATTTCTTTAAGGAAAAACTGAAATAGAAAAAAACGAACCACGCAGACTCATTTCTGAAAATACAAAATCCCGGGCAAAAACCCGGGATTTTTTGCGGGTTTCCCCACAACAACTTTCAAAAAATAACTGAGTAAATAAATTTTAATCCTGGAAAAATGCTCCAACAGGATATGCTCCAACAGCGTGTGTACCCGTTGAAGTTCCATCCGAAGCATATACTTTCATTTGTCCGGCTCCTGTTGTGCTTTGAGCACTAAACAGATACATTGTATCATCGAATTTATTAATTGTAACGCCTGAAATACCTGAGATTCCGGATACAATAGGTTCTGAATTGAATATTTTTGAATTCGTATTAAAAACCTCCACCGCCCCGGTAAGATTCCAGTTTGCGTCGTAAGCAGAAGTAATTACAAATAACTTGCTATATGCTGCATTCATGGAAATGATCGAACCATAACTATTGCTGACATTATTAAGTCTGAATACCTCTTCCAGGTTATCAGTTTTTACATTAATAAAACCAAGTCCGGTTTCGGTTGAAGGATTATTAAATGTGCTTACCAGCGTCACATAAAGATTTCCGTTTTTATCGGGCTGAAAATAGGAAGTGACAGCCGGAGTTTGAATATAAGTGAATGTCTCATTTTTCAGGTCGAAAACAGCAATACTGTCCTTATAATTCAGCGCAATGTACAATTTCCCGTTCGAAACAGCCATTCCCTCGGGGCCACCCGGTAAATCAAAAGTACGCTCAACAGTGTTTGCTCCGATTTTGTATTTGGCAATGTACGAATCGGGCATTTTATTCCAGTCCGGATTCAATCCTAAACACGAAATATAAAGGTATTCTCCGCTTGCAACGCAAAACCGCGGATTGGCAATTTTGTCGGTTAACCCCGGTTTTGACTGCACCATCAGCGGATTCATCGTAATAATCTGATCAGGAGAGTTCCCAACCAAAAAAACACTGTCACGATAAGTGTAACCATATTGAATATTTGATAACAATTCTTTTCCTCCGTTTTGCTGTTCGTTATAAAAATTGGTCATCACACCGGTATTGTAATCGTATTTCGAAATGCTGGCACCTCCTTTTCCATAGCTGCCGTAATTCACCACGTAACAACCCTGAGTAAGTTCGCCCGGAAACTGATCTTCGGGATCGTCGTTGTTACAACTCACAAAAACAAAAACTGATAAAAACAACATTAACAATAACTTGAAATTCTTTTTCATGGTAAATGATTTTAGATTTATTTATTCGATTTAAAATCGTACTTCAAACCCAGTTGAAATGATCGCCCGGGCATGGCATAATATTTTTGATTCTGATAATCAGCATTTAATAAATTATTTATTAAAAAATTCAGACTGAAGAATTGGTTTTTAATCTGAAGGTCACGAATCAAACCACAATTAAAAACGAAGAAACCGTCGATTGTGTGACCGAAATCGTCAGTAAATCGTTCTCCGATAAATTGTCCGTCAACAAAAAAGTTCCAGTTTTTTATTTCACTGTTCACGGCTGCATTGGCAACATGTTTCGGAATGTAGTTCATCTGCCGGTTTACCAGTCCGTTTTGCTCCAGGTTTTTAACAGGTTCAACCGGATTGAATGAATAATTCAGGGTTAAACCTGTCTTCAGTGCGCCGGTAGTGACTTCAGAAACCGATTGAAATTCGATGCCTTTGCTCACTACTTCCAGTACATTTTGAGCCTGCCATTCACCAAAATTCCGCCATTCAATCCAGTTCTCAATATCCATGTAAAAAACATTTATTCCCAATGACGTATTGAATAAATCTCCACACTTCATAAAGGTGATTCCGGCCTCAGCATTTTTACCTGATTCTGGTTTTAAATCCGGATTTCCCTGCACCCCCCAGTAACGATCGTTAAAAGTTGGGATTCTGTAGCTCCGCGAAAGCGAGGAGGCAAACTTTAAATAAGAGGAATTTTTTATTCGCAGTAAATATTCTGCACCAAGCGACGGGGTAAATGGTGCCTTAAAATCAGTTACAAACATTTGCCTGAGATTCAAAGAGAACTTCAGGTTTTCAATCATTTCAAACACCGATGAAACGTACAAATCGAGATGCTGTTCATAATCGATAACAGAATCGGAGTAAGTATAAACATCAGGATTAATATACTGATAAAGAGCACCTGTTTTTACCTGGATTCCTTTAACAATCGGAAAAACAACTTCCAGTTCACCGATCAACCGGTTGGTCCCAATCTGCTGAGTTTCGTTGTGGTTGTAAATCTGCATGTCGTGTACGTACCCGGCACCGGCTTTCCATTTAAATAAATGCAATTTATTGTTGTACTCCGACCAAAAACGGAGGTTGTTTTCGGTAATTTCCTGGGTACCGGTATAATTCCAGTTGGTCTGCATATTAGGTTGAACCTGGTACCAGTTATCAGAAAACCAGATTGATGAGCGGAAATATTCCTTTTTGCTGAACCGGTAATTCAATTCCTGCAAAATACCCACATTCCGGGTCGATGCACCCTGCTGAATATCTTTTACATAATCGTCCTGACTGAATTCTCCGGTGTAATAATTCTTAAACGGAAAATCATTTTCTTTCTGAAAGAAATAACCTCTTGTTACCGATTCCCATTTTCCGTTCCCGGTATAAACTTTCACACCGGTCATAAATTCGCCAAATGAACCTGCTGTTGTTTTGGCCGAAATCCTGAAACCATCCGTCCAATCATCGCTCAATGATAAATAAACAGCACCACCAATTGCCCCTGAACCATTGATGGTTGACGAACTTCCATATTGGAGGCTCATTCCATCAAATAAAAACAGCGGAACGGAAGAAAGATTGGATTGCCCCAACGTGAGCGAATTAATATTGATTCCGCCAAAATTAATGTTTGTATGACTTGCCGAAGTTCCGCGAATGTGAATAGTGGAAAGTCCGCCAGCATCTGATTTGACATAAACAGGGGTAAATCTGCGAATCGCATTTTCTATTCCGCCGGTTTGAGAGATTTCAGCCTGAATGGATGGAAGAGCCGTGATTTTTGCGCCCGGCTGGTATTTTTTCAATTCACCCACCGAAACCACTTCTTCCAGAAGAACTGTGTCCGTCAGAAAATGGCGCGATTGAGATAATGATATCTGTGCGCAACCAAACAGAAAAACCGCTAAAAAAAATCTCCTCATCGTTTATCAAACAAAGGAGCTTTAGGTAAACTGGTGAAAAATATTGCCAATATTTCTCAAGCTTTATCCCGAAGCTTAAATTAAACAATTATATTCTCAGGCAGGTCTTCTGGCTTGTCCCTTTTACTGATTCCTTCCCATCTCGCCTAAGGCGAGACAGTGGTTTTGTAGTTCAGTAAAAATGGTTGCAATGCAACCAGGACTTACAGCTGCGGGTACAGCCTCCGATTTTAACGGAGTTCCCTTTTCATCTTTTTCAGAAAAATCTGAACGTTGAACCTGAATTCGGTGCCAAAGATAAATGGAATTTCTGAACGTATTTGGGTTTGTTAACAGGATTTCATGTTTTGTTGATAAGAAGAAAGGCAGGAAGAAGAGATTTATTGAGATTGGTGGAGATTTGTAATAATTGATACTGGATTCGAAATCAAAATATTACAATAAATCCCGATAATTATCAATCAATCTCTTTCTTTTTAAACCTTCTTCATTGTTTTTTCAGAAACCAGAAAAACCACTGGTTTGCCCGAAACCGGGTTGGTGCGGG
>CAZXVT010000261.1:0-5295 GCA_964644015.1 uncultured Maribellus sp.
CTGCATATTTGTGGAAAATTGAATGATGTCAGAATTTACAAATCATAAAGAAGAACGGGTGGCAAGGTTGTTTGATCTTTTTGTTGAATTACAGAAAGGAGAGAACCTGGCGCAGTTGGTTGCCGAAAACAAAGATGTAATTGATTTGTGCACACCTGCCGATGTTGTATCAGTAGTTCACAGGCTTGTGGAAACCGGAATCCCGATGCCCGAGCTAAAGAAAGGCATCAATAAATGGCTGAACCTGTTGTATAAAACACTCTCTGATTTTCCGTATTTGCCACCAGAAAATGCATCATTGCTGGGTTGTATGATTGAAAACAACCGGATACTCGATACAAAACTTCAGAACGTAAAACCACTGATCCGCGCGTTCAATAGTGATTTATCGGATTCAAAACTGAAAGAAGCGTTGCTGACCGGTTTCAGCGAGATTGAAAAGGTGGGACAATATTATGTCATAAAAGAAAACGTGCTTTTCCCGGTTATAGAAAAGTATGTTCCCGTATTTCGGTGTCTTTCGGTAATGTGGTCGTTTCACGATGATATCAGGCGAAACCTCAGGGAAATAAGAGAAGAGCTTCAAAAATCAGAAATAGATTTGAAGCGGTTTAACCGGCTGTCTGGCGATATTTTCTTTAATATTTATGCCATCAGATTCAGGGAAGAGAGGATTTTGTTCCCGGTAATTCAGAATTTTATTCCTGAAAATGAGTTGAACCAACTTTTCCCTGATGCAATCGAAACCGGATTCCCATACTGGCAACCTGAAAATCTTCAGCAATCACAAAACAATGTATTTGCCGAAGAAAACAAAATCAATCTCGATACCGGAAATCTTACAGTTGAGCAAATAAAACTTCTTTTTAACCACCTTCCTGTTGATATTACTTTTGTTGACGAGAACGACAAAGTGGTTTATTTCTCTTCACCCAAAAAACGTATTTTCCCAAGATCGAAAGCGGTTATCGGGCGCGATGTACACAATTGTCATCCACCCGAAAGTGTTCATGTGGTGGAGAAAATTGTCAGTGCTTTCAGAAACGGGAAAAAAGATGTCGCATCATTCTGGATCAATATGAAAGGCCAGCAATTGCTCATTCAGTATTTTCCGGTTCGCGACGAGGCAGGTAATTACCGGGGTGTTGTTGAGGTAAGCCAGGAAATAACGGAAATCATGCAACTTCAGGGCGAAAAACGTCTGCTCGATTGGGAAGATTAATTCTCAGTGCACTAACCAAAAATACTCATCTGTAAAATATAAACGGACGCTCCGGCAAAATATCCCATGAGTGCCAACAAACTGATGTTTTTCAGATACCAGAAAAAATTGATTTTTTCCATTCCCATAGCAGCTACTCCGGCGGCAGAACCAATAATCAGTGCACTTCCACCGGTTCCGGCAGCATACGCCAAAAAAGACCAAAATGAATGGTCGGTCGGATATATAGTCAGGTCGTACATTCCCTGTGCGGCAGCAACAAGCGGAACATTATCAACAACCGATGACAAAAGTCCGATGGCAAGAACAATAATATTTTCATTTTTCAACGTTTCTGAAAGCCATGTTGCGGAGTGGGTTAATATTCCGGTTGACTCCAATGCTGAAATACTCACTAGAATTCCCAGAAAAAACAGGATACTTGGCACATCGATTTTCCTTAATGCCTGGACTACCGAGTACTTCGATTTGTGTGCTTCTTCTTTTCCTTTGTGCATAATTTCAACCAAAACCCATAAACTTCCAAGACCAAAAAGGATTCCCATAAAAGGTGGAAGATGGGTAATAGTTTTAAATACTGGCACAAAAACAAGTGCCGAAATACCCGCGGCTAAAACAACTATCTGGTTTCTTCTCGTCAGATCATGGGCAGATTCAGCATGTTTTATTGCCGGTTTGTTAATATCGCCTTTTAATTTGAAAGAAAGATAAATGAGTGGAACGGCCAGACAGATAACACTGGGAATAAAAACTTTCAGGATAATATCAAAAACTGTTATCTGGTTGCCAATCCACAGCATGGTGGTGGTAACATCGCCAATCGGGCTCCATGCTCCACCGGCATTAGCTGCCACGACAATAACCCCGGCAAAAAACAACCTGTCTTTTTCACCGCTGATTAATTTTCTCAGCAATGAAACCATCACAATGGTTGTGGTCAGGTTATCGAGTACTGCTGATAGAAAAAAGGTAATAAAAGAGACAGTCCAGATCAGTTTTCGTTTGTTGGTCTGTGTAATTTTGTTTGTAATGATTTCGAAACCATTGTGGGCATCAATCAGTTCAACAATCGTCATTGCTCCCAGCAGGAAAAACAGAATTCCGGATAATTCTCCCAAATGATGCGTCAATTCTTCAGTTACATGGTGTTTATCGGGGGAGAAAAGAATAAAAACAGTCCAGGTTAATACACCCGTTAAAAGTGCCGAGGCTGCTTTGTTCACTTTTATCGGATGTTCGGTGGCAATGGCTGCGTACCCGATAACAAAAATGGCAACAATTATTGTAGTCATCATAAATTTAAAAATAAGGTTTAGTTGTAATTACCAGCAAATTTTTATGGCACAGTAATTCTTCTGTCGCTGAAAAATAGGAAATTATTTATATAGAATAAACAATCTGTTTATCTTGATTTGATTTATTAATAAAAAAATTTGTCAGCAGATATTTTTTGTTTTGATATTCAGCAGTCTGCCCAGTTTTTCGATTTTTGATGCGATGTGCCCAGTTCCGACAGCACAATGATGCGCCGGTCCCTGTTTTGACCACTGGTTAATAAATTCTTTCGCTCCGATTGAAAAATGATAGCGGCTGTTTGAATTCCCTATTTGCAGCACTGGTCCGGCCACTGTTTCTCCTTCAGCAACTAACAGAAAAACTTCATCTTTTCCTTCAACCACGGAAAGCAACGTAACCGGTCCTTGTTTTACTGTCATTTGTATTGAAAGTCCTTTTCCGGGTTTCCCGTGATAAACGGGCACCGGAACCAGTTTTACCTTACCTTCGGCGATGGCAAAATGCGCTGGTCCATCGTGACCGAGAAAAACCACATCATCTTTAAAATCCATCAGATAAAATTCAGAGAAAGAACCTCCTGCACCAAATTCTGCCATAATTTTCATGGCATGGGCATTTTTTATTTCGCATTCGCCGGCAACCGGAATGTTTTTCCCGGCCAGGAGCGTATTTCCGGCAATCACCGAAGTGACAATATTTTCATAATCATTTCCCGGTTGTCCTTCGTAATAATAAGCCAGCGAGCCCAGCTGATGATTTTTAACCAGTTTGTCGAGTGCAGCCGAAGTTTTTGCGGCTCTTTCAATTTCTGTATTTTCGCACTCCCCGTCAACATCAAAGGTGTTGTAAAACTCATCGGTTTTTTGCTGAATCTCTGAAAGGGTGGTTTCGTCGCGAAGACTTTTCAGTACACACATTTCCAACAATTCAAAGTGGGTCCCAAAAACATTGCTAATTTTGGTGAGATCGGTGTAAACATCCAGCATTCCTCCATAATAATGTCCCAGAACTCCCATTCTGTTCAGCCTGAGTGATTTCGCAACGCGTGTGGCTTCGATCCACTCACCGATTTCATTCCATGTATTTTTTTCTTCCAGAAAACCTGTCACAATTTCATAACGAATACCGGCACGGTTAAAAACGCCGGCAATTTCGGGAACCGAACAGGCCTGACAATGTTCCAGCCAGACACCTGTCATTTTTCCACGGTCGCCCAGATTGTTGAATTTAGTGTAATCGAGTTGCGGCACAGGTTGCAGATTCAGCAAAATTACCGGGACACCCAGGTTTCTGACAACCGGAAGAACAGTGGAAGAAAGTGCGTAAGTTGAGATATACAGAAAAACCAGTTCAACTTCCGAAGATTTTAAAAGTGAAGCGGCTTCCTGTGCTTTTTGCGGATTGTCAACCATTCCGGCATCAATCACTCCACATCCATAACTTTCTATTTTTTCTTTTATCTGCGCCTGATAATTTTTCAGATTGCCCAACAATCCTTCAAACTGGTTCCAGTAAGTATCGAGGCCTATTCCGAATAATCCTACACGCGTGGTTTTGCTGTTCTTCATGCTGATTCAAATTCTGTTCATCTGTCAATCGCATAAAGTTAATTATTCAGTTTGAAGTATCCACCGAACTTACCTTCATTCTGAAGATCTGATATTCCTACCTTCTGAAATTCTGATACTCCTATATCTCCATTCCATCCATGCAAACGATGGTTTCGTCGGGATTGTAAAACAACTCACGCACTTTGATGCTGCGTAGCCATGTTTTTCCGCCCGATGGCACACTGTCGTGATAAAACAGGTACCATTTGCCTTTTACTTCGCAAATGGAGTGGTGGGTTGTCCAGCCAACCACCGGTGTAAGAATCACACCTTTGTAAGTAAACGGTCCGTAAGGTGAATCTCCAACTGCGTAGCACAATTTATGCGTATTTCCGGTGGAGTAGGAGAGGTAATATTTTCCTTCGTATTTGTGCATCCACGGGCCTTCGAAATAGCGGCGGTCGTGGTCGCCGGCTTTCAGCGGTTCGCCGTTTTCGTCAAGAATCACAGCATTCCTGGGTTCTTCAGCAAACTCAAGCATATCGTCGGCCAGTTTTACCACTTTTGGCGAAAGGGCAGGTTCGTTGTCAGCCGGTTCCTGTCCACATTCAATGGCTTTGTTGTTACGATAACGTTGCAGTTGTCCACCCCATAAACCGCCAAAATACATATAATAACTATCATCGTTGTCTTTCAAAACTGCCGGGTCGATGCTGTGGCTTCCTTTAATCGGGTCGGGCTGCGGAACAAACGGGCCTTCAGGTTTTTCACTCACTGCCACACCAATCCTGAAAATGTCGTTTTGGTCTTTCAGTGGAAAATAAAGGTAGTATTTGCCATTTTTGCGGGCAACATCGGGTGCCCACAACTGGCGGCCAGCCCACGGAATATTTTTTACATCGAGAACAACACCATGGTCGGTTACTTCGCCATTTACATCGTCCATCGAAAATACATGATAATCGCGCATATCGAAATGGTCGCCGTTGTCGTTTTCAGGGATTCCAGATTCAATGTCGTGCGACGGGTAAATATAAATTCTGTCGTCAAAAACGTGTGCCGACGGGTCGGCTGTGTAAATTCCGGGTGTAAGATATCTTGGTTTCATAAAAGGCTCTCCTTGTTTTTACCCCTAAATCCCCTGATGGGAACCTATCGGAGTAGTAATTTACTGTGGTTATTAAGATAAATTCTCGTTTAAATATAAAAATGTTTTCACTTCTGTAT
>CAZXVT010000262.1:0-5229 GCA_964644015.1 uncultured Maribellus sp.
TTATAACACTTTGCATCAATATCAAAATTAGTGATGAGTTTAAAAGGAAACTAATTAAAAATTGTTCTGCTTGCATTATATGTTTGCTATAAACAATCCATTAAACGATTTAGTTTTGTTCAATTAAGTTAAAATTTAATCAAAAAATCACAACTTATTATTTAAGCTGAAATAGATAATTGATCATTTTTGCTATTAGCAGTTAACGGAACAGAATCTGCCATTAGGTTTAAATAAAACGATTAACAACAAAGTGAAAAAACTATACAAGATATTGATAATCATAAGTCTGTTGCTGGTTGTAATTTTTTATTTTGGTTTTGCATATCCGTTTTGGGGATTATTTTTCAATCATCAACGCCATGGAAATCCGCCACTGACTCCGCCCTGGGCGCTTGAATGCTGGCTCTGGGAAGATGATTATAATACTGCCGGAAGGGTTGACACTTTGCTAAACGGTTACGCAAGATATGATATCCCGGTGAGAACTATATTGTTAGACAGCCCATGGAGCACCCGTTATAACGATTTTCAGGTGGATACAATACTCTATCCAAATCCGGCTGAATGGTTTGGTAAATTACAAAACAACGGTTACCGCGTGGTACTTTGGATGACAACCATGGTTGACAGCCACGATAAAGACACCCGGTTAAAAGATTCGGCAGATTTTTTCAACTATGCAAAAGCAAATAATTACCTGGCGGCTAATGGCGAACAGATAAAATGGTGGAAAGGCAGGGGTGGTTTTATCGATTATTCAAACCCGGAAGCCATGAAATGGTGGCGTTCGCTCCAGCAAAATGTTTTCGATTATGGTATCGATGGCTGGAAACTGGATGGAACCGGGACATTATTTTTTAAAAGATTGGGACCTGTACCGATTTTTTTTCAGGATTCACACAACGGTATAATGAGCACCCGGATTTATATGGATCATTATTACCGCGATGAATATTTACATGGACTAACACAGAATTCAGAGTTTGTAACCTTGTCGAGGGCGATTGACCGTGGTTATCATCCCGAGGGTTTTGCACCGATTGATGCAGCGCCGGTTACTTGGGTGGGCGATCAACGGCACTCCTGGAAATCGGATGAGCCAGTTCCTTTCGATGATCCTCATAAATCGGATATTGCGATGGATGGAATCGAAGGGATTGAAATGGCAATGGACAACATCATGAAAAGTGCTGAACTGGGTTACAATATTATTGGTTCTGATGTGGCCGGATTTTCAGGCAGTGTAATTCCGCCCCGGTTATATATTCGCTGGGCCCAGTTTTCGGCTTTTTGCGGATTGTTTCTCAATGGAGGCCACGGCGAAAGGGCACTTTGGAAAAGAACAACGCAGGAGCTCGAAATTATCCGTAAGTTTTCGTGGCTGCACACTGAGTTGGTTCCATACATGTACACGTATGTTGTGGAAGCCAACAAAGGAGGAACAGTTTTGCAGTGCCCGGTGAAAGGCAAGTTTCATTATCTGTTTGGCGATCAGTTTCTTGTGGCACCAATTTACGAGGATAAGCTCACCAATAAAGTAACACTTCCAAAAGGGAAATGGCACTATTTTTTTAACGACAGCGAAACTTTTAACGGACCGGTTACTTTCGAAAAAGAATTCCAGCTTGATGAATATCCTGTTTTTGTGAGGGAAGGGGCTATTATTCCCTTCGATATAAAAAGAAAATATACCGGTTTGGGAGACGAATCTTCCGAAGGTTTTATTACCTGGCTGATTTATCCCGAAAAGGATAATAGTTTTACCCTTCATCATCCCGATCAATCAGGAAGTACCACTGTTTCTGTTACTTCCGGTCAATCAGAAATTTCTGTTCATTTCGAAGGAGTTCATAAGCCTCATATTCTCAGAATTCATTCAGAAAATATGCCCGTTTCGGTGAAACTTGATGGGGAAATTATTGCCGATTCTTCCAAAATTGCGTTTGATGCACAGGCAAGAAAACTGATAATTAAAACCGTGGAATATTCAAATGGGAAATATTCTATCCGTTATTAAAAAAGAAACAGGAATCGATTACTTCCTGAAGTTGTCATTTTTTTAGAGTGTAATATGAATATACGGAGTTTTAAT
Organism: uncultured Maribellus sp.; assembly: GCA_964644015.1. Taxonomy (GTDB): domain Bacteria; phylum Bacteroidota; class Bacteroidia; order Bacteroidales; family Prolixibacteraceae; genus Draconibacterium. The sequence goes on from CAZXVT010000262.1 coordinate 2,096, forward strand.
TAATATTCTGACCATAATTTCATAATTTCATTATTTCGCTAAATCAATTTAGCGTGCAAACAGCTTGTTTTCATTATATTCAGAATAATTGGGATGAATATAAAATATGTTGATTGAATATGATGATATGTTGTTTGATTACAAACATTTGTGGTTAAAATATAATGTATAATCTCCAAAATTTTAGTAGTAAATCGGCTATTGTGTAAATATCTTTACATCATTGAAAAAAGGGTTTTTATCGACAAATTTTATATGATAGTTGATTCTAATCGGGATTTTGAGAAAAACACATGCAAAAGAGAAACATTTTTTAGTTTAAATAGAATGATTGAAATCCGACAGAGGATTTTTCATTGTTTAGTTTGTTTGGTGTAATATGTCAGTTTAAAAAAAGTAAGGATTGCAGAAATGCAATACCTTACTTTTTAAGTAATTAGAAGCTAATAACAAAAAAGTAAGGGTTTGATGATGCAAAAAAGTAAAATACAACGGATTTATATTCCAACGTTACTTTTAATATTGTTGATTTTCATTGTTAAACCGGTTTTGCTGGCACAAACCAATATTCCTTCTTCGATTCCTGACCGGATAATTTTAAATCTTTCAGAGGAAACTTCCAACTCTGTGGCAGTTACCTGGCGAACAGATAATGCTGTAGGTGAAGGATTTTGCGAAATTCATCCGCTTTCGGCTTCAAGAATAATTACAGATTCAGTAAAATCAATAGCTGCGACAACTACTCAGATTAGTTATAAATATAAAGACGAACCAGTTATTCAGGTTAATCAACATTCTGTTATCATCAAAAACCTGAAACCCGGTGGAAAGTACTTGTATAGAGTTGGATCAAAGACTGCATGGAGCGAATGGTTTGAATATGAGTTACCAGACAACAATAATCAGTTTTCGTTTGTATATTTTGGCGACCCACAGGCTGATATCAAATCGCAATGGTCGAGAGTCGTCAGAAAAGCATATGAATACACTGATGATTGTGCTTTTATGTTGTACGGTGGCGATATAATTAACCGAGGTGGCAGAGATATGGAATGGCAGGAGTGGTTTGATGCCGGTTCGTATATTTTTGCAACGGTTCCACAGGTGCTCACTCCCGGAAATCATGATTATACCGATGATGGAATTGACCCTCACTGGATGTACCAGTTTACTCAACCTCAAAATGGCCCGGCTGGTGTAAAAGGCACCTGCTTTTTTACCGATTATGAAAATCTTCGCATAGTTTCAATAGATTCAGCAGTTGAATCAGAGCTGGAAGACGAGAATGGTCAGGCAATGACCAGTCAGAAAATCTGGCTCGATTCAGTGCTGACAAACAACGACAAAAAGTGGGTGATTGTAACCACCCATTTGCCTTTTTACTCAACCAACATTAAACGCGACAACCCCCATATCCGCAGAAATTTCCAGCCAATACTCGAGAAACATGGTGTAGATCTGGTACTTACTGGTCATGATCATGCTTATGGAAGAGGTGTTGTCAGCGATAATAAAGATGTAAAACCTTCAGTAGTTTATGTTGTATCCGTTAGTGGCCCAAAGCTCTACGAAGCCGGAGATAAAACATGGATGCAAAAAAGAGGTGGTTACCTGCAATTGTTTCAGAAAATTACCATCAACGATGATATGCTCGATTTTAAAGCAATTACTGCTGATGGTGAAATTTTTGATCATTTCATTTTGAAAAAAGGGAAGAAAGTCAATAAACTGGTTGAACAAAAAATCGAATAAAAGTCAGAATAAAACATGAACCGTTTTAAACCAAACCATATTATTTCAGTGATTTTAGTCGCCATTTCGTTTGGCACTGCATGGGCAATACGCGGACAATTTGGCCATGAGCAGGGTGCGGCCTGGGCTGCGGCGATTGGTGGTCTTGCGCTTGTGCTTGCTTCTGGCAGAACAGATTGGTTGCAACGTACAATGTCGGTAACATTAGCTTCGGCAATTGGCTGGGGGATGGGTGGCATGATCAGTTATGGGCAGGTTGTAGGTTATGGCAGAGCCGATAATTTACTGAATGCGGGTTATGGTTTGCTCATGCTTTTTGTTATTGGCGGATTATTTGGTCTTATCGGCGGCGGACTTACCGGGCTTTCACTTGAATCGACAAAGGAAAAGAAAGTAAACTGGGGCCGGCTGATGGCTGAAATGGTTGCAGGCGCGCTTATTACTTATGGATTTCTGGTAATGCAACTCGAAATCCTGATGACACCGCCCCGTTCGGAAGCCTGGGCATTTTGTCTGGGTGCCGGGCTTGCCATGCTTTGGTACATGGCCCGAAATGGATTTAATTCATCATTAAGAGTGGCATTTTATACCATGATCGGCGGCGGTTTTGGTTTTGCCTTCGGAAATTTCCTGCAGGTAACCGGTAATATTCTCGAAATCAATTTCAATATGTGGAATGTGATGGAATACAGTATTGGCTTTTTTGGCGGTGGCACCCTGGCTTACAGCGTATTTACTTCACAATGGCCTGTAATAACCGAAAAACCAAAGCCCTGGGAGAACAGGGCGAACTATATAGTAGTTTTTATACTAATACCATTTATTGTATTTAATGAATCACTCACTTTTGGTAAACTGGAAGAAAGACTGGGCAATTCGGGAATTGATGCCAATACAGCTTTAATCAGCAGTATTGTATCATTTTTTGTTGTTCTGGTAATGGCTGTGTATGCTGTATTCAAAATTGAATCTCGACATTTTGATCTGAAAGGTAAAACAGCATCAGGATTATATCTGGTAATTTTTTCGGCTTATATCATTGTGAGTTTTCTTGTTACCGGAGCACTTGGTGGCCAGTTTCATTCAAACCATTTTCTATATCTGTTAAATCTGCTGGGAGCCATTGTGTTAATGTACAGGGTAAGCAACCCTTTTGTATTGAATACAGAGTTTGATCTGACAATTGGGAAAAAGCATTGGTTTTTCCTGGTTACCGTGCTGGTAGTTATCGTTTTACTGGCTTTCGTGCTTATTAATATGCATGGCGAATTAGGTGGTTCCCGTTACCGCTTTGAATAATCAGTCAATGATTAAAGTGATTAAATATTGACTTGAATATAGTAAATATTGATTTTATCTTGTGTTTGTGGCAAAAATTAATG
>CAZXVT010000263.1:0-5164 GCA_964644015.1 uncultured Maribellus sp.
GGTAAGGAAGGGGTCACGAGTTCAATTCTCGTCATCGGCTCGAAAATGAATATAGAAATAAATAATTAAAAAATTAGAGTTATGGCTAAAGAACATTTTAACAGGGACAAAGAACACGTCAATATTGGTACAATTGGCCACGTTGACCATGGTAAAACTACACTGACCGCTGCTATTACAATGGTATTGGCAAAAAAAGGTCTTTCTGAAGTAAAAAGTTTCGACTCGATCGATAACGCTCCTGAAGAAAAAGAAAGGGGTATTACTATCAATACAGCTCACGTTGAGTACCAGACTGAAAAACGTCACTATGCTCACGTTGACTGTCCCGGCCACGCTGACTATGTTAAAAACATGGTTACTGGTGCTGCACAGATGGACGGTGCTATCATTGTAGTTGCTGCTACTGATGGTCCGATGCCACAGACTCGTGAACACATCCTTTTGGCTCGCCAGGTAAACGTGCCTAAACTGGTTGTTTTCATGAATAAAGTGGACATGGTTGAAGACGAAGAAATTCTCGAACTCGTTGAAATGGAAATTCGTGAATTGCTTTCATTCTACCAGTTTGATGGTGACAATACTCCGGTAATCCGCGGCTCTGCATTAGGTGCAATGAACGGCGAACCGAAATGGGAAGATAAAGTGATGGAACTGATGGATGCAGTTGATACCTGGATTCCGCTTCCTCCCCGTGATATCGACAAACCATTCCTGATGCCGGTTGAAGACGTGTTCTCAATCACAGGTCGTGGTACTGTTGCAACAGGTCGTATCGAAACTGGTAAAATTCATACTGGTGATGAACTTCAGTTAATTGGTTTAGGAGCAGAAGGCCGTAAAACAGTATGTACCGGTGTTGAAATGTTCCGTAAAATCCTTGATGACGGACAGGCTGGTGACAACGTAGGTTTATTGCTTCGCGGTGTTGACAAAAAAGAAATCAAACGCGGACAGATTCTTGCAAAACCAGGTTCAATCACACCTCACAAAAAATTCAAAGCAGAGGTTTATGTATTGAAAAAAGAAGAAGGTGGTCGTCACACTCCGTTCCACAACAAATATCGTCCGCAGTTCTATATTCGTACGCTTGACGTGACAGGTGAAATCCACTTGCCGGAAGGTCGCGAAATGGTAATGCCTGGCGATAACGTATCAGTAGAAGTTGAACTGATCTATGCAGTGGCTATGAGTCCGGGTCTGCGTTTCGCAATCCGTGAAGGTGGTCGTACTGTTGGTGCAGGTCAGGTTACTGAAATTATCAGCTAATTAGTAGATAAAAATAGAAATAAGTCCCGGGTCGTATGGCCCGGGACTATTTTACGGTTGAAACTCAAAAGGGAGTGGTTGCAAAACAGTAGGTTCGATTCTTACCTTCCGTACCCAACAATTTTTAAGATATGAAATTGAAATTATACTTTCAGGAGGCTTATGATGAGCTTATTCACAAAGTTACATGGCCAACCTGGAAAGAGCTGCAAAGCAGCGCATTGGTTGTAATGGTTGCTTCCTTGATTATATCATTGGTAATTTTCCTTATGGATGTTTCGTTCAGAAACATGATGGAACTTATCTATGGATTATTTTATTAATCAAAATCTTTAAAGCGAGATGAGCGAAAATAGTAAAAAATGGTATGTTCTGCGTGCAATTGGCGGAAAGGAAAAGAAGGTTAAGGAATATATCGAAAACGAAATCGCGAATGGAGATTTAAAAGATTTTGTTGATCAGGTTTTGATACCACAAGAAAAGGTTTACCAAATCCGAAACGGTAAAAAAATCAGTAAAGAAAGAAATTTTTTCCCGGGTTATGTTCTTATTGAAGCTGCTTTAGTGGGTGAAGTTGCGCACACACTGAGGAATATTCCAAACGTAATCGGGTTCCTTGGCGACACCAAAGGTGGGGATCCGGTACCGATGCGGCAAAATGAGGTGAACAGAATTTTGGGGAAAGTGGATGAACTTTCTGAAAACGATGAGGAAATCAGTGTTCCATTTGTGGTTGGAGAAACTGTAAAAGTTGTCGATGGACCATTTAACGGCTTTAACGGAACCATTGAAGGAATCAATGAGGAAAAGAAAAAGCTGCAAGTAATGGTGAAGATTTTTGGACGTAAAACTCCTTTGGAACTCAGCTTCATGCAAGTTGTAAAGGAATAACACACGTTAAATACTATGGCTAAAGAAATTGCTGGATTAATTAAATTACAGATTAAAGGTGGTGCTGCAAATCCATCACCACCAGTGGGACCAGCATTAGGCTCCAAAGGGGTTAATATAATGCAGTTCTGCAAACAGTTTAATGCACGTACCCAGGATCAGCCTGGAAAAGTACTCCCTGTTATTATTACTGTTTATGCAGACAAATCATTTGATTTCATTATTAAACAACCTCCGGTTGCTATTCAGTTAATGGAAGTATCAAAGGTTAAAAAAGGATCGGCTGAACCTCATCTTAACAAAGTGGGATCAGTTACCTGGGAACAGGTAAAACAAATTGCCGAAACCAAAATGGTTGACCTGAATTGCTTTACAATTGAATCTGCAATGAAGATGGTTGCTGGTACTGCAAGAAGTATGGGAATTACCGTAAAAGGTGCTTCACCATTCAAAAATTAAAAATCTTATACGATGGGCAGAATTACGAAGAATATGAAAGCTTCTCTTGCGAAGATCGAAAAGGGAAAAACTTACAGCATCGATGAAGCCGCTGCATTGGTTAAAGAAGTAACTTATACCAAATTTGATGCATCAGTCGATATCGATGTAAGACTCGGAGTAGATCCAAGAAAAGCCAACCAGATGGTTAGAGGCGTAGTTTCGTTACCCCATGGAACTGGAAAAGTAGTACGCGTTTTGGCGCTTGTTACACCCGATAAGGTGAATGAAGCTACCGAAGCTGGTGCTGATTATGTTGGTCTCGATGATTATATCGAAAAAATCAAAGGAGGCTGGACCGACGTTGATGTAATTATTACCATGCCACCCGTTATGGGTAAAGTAGGGGCGCTGGGCCGTATTTTGGGTCCGCGTGGTTTAATGCCAAACCCGAAAAGTGGTACAGTTACAATGGAAGTTGGTAAAGCTATCTCGGAGGTTAAACAAGGTAAAATCGATTTCAAAGTTGACAAATTTGGTATTGTACATACCTCAATTGGCAAAGTTTCTTTTACTCCTGATAAGATTAAAGAAAATGCCGCTGAGTTTTTGAATACCATTGTTAAATTGAAACCAACTGCAGCAAAAGGTACTTACATCAAGAGTATTTATCTCTCCAGTACCATGAGCCCTGGTATTCAAGTTGAACCCAAGTCAGTTGTTGACTAAAAATGTGTAAAAATGAAGAGTTCAGAGAAAAAAGTAATAATCGAAAGTTTACAGGAACAAATTAATTCTTACAGCCATTTTTACCTCACTGACATTAGCGGGTTGAACGCTGAAAAAACCAGCGCACTCAGAAGACTTTGCTTTAACCAGGATGTAAAACTGGTAGTTGTTAAGAATACTCTCCTGCGGAAAGCTCTTGAAAGTTCTAACAAGAACGTTGAAGAGATTTACGAAGCACTTAAAGGCAACACTTCGGTGATGTTTTCAGAGAATGCAAATACTCCTGCAAAACTGATCAAGGATTTCAGTAAAAAACATAAAAAACCTGTTTTAAAAGGTGCTTATGTTCAGGAATCGGTTTATCTCGGAGAAAACCAGCTCGATGCATTGATAGCAGTAAAATCGAAAAACGAACTTATTGCAGATGTGGTTGCTATGTTGAAATCGCCGATGAACACTGTACTTTCACAGTTACAATCCGGTGGTAATATCATTCACGGTGTATTAGATACACTGAAAGAGAGAAATTAATTTATAGAAACAATTTATAAAAATTAATAGAGATGGCAGATTTAAAACAGCTTGCAGAACAATTAGTTAACCTGACTGTAAAAGAGGTTAACGAATTAGCTGGAATTCTGAAAGACGAATACGGAATTGAACCAGCTGCAGCAGTTGCAGTAGCAGCAGGTCCGGTTGGTGGCGCCAGCGCAGAAGCTGAAGCACCGGCTGAACAAACAGAATTTACAGTAGTTTTAACTTCAGCTGGACAAGCTAAATTAGGAGTTGTTAAACTTGTAAAAGAATTAACTGGTTTAGGCTTGAAAGAGGCAAAAGAACTGGTTGATGCTGCACCAAAAGCAGTTAAAGAAAAAGTTTCAAAAGAAGAGGCTGAATCTATCAAAAGTCAGCTTATTGAAGCAGGAGCCGAAGTTGAGGTTAAATAAAGCTTCAAGAACCTTGTGAAAGGTTATTTGGTTTAGAAGCCAACTTATGCTGGCTTCTAAACCTTTTTATGTATAGGTATTTTATATAATTAACTTGTATTAATACATGTCTGTACAAGCAAATAAAGAGAGAATCAGTTTCTCCTCCACAAAAACCAGGTTTGATTACCCTGACTTCTTGGAAGTACAAGTTAAATCATTTAAAGAGTTTTTTCAGTTAAAAACCACTCCTGATAACCGCAAATCAGAAGGATTATTCAAAGTATTCGAGGAAAATTTTCCGATTACTGACACACGGAATAATTTCGTTCTTGAGTTTCTCGATTATCAGGTTGACCCGCCCAGGTATTCGATCCAGGAATGTATTGAACGTGGTTTGACATTTAGTGTCCCCCTGAAAGCAAAACTGAAGTTGTATTGTACCGATGTTGAACATGAAGATTTCGACACGGTGGTGCAGGATGTATATTTGGGAACAGTTCCCTACATGACCGAAAGAGGTACCTTTATTATTAACGGGGCTGAGCGCGTTATCGTTTCTCAGTTACACCGTTCTCCGGGTGTCTTCTTTGGTCAGAGTATGCACGCCAATGGTACAAAACTTTATTCAGCACGTATTATTCCGTTTAAAGGATCGTGGATTGAATTTGCCACCGATATTAACGGAGTAATGTTTGCATACATTGACAGGAAAAAGAAATTACCTGTAACAACTTTATTACGTGCGATTGGTTTCGAAAGCGACAGGGATATTCTGGAGATTTTTAATCTCGCCGATGAAATTAAAGTATCGAAAACTGCGCTTAAAAAAGTAGTCGGACGAAGATTGGCAGCCCGTGTTTTGAAATCATGGACTGAAGACTTCGTTGATGAAGATACTGGTGAAGTTG
>CAZXVT010000264.1:0-5130 GCA_964644015.1 uncultured Maribellus sp.
ACTATGCAGGAAATAATCAACATATTTGTCAGGTCGGTTTTTATCGACAACATGATTTTCGCTTACTTTTTGGGGATGTGCTCTTATTTAGCTGTTTCCAAAACAGTAAAAACATCGCTCGGGCTGGGGATTGCCGTTATTTTCGTTCAAATTATCACGGTTCCGGTTAACTATCTCTTGTTGAAATATGTATTGAAACCAGGCGCTCTATCCTGGTTGGGTGAAACATTTCAAAACGTTGACCTTTCTTTTTTAGGTTTCATGGTATTTATTGCCACAATTGCAGCTATGGTTCAGCTTGTTGAAATGATTGTCGAAAAATTTTCACCGGCATTGTACAATTCACTGGGTATTTTTCTCCCGCTTATAGCTGTTAACTGTGCTATTCTCGGAGGTTCATTATTTATGGAACAACGTGAGTATGAAAATATCGGTCAGGTATTTTCATGGGGTCTCGGTTCGGGGTTTGGCTGGATGCTAGCCATCGTTTCACTGGCTGCCATCCGGGAAAAAATGAAATACAATCAGATTCCACCCGCATTAAAAGGGATGGGTATTACTTTTATTGTTACCGGGCTGATGGCAATTGCTTTTATGAGTTTTCTCGGAATTACCATTTAATCTGAAAAATTAAGACCAATGATAATAGGATCAACAATATTTATAATCGCATCGAGTCTGGTCGCCTTCCTGGTGATTATTCTGGTACTTGTTGCAACATTATTATTTGCCAGGGCAAAACTTACCGCAACCGGTAAGGTAAAAATAACGATCAACGAAGAAAAGGATATGGAAGTGAACCCGGGAGGAACACTGCTTTCAACCTTGTCGGAAAACGGAATTTTTCTTCCCTCTGCCTGTGGTGGTGGCGGTACCTGTGCTCAGTGCCGTTGCCAGGTAATTGAAGGTGGCGGTTCGATATTAGCCACCGAAACAGGACATTTTACCCGTAAAGAACAGCAAAACAATTGGAGACTCGGTTGCCAGGTAAAAATCCGTGAGGACATGAAAATTCAAGTTCCGGAACATGTACTCGGCGTAAAAAAATGGGAATGCGAAGTTGTTTCAAATAACAACGTGGCAACCTTTATTAAAGAATTTGTTGTTCGTCTTCCTGAAGGAGAAAACCTGAATTTTAAATCAGGGGGTTACATTCAGATTGACGTTCCAAAAGTTGACGTGGATTTTAAAGACATTGAAGTTGGAGAGAAATTTCGCGATGAATGGGAAAAATTCGGGATGTTCAACCTGAAAATGAAAAACCCGGAACCAACATTCCGCGCATATTCAATGGCCAACCATCCGGCTGAAGGAAATATCGTGATGCTCAATATCCGTATTGCCACTCCACCTTGGGATCGTGCCAACAATGCCTTTAAAAACGTAAATCCCGGTATTTGCTCATCATATATCTTCTCGCGCAAACCCGGAGATAAGGTAACAGTATCAGGACCATATGGCGAATTCTTCCTGAAAAAGAACGACAATGAAATGATGTTTATTGGTGGTGGTGCAGGAATGGCACCCATGCGTTCGCATCTTTTCCATTTGTTCCACACCGTAAAAGAAACAAATAAAAAGGTTACATTCTGGTATGGTGCCCGTTCGTGGAAAGAAGTTTTCTATTATGAACAATTCCGCGAAATCGAAAAGAATTTCCCGAATTTCAAATTCAATCTTGCCTTATCAGAACCACTGCCCGGAGATAAATGGGAAGGACCAGTTGGATTCATTCACCAGGTGATTTATGACAACTACCTGAGCAAACACGAGGAGCCTGAAGAAATTGACTACTATCTTTGTGGTCCGCCCATGATGAACGATGCTGTTCAGAAAATGCTTTACAATTTGGGTGTTCCGAACGAAAATGTATTGTTCGACGATTTCGGAAGTTAAAAAATATCGAAACTCAGAATAAATCACAAGCCGTCTTCAGATTTGGAGACGGCTTTTTTTGTATCAAAAGACTTCGGGGAAACCCAAAAAACAATTCTACTAAGCTTTTATATAAGATAAAATAATCTTAAATTGTATCTGCAAAACCAAAGTCCTGAGACGCCGGGAAAATTAATACGACAGTTTGAAAAGAAACAGGCTTATAAAGCTGGTGAGAGCCTGTTATTAATTTTTTCATCGGCAAAACCTAAAACATAAAATTATGTCTGAATATGAAAAATCAGGTCTTGGTTGGTTGCCAGACTATCCCGATTTCAGAGATTACACAGTTGAACAAAAAGCAGTGAAAACAATGTTGACCCCGACAGGTGTCGTAAAAGCAAATGCGCCTTCCTTACCTGCAAATGTTGACTTAAGGGCCTGGTGTTCGCCGGTGGAAGACCAGGGATCAATAGGTTCATGTACAGCCCACGCAGGTGTTGGGATGGTTGAATACTTTGAGAGAAGATCATTCGGAAAACACATTGATGCTTCGCGGTTGTTTCTTTATAAAGTAACACGGAATATGCTGCACTGGACCGGAGATACCGGGGCTTTTCTGCGAACAACAATGGGTGCAATGGTTTTATTCGGCGTTCCGCCTGAAGAATACTGGCCTTACAAAATTGCCGATTATGAAAAAGAGCCGACACCTTTTTGTTACGCATACGCACAAAGCTACCAGGCGATTAACTATTATCGTTTAGATGCACCCGGTGTCACAAAGACTGCATTGCTCAGCCGGGTTAAAACAAATCTGGCTGCAGGCCTGCCTTCCATGTTTGGATTTACGGTTTACAGTTCTTATACGCAATCCAATTCAGGAGGCAAAATTCCATACCCGACTGCAGGAGAGAAAATAGTCGGAGGACATGCTGTTATGGCCGTTGGTTTCGATGATAACTTAAAAATAAAAAATGCCAATGCCGGTTCAGTTGAAACCAAAGGAGCACTTCTGATCCGTAACTCGTGGGGCACTGGTTGGGGCGATGGAGGTTACGGATGGCTACCGTATGACTACATTAAAAACGGATTAGCTGTTGACTGGTGGTCGCTGATTAAACAGGAATGGGTGGATACCAAAGCATTTAAAATTTAATTATTTCGTTGTAATAATTGTTAAAAAAGGTCTTCTCTGGTCAGGGAAGACCTTTTTCATTACCATCAAATTTCCTCTTTTGGCAATTATCCTTATTTTCGCAACTGATGACTTTTAATTATTAATCAAATTATATTCTGTAATGAAACGATCATTATTATATGGTTTCGCCCTGACTTTTTTGTTTTATGCATGTAACAACGACGATCCGGCAGATTCGGATGAAAATATTGTTATTAATGAACTTCTTCCAAAAAACTCAATGAACGGCTCAGATGAAGACGGCGATTTTGATGACTGGATTGAAATTTACAATCCGGCGGCAAATGCACAGGATATTTCTGGCTATTACCTGTCAGACAGTAAAAAGAACCCGACAAAATGGAAATTTCCGGCAGGTACAACCATTGAAGCAAACGGTTACCTGATTGTTTGGTGCGACGAGGATTCAACCCATGTTTCAGGGCTGCATACCAACTACAAACTCTCTGCCGACGGTGAAAATGTTGTTTTGCTCAACCCCGATCAGGATGTGATTGATCTTGTTGAATATCCCATTACACTGACTGAACAATCGTGGGCACGGAAACCTAACGGAACAGGAGATTTCAAGTGGTCGGTTCCAACTTTTAATAAATCGAACGATTAAAAGAAGAGCGGTAGAAGTTAATTTTACCGCTCTTTTTTTCCCTATTTCACATCTAATTGACCCGATGAATCGGTTTTCGAAAGATTTCGTACACCAGTGGTTCCGCCACCATTGAGAGTTATATCCAACGGTTTGTTTGTAAGCCAGGCACCGCGGGTAAAGTCGGGTATTTCGATTGGCGCCGAACCATTGGCAATTGACCATTCGCTAAGTGGAACGATCGAACTCCAGGCGGCTGCATCGTAAACATCCATGTCCATCGGCAATCCATTGCGCAGACAGTCAATCATCCGCCAATCCATGATAAAATCCATTCCACCGTGGCCGCCTACTTTTTTGGCCATCTCTCCCACTCTTTTCACAATTTCTGGCGTATATTTTTCTTCCAGTTCTTTCATCTTCGCTTCGTCGGCTACCTCGTGCCCAAAAGCAATGTGTTGCAACGGCCATTTCTGTGCGAAACATTTTGTTCCGCTTAAAAGGTGAATGCGTGAATACGGGCGCGGCGAACTTACATCGTGCTGAATCATAATGGTTTTTCCCTTATTCGTTTTAATCAGTTGAATGTCCATGTTTCCCCGCATGTCCCAACCTACAAACTGTTCGAAAAACGGGTCTTCCTTTGCTTTTTCCTCAATCCTTTTTTTCAGGGTAAAATCTTCTGACATCATGGCGGTGAGATAATCCATTTTATCGCCGCGATTGATGTTCATCGCCTGGCAAATCGGGCCTAATCCATGCGTTGGATAAACGTTGGCTTTGCGTTTGTTTTCGTGCATGCGCCACATTTTGTAGTAGGCGCCGTCACTCATTTTATCGTCCTTCGGTTTATTAAACAGCCAATAATCGAGGTCATGAATATAAGCGCCTTCACCATGAACCAGGTCGCCAAACGCGCCCTGACGAACCATGTTCAGTGTTAAAAGCTCAAAGAAATCGTAGCAACAGTTTTCAAGAATAATACAATGTTTTTTGGTGCGTTCCGAGGTCTCCACCATTTGCCAGCACTCTTCGATAGTTTTGGCCGGTGTCACTTCCACGGCGGTGTGTTTTCCACCTTCCATTGCTGCAATTGCCACCGGAACATGCCACTCCCAATTCGTGCAAACGTAAACAAGGTCAACATCGTTGCTTTCGCACAATGCTTTAAAGCCCAGGTCGCCATTAACATACTCTTTTGCTTTGGGCAAACCGGCGTCGGCCAGGATTTTCTGACCACCATCAACGGCAGCCTGTCTCACATCGCAAAAAGCTGTAATTTCAACACCTTCAATGTAAGTCATCCGCTCAACAGCACCCGAACCACGGTCGCCGATTCCCACAAAACCAACCCGCACTTTGTCGAGTTTGGGAGCGGCATAGCCACACATATTAAATTTCATAGCAGGAACACGTTCGGCAGCTTTTCTGATTTCTTTCATTTTTTCGCTGCTGTCGGGTTGTGCCG
>CAZXVT010000265.1:0-5114 GCA_964644015.1 uncultured Maribellus sp.
TAAATTTGCTTTTTAACACAGTTCATTCTGAACTTAACAAAGTGGAGTGAAGATTCTCTTTTTAGACATTTTAAAATAACTCGAAACAATGAGCAACCAGCCGCTGGCAGAACGACTTCGACCCAAAACGCTTGATGATTACATCGGGCAGGAACACCTTGTGGGTAAAAATGCCGTGTTGCGGAAAATGATTGAATCGGGGAATATTTCATCCATTATTTTGTGGGGACCGCCCGGAGTGGGAAAAACCACATTGGCAAAAATTATTGCCAACACGCTGAATCGCCCGTTTTACACGCTGAGCGCCATCAACTCGGGAGTTAAAGACATCCGTGATGTAATTGACAAAGCCAAAAAACAGCAGTTTTTCAGCAAACCCAATCCGATATTGTTTATCGACGAAATTCACCGCTTCAGCAAATCGCAGCAGGATTCGTTGCTGGGCGCTGTGGAGGACGGAACCATCACACTGATTGGCGCCACAACCGAAAATCCATCGTTTGAGGTCATCACTCCCCTGCTCTCACGTTGCCAGGTTTATATTCTCGAAACGCTTGACAAAGCTGGTTTGCTGAAACTGATAGATTCCGCCATCTCAAAAGATAATGAACTTAAAAACAAAAAAATCACCATTGCTGAAGACGAAGCAATGCTGCGTTTTTCGGGCGGCGATGCCCGGAAATTACTGAACGTATTGGAGTTGGTGGTTCAGGCCGAGGATGACGATGAAATTGAAATTACAAACGCCAAAGTGCTTGACCGCTTACAGAAAAACCTTGCGATGTACGACAAGCAGGGCGAAATGCACTACGATATTATTTCGGCGTTTATTAAAAGTATCCGCGGTGGCGACCCTGATGCGGCGGTATACTGGCTGGCACGGATGCTGGAAGGTGGCGAAGACATAAAATTTATTGCACGACGGATGCTGATTTTATCGGCTGAAGATGTGGGACTTGCCAATCCGAATGCCCTGCTGCTGGCGCAAAGTACGTTTGATGCCGTTCACAAAATCGGGATGCCCGAAGCGCGGATTATTCTTTCTGAATGTGCCATTTATTTAGCGACTTCACCAAAAAGCAACTCGGCTTATGAAGCCATTGATGCAGCCATTTCAGTGGTTCAGAGAGATGGGAATTTGCCTGTTCCGCTGCACATTCGCAATGCGCCCACCAAACTGATGAAAGAAATTGGTTACGGCAAAGACTACAAATATGCCCACGCTTACGAAGGCAATTTTGTGGAGCAGGATTTTCTTCCGAAGAAAATCAAGAAAGAAAGATTTTACAAACCCCAGAACAACCAGACCGAAATCAAAATTCTGGAACGATTGAAAAGATGGTGGGGAGAGAGGTTTTAAAGAAGCCTCCCCTAACCCCTCCGCAGGAGGGGAAGCAAACATATCACGGTAAATATTCCATGTAAACCAGTATAAATTTACTGTTCATTCCGAAAATTTTGAAAGTACATTGCTAACACCATTTAGCAACCGGATTATTGTCTGGGAAAATGGCAAAAACTGAATCTTTTAAAACTTTCGGATTATGAAGAATCAAAACAATTTTACCCGGAGAAGCTTTCTGGCAACCACTGCCACTGCTGCTGCCGGAATTACAATCGTACCTTCAAATGTCATTGCCGGATTGGGGCACAAAGCACCCAGTGATAAGCTGAATATTGCCGGCGTGGGTGTTGGCGGCATGGGTCGCGGTAACCTCAGAAACATGAATTCTGAAAACATTGTGGCACTCTGCGATGTTGACTGGGCTCATTCAGAAAGATGTTTCAACGACTTTCCCAATGCGAAAAAATACTGGGACTGGCGTATGATGTACGATGAAATGGGAAAAGACATTGATGCGGTGATGGTGGCAACTGCCGACCATTCTCATGCCATTGTTGCTTCTCATGCCATGACTCTGGGAAAGCATGTTTATGTACAGAAACCGCTGACGCACACGGTTTATGAATCGCGTTTGCTGACAAAACTAGCCGAAAAATACAAAGTGGCCACATCAATGGGAAACCAGGGTTCTTCGGGCGAAGGAGTACGCCTGATTCAGGAATGGTTGTGGAATGGCGAAATTGGCGAGGTTACAAAAGTGGAAGCTTTTACTGACCGCCCATTGTGGCCACAGGGACTGGCTAAACCTGAAGTGGGAATGTGGGTTCCGGAAACCATGAATTGGGATTTATTTATCGGACCGGCAAAAATGCGTCCGTACCACAGAATGTACACACCCTGGAATTTCCGTGGATGGTGGGATTTTGGAACCGGTGCGCTTGGCGATATGGCCTGCCACATTCTTCACCCTGTTTTTATGGGGTTGAAATTGGGTTATCCGACCCGCGTTCAGGGAAGTTCTACTGATGTAATGACCGATTCGGCCCCGAATACTGAGATTGTAAAACTCGTTTTCCCGGCCCGCCCAAAATCAAAAGATTCAAAAATTGCTTTCCCTGAAGTGGAAGTAACCTGGATGGATGGCGGAGTTCAGCCAATGAAACCCATTGGCTGGCCCGAAGGAAAATCGATGAACGACTCAGGTGGTGGCGTGATTTTCCACGGCACAAAAGACAAAATCATTTGTGGTTGTTACGGAGTGAATCCGTGGTTACTTTCAGGCAGGGTTCCAAACGTTCAGAAGACCATTCCACGAATTGAAACAAGCCACGAACAAGATTGGATTCGTGCCTGCAAAGAACCGGCAGAAAGCAGAAAAGAAACTGCTTCGCCATTCTCACAGGCTGGTCCGTTTAACGAAATGGTGGTGATGGGAGTTCTTGCCGTTCGTTTGCAGGGATTGGAAAAAGAATTGCTTTGGGATGGCCCGAAAATGGAATTCACCAATATCCGTGATAATGAAGAACTGAAATTCTGTCTGGACACAGGATTGAAAATTGTTGACGGACATCCGAGTTTCAATCGTAAATACACCGACCCGGTAAATGCAAAAGCATTTGCTGCAGATTTGATAAAACACAACTACAGAGAAGGATGGAAATTGCCGGAAATGCCGGCTTAAAATAAGGGTAACAAAAAAGGCTGCGATTGCAGCCTTTTTTGTAGTTAATATCAGATTATCAATACTCTTTTTCTCCAAAATGTTTCATAAACTGGACCCTGTCGTACATTGTAGCGTGCTCAAAGTTTTTCATTCCAAGTTTACCCTGAAAATCAGAAATCTTTTTATAGCCTTTCCCATCCATCCAATCTGCAATTCCATTGTTCATTTCAGTAATAAAACCGGAGCCCTGACGATAAATTTCTGAAGCTACCTGAACAGCAGACGATCCGGCCAACAAAAATTTAATGGCGGTTTCCGCAGAATGAATTCCAGTGGTACCCGCCAGACGACAGGCTGTTTTACCTGACAATGTTCCAATCCAGCGCAATGGCAGAAGATATTCAGTTTCGTTACTTAAAACATCAGCGGAAACAACTTTTTCCTCGTTAATATCAATGTCGGGCGAATAAAAACGGTTAAACATCGAAATTCCTGCAATTCCTGTTTGCGAAAGCCGGATAACCATGTCGGCCAGGTTTGAAAAATAGGGACTGATTTTTACAGAAACCGGAACAGACGTGTATTTCAGAATTCTTGAAATTACATCGAAATAGTATTTTTCATGATCGCCGCTGTTCAGTTTCAGGCTCGCATTTGAAACGTAAAGATTCAGTTCAAGTGCATCAGCGCCCGCATCCTGCAGTTTGTAAGCAAACGACATCCATTCGTTTGAACTCACACAATTTACACTGGCCACAACCGGAATATCAACAGCTGATTTAACATCGCTGATGAGTTTTGTATATTTCTTCAGATTTTCATCTTTGATCACATAATCGAAATAATCCAGGTATTCCGGATCATTATGCAATTCATCGCGCAATCCCAACTCTTCTTTTAGCTGATATTGAATTTCCTCTTCAAAAATCGATTTAAGCACAACTGCACCTGCACCTGCTTTTGCAAGCTTCCTGATTTGTTCCACATTACCAGTAATACTGCTGCTGGCGGCAATAACAGGGCTTTTCAGTTCCAACCCGAAAAACCTGGTAGATAATTTTGCTGTCATTTTGTACTTTTTTGGTTATGATTTTAATGGTCGTAATAATAAGGTTATTTGCTCAAGAAATGTTTACAATTTACTCTGTAAATATTTATCCATGTTTTCGGCAGCTTTTCTTCCATCACCCATTGCAAGAATCACAGTTGCCCCTCCCCGCACGATATCTCCACCGGCGAATAATTCCGGAATAGAGCTTTGCATGGTTTCTTTGTTTACTTCAATGGTTCCCCAGCGGCTTACTTTGAGTTCCTTTAATGCAGATGGAATCAGCGGATTTGGAGAAACTCCGACGGCTACTACCACCAGGTCAACATCGATATCGTATTCCGAACCTTCGATCACCACCGGGCTGCGACGGCCAGATGCATCGGGTTCGCCCAATTCCATTCTTTGAACACGCATTTTATTAACACGCCCGTTTTCATCGGCAAAATACTGAACCGGGTTTGATAGATTGATAAATTCAATCCCCTCTTCCATGGCATGATGAACTTCCTCAACACGCGCCGGCATTTCCTCGCGCGAACGGCGGTAAATAATCATCGCCCTTTCGGCACCCAGACGTTTTGCGGTGCGGACAGAATCCATTGCAGTATTTCCACCTCCAATTACAGCCACATTTTTCCCACGCAGCACTGGTGTGTCAAATTGATCGCTGGCGGCATTCATCAGATTTACCCGGGTGAGATATTCATTGGATGAAAGAATTCCGTTGTAGTTTTCACCGGGAATATTCATAAACCGCGGCAAACCGGCTCCCGATGCCACAAAAAATCCTTTGAAACCTTCTTCTTTTAAATCGTCGAAACTGGCAGTTTTTCCGACAATAAAATTGGTTTCGAATTTCACCCCCATTTTCTGAAGGTTTTGCAATTCCACATCAACAATACTGTTTGGAAGCCTGAATTCCGGAATTCCATATTTCAGAACACCCCCGATTTCATGCAGGGCTTCAAAAACTGTAACATCATAACCCAGTTTTACCATATCACCTGCAAACGAAAGCGAAGCCGGGCCTGAACCAATGGCTGCCACCTTAATGC
>CAZXVT010000266.1:0-5098 GCA_964644015.1 uncultured Maribellus sp.
ATTAGTAATGATATTTACGGATTAATGTTTCGGAAACTCAGGGTATCCGTTACATAGCAACTGGAGGTTCACCTTTTACAGTGATGCCCATGCTACGTGCTGAGCCTGCTACCATTTTCATGGCTGCTTCAAGTGTGAAGCAGTTAAGGTCAGCCATTTTACTTTGGGCTATTTCACGAACCTGATCCCAGGTAACTGATGCTACCTTTTTACGGTTGGGTTCGGCTGATCCGCTTTTAAGCTTGGTAGCTTCGAGCAGTTGAACAGCAACCGGGGGGGTCTTGATGATAAACTCGAACGACTTGTCTTTGAAAACAGTAATGACCACAGGTATGACCTTACCGGCCTGATCCTGCGTACGGGCATTGAACTGCTTGCAAAATTCCATAATGTTCACACCCTTGGAACCTAAAGCAGGTCCAACAGGGGGTGATGGATTAGCCGCACCTCCTTTAATTTGCAGTTTGATTAATCCAGCAACTTCTTTTGCCATTTTTCAGTTGTCTTAAAGGATTAGTA
This sequence comes from uncultured Maribellus sp., assembly GCA_964644015.1. Taxonomy (GTDB): domain Bacteria; phylum Bacteroidota; class Bacteroidia; order Bacteroidales; family Prolixibacteraceae; genus Draconibacterium. The sequence goes on from CAZXVT010000266.1 coordinate 520, forward strand.
ATTGCGGAAAAGGTAACAACTAGGATTCTTTGGCAACCTGCATGAACGAGAGTTCGAGCGGGGTTTTACGACCAAAGATCTTGACCATTACTTTCAGCTTTTTCTTTTCATCGTTAATTTCTTCAATCACGCCGCTGAAACTGTTGAATGGTCCATCCGTTACAGTTACGGTTTCACCAACGATAAAAGGTACACTCAGTTCGGCGCCTTGCTCTGAGAGCTCGTCAACTTTACCAAGAATACGGTTCACTTCGGCAGGCCTCAGGGGAACGGGTTCGTCTTTCGAGCCAAGAAACCCTAAAACCCCCGGAATATTGCGGATAATGTGTGGTATTTCCCCGACCAAAACAGCCTCTATAAGCACATAACCTGGTAAATAAGAGCGTTCTTTACTCACTTTTTTACCTTTCTGTACTGTGTAGACTTTCTCTGTAGGGATGAGAACCTGTGAAATAAACTCCTGGAGGCCCAGGCGGCTTATTTCGCTTTCAAGGTATTGTTTTACCTTCTTCTCTCCCCCACTCATGGCCCGGATTACATACCACTTTTTTACTTGATCGCCCATGCCGGTTGATGAAATTGAGAGTTATATTACCAAAAACATTAGAAAGAAATCCCTGGAAGGATTAAAAAAGCAGATAAAACTGCTTTAGCCCCAGTTGAAAAATTTCATCCATCAGGAACACCACAAGTGCGATGATAAGGGAAGCAATGGATACTACTACGGCGCTGTTTTGTAATTCACTCCAGGTAGGCCAGGAAACTTTGTGAATGAGTTCATCGTAACTTTCGGTTACATACTCAGCAATTTTGTTCTTTGCCATCGATCTAATATTTTGCACGGGTGGTAGGAATCGAACCCACAGCCTACGGTTTTGGAGACCGCCACTCTACCAGTTGAGCTACACCCGTTTAGTCCTTGCCTGATGTGCTGACCAGCCTGCCGGCAGGACATACAACCAGAAACATTAATTTATTTTATGGCAGGAAAAAGTCCCGGATTCGATAACCGGGACATTCTCCTTCATGTACTTGTTAGTCAAGAATTTCAGTAACCTGGCCTGCACCAACTGTACGTCCACCTTCGCGGATAGCGAAACGGAGGTTGAGGTTCATTGCAATTTCTGCAATCAGGTCAACTGTAATTGTGAGGTTATCACCGGGCATTACCATTTCAACTCCTTCGGGGCATGTAATTTCACCGGTAACGTCGGTAGTCCTGAAGTAGAACTGGGGACGATACTTGTTGTGGAAAGGAGTGTGACGTCCGCCTTCTTCCTTTTTCAGGATATAAACTTCAGCTTTGAATTTCTTATGAGGAGTGATTGATCCTGGTTTGGCAATAACCATACCACGACGGATTTCATCCTTATCAATACCGCGGAGGAGCAGACCGGCGTTGTCGCCAGCTTCACCTTCGTCGAGAAGTTTACGGAACATTTCAACACCGGTGCAAACTGATTTCAGTTTTTCAGCACCCATACCGATAATTTCAACGGGATCACCTACATGGATAATACCAGTTTCAATACGGCCTGTTGCCACTGTACCACGACCTGTGATTGAGAACACATCTTCGATTGGCATGAGGAATGGTTTATCAACAGCACGTGCAGGGAGGGGAATCCATGTATCAACGGCATCCATGAGTTCCATGATTTTATCAACCCATTTCGGTTCTTTATTCAATCCACCGAGAGCTGAGCCGCGAATAACGGGAGTATTATCACCGTCAAATCCGTAGAAAGTAAGCAGGTCACGGATTTCCATTTCAACGATTTCGAGAATTTCTTCGTCATCAACAAGGTCAACCTTGTTCATGAAAACAACCAAACGGGGAACACCAACCTGGCGTGCGAGAAGGATATGCTCGCGGGTTTGAGGCATAGGACCATCGGTAGCAGCAACCACGATAATAGCTCCGTCCATCTGGGCAGCACCGGTTACCATGTTCTTGATGTAGTCAGCATGTCCGGGGCAGTCAACGTGAGCATAGTGACGGTTTGCTGTCTGATACTCAACGTGAGCTGTATTAATGGTAATACCCCTTTCCTTTTCTTCAGGAGCATTATCAATTGAATCGAATGACCTGAATTCGGAAAGACCTTTGTCAGCCAGCACCAGGGTGATAGCAGCCGTAAGCGTGGTCTTGCCATGGTCGATATGACCAATAGTACCTACGTTAACGTGAGGTTTTGAACGATCGAATTTTTCTTTTGCCATGATAATTAATGTTTATGGTTTTAATCACTAGTTTTAGTAAACAATCATTGAGCCTTTGAGGAGAGTTGAACTCCTGACCCCTTCCTTACCAAGGAAGTGCTCTACCACTGAGCTACAAAGGCTTTTTATGCCGCCGGCGAGTAAAGGAGTTATCTTATGAGAAGTTCAATTCCTTTAATATATAACGGGGGTCATACTGAGCGGAAGACGGGGCTCGAACCCGCCACCTATAGCTTGGAAGGCTATCGCTCTACCAAATGAGCTACTTCCGCTTTTCAATTTTGTGGGGAGAGGAGGATTCGAACCTCCGAAGGCTCAGCCAACAGATTTACAGTCTGCCCCATTTGACCGCTCTGGTATCTCCCCATTAATGCAATTCTTTCGAAGAACGTGAGCCGATGGAGGGACTCGAACCCCCGACCAGCTGATTACAAATCAGCTGCTCTACCAGCTGAGCTACATCGGCATCTGCCAGGCAGCAGCTGAAGTAGAATTTACAATCCCTCTGTGCCGCCAATTCCTTTAATATCAATTAAAAGGCAAAGCTATTCATAAAAAAAAGCAGCCCTTTTTGAAAAAGGACTGCAAAAATAGGCATTTTATTTTAACGTACAAACAGGAATTGATTTTTTTTATCATTCACCACGCATTTTTTCCTTATGACGTGTTAACTGGCGGCGTAAAGCTTCAACTGCAATATCGGTAGCTTCTTCAAATGATTTACTCTGCTTCTTGGCAAAAAGATCACTGCCACGCACCATTAGCTTGATTTCAGCAATCTTGTTCTCCACTGCTTCATTCTTTTCAAGCCTTAAGGTTACTTCACTACTGATAATGCCATCATAGAGGCCTGATAGCTTCTCTATTTTATCGGTAATGAACTGATCGAGTTTTTTGTCGGTCTTGAAATGCACGGCATTAATGTTTACTTGCATAATTCCTCCTTTTTTTATGCCCTTGGATGGGCATGGTTATATATTGATTTGAGCTTTTCTATTGTATTATGTGTATATACCTGGGTAGCCGCCAGGCTTGAATGTCCCAGAATTTCTTTTATAGCATTGAGGTCAGCACCATCGTTAAGCATATGTGTAGCAAAGGTATGACGCAGTACATGCGGGCTCAGTTTACCAAGCGTCGAAACATTTGACAGATACCTGTGCACTATATTATAAACCAACCTTTGGTAAATCGGTTTACCTTTTAAAGTAACAAAAAGCGATGCTTCTTTGTTGTTTGTGTCGGTGTTTACCATGATTTTCTCCCGTTCACTCAAATATAATTCAAAATTTTTGAGAAGGTAATCACCTACTGGCAGAATTCTTTCTTTATTTCTTTTTCCGGTAACTTTAATTGACTTTGACTGGAAATCAACTGAGCCAATTTTGAGAGCACATAACTCGGAAAGCCTCATCCCTGTTGAGTAAAACACCATCAATATAAGTTTATCGCGTATACCCTGAAAACCCTGATCGAATGAAATTGATGAAAATAATTTCTCAAGAGGTTCTTTTTCAAGAAAAACAGGCAGGAATTTTGATGTTTTGGGAGCAATAACTTTTGCCATTGGACTTTCTAAAATAAATCCCTGCTTTTTACAAAACCTGAAATATGATTTAAGCACCGACAATTTGCGGTTTACCGACCGGGGGGTAATGTTGTCCGACAGAAGTTGAACGAGCCATGAACGCACCATTTCGTGCGTGGCTTGATATATTTCCTTTAAGTCGTATTGAAATTGAAGAAAATCTGCAAATTGCTGCAGGTCATGTTGGTATGCCGTGATAGTATGGGCTGAGAACCGCTTCTCGTACCTGATATAATCAATAAACTTCTCTTTCACCATCCAAAAAACAACAGGAAGTAAACCACGCTTTCTCTAGTCTGTATTTAGCTAACGCTAAAATTAAGACATTATTTTGAGAAAAGCAAGCCTTACTTCCTGCTCTGACGAAAAATTTCGTCTGACTATTTTTCTTCCTGCTGCTGTAGTTGCTGTACGTAGACTGCATGCAGAATTTCTTCCCTGCGTTTAACCGAGGGCTTGGTGAATTTCTGACGTTCACGGAGCTCTTTAACAACTCCGGTTTTTTCAAATTTACGTTTCAGTTTCTTGAGAGCTCTGTCGATGCTTTCGCCTTCTTTTACAGGAACAATAATCATAGCGAATACGCTTCCTTTCGTTAATGGTGAATTGATTGTTAATTAGAGGGGTGCAAAATTAGTCATAATTTTAATCCGTGCAAATATTTTCTTATTGATTTCAAAGTAATTATTATTTTTGCACCCTCAAACCTGCGTTGTTAGCTCAGTTGGTTCAGAGCATCGCCTTGACAGGGCGGGGGTCACTGGTTCG